>DYZU01000172.1 GCA_022735835.1 Thermincola sp. | reverse complement strand
TTATCTAAAGCATAAAATTGACTTTTGGGATAGCTTCCTTTTAAATCCAACTTCTGACCTCTAACCTCCAACCTCCAATTTAGCCGGTGTAGATTGTGGCCGCTCGCAGGAATATACCTGCCCGTCCGATATTTTGACCGTCTGCCCAAATAATCTTGACAGCATCTGTCGACAACTTTTGTTTTACCGGAGAATTACCGGTATGGTATAATTAACCACGGGGTGCAATTCTTGAAAAATAAAAAAGAAATAGGCGCTATTGGTGAGGAAATAGTTGTCAGCCTGCTTGAGGAAAAAGGCGTTACGGTACTGGAACGGAATTTCCGCTGCAGGTTTGGAGAAATAGATGTTATTGCCAGGGATGGCGACAAGCTTGTATTCATAGAGGTTAAGACCCGGAAAAGCAGAAAATACGGCGTTCCCGAGGAAGCTGTCGATTACAGGAAACAAAGGAAATTAAGGAGCCTGGCGGCATATTACCTGGCAAAACATGCGGTCCGGGCTTCCGGCTGCAGGTTTGACGTATATTCCGTCTGTCTCAACAAAGACGACACTTTAGAATCTGTCAGGGTATTGGAAAACTGTTTTTAAAAAGCCACCATAAGGTGGGTTATTTTGTCTTATATGAAGGAATTTAATGGCAGTCAGTAGAATTATGTTAGAGCTTTTTAATGATATGGAATCAGGGCTGCAATTAGGAGGGATTGCTTTGCTGGCGGTAGTCAAAAGCGTGGGAATGATCGGGTTGGAAGGGTACATTGTGGATGTTGAAGTGGACATCTCGAACGGATTGCCGGGACTTGATATAGTAGGGTTGGCCGGTACTGCAGTTAAGGAATCCAAGGAAAGAGTGAGAGCCGCCGTAAAAAACAGCGGCTTGGAATTTCCGCTGGGGCGGATTACAGTAAACCTTGCTCCCGCAGATCAAAAAAAGGAGGGCCCGGTATTTGATTTGCCGATTGCGGTAGGGTTGCTGGCTGCTTCCGGACAGTTGGAAAATGACAGATATAAGGAATACGCCTTTTTTGGAGAGTTGTCCCTGGATGGTTCGGTCAGGGGGGTTACCGGTATCCTGCCCGGTGTAATGACAGTGAGGGATAAAACCACGGTAAAAGGGGTAATAGTACCTGCCCAGAATGCTGATGAGGCCGCTCTGGTTGAAAAAATGGATGTATACCCGGTGGATAATCTTCAGCAGGTGATTAATTTTATCAATGGACGGGACGGCATAAAGAGGCATACGGTTGATTTGAAAAATCTAATCGGCGCCGGAAGCCGCGTAACCCGGGAGGATATGGCTGATGTCTACGGCCAGTTTAAAGTTAAAAGAGCTCTGGAGGTGGCGGCTGCCGGCGGCCACAACCTCATCATGATCGGCCCTCCGGGATCAGGCAAAACCATGATGGCCAGGCGGCTGGCCCATATAATCCCTGAACTGACTTTCGAGGAGTCCCTGGAAATAACAAAAATATACAGTGTTGCCGGCTTGTTGAAAAACAATCTCCCTTTAATCATAAACAGGCCGTTTCGTTCCCCTCACCACAGTGTTTCAAAATCAGGAATCATCGGGGGAGGAGCTTTGGCCAAACCGGGGGAGTTAAGCCTGGCCCATTATGGCATCCTGTTTATGGACGAATTCCCCGAATTTAACAAAGACACCCTTGAATCACTGCGGCAGCCGATAGAAGAGGGAAGGGTATGCATCTCAAGGGTTAACTACAGTGTTGAATATCCTGCCAAGATAATACTGGTGGCGGCCATGAATCCATGTCCGTGCGGTTTTCTGGGTGATGAGTCCAAAGAATGTACATGTACACCTGCCCAAATCATGAAATACAGAAACAGGATCTCGGGACCGCTCCTGGACAGGATCGACATTCATGTGGAAGTGCCCAGGATTAAATATCAGGACCTGCAGGGAAACCTGAGCGGCGACAGTTCCGATAAAATCAGAAAAAGGGTTAAAAAGGCACGTTTACTCCAGCAGCAAAGATTTTTAGGGACCGGTATGAAGACCAACTCTGAAATGGGCAGCAAGGAAGTCCGTCGCTACTGTAAAATAAACGGAAAAGCCGCGTCCTTAATACAGACAGCCTTTGAAAAACTTCATCTCAGCGCCAGGGGATACAGCAGGGTTTTGAAAGTGGCCAGGACAATCGCAGATCTGGAAGGCGTTGAGAACATCAACGAAAATCATATAGCCGAGGCGATTCAATACAGGTGTATTGACCGCGGTTACAGATGAAGTAGGAGCATTATTTTTTCATGTTTTTCCGGGTGTTTTTTACTTGATTTTGGTCTACCTGTTGGTGTATTTGCAGATTATTCTCCAGTTGAGTCAACTTCTCTTTTTGCATTTGTTGTTCCAGCTTTTTCTGGACAACAGGCTGCAATACAGCCAGAGCCGCCTTATAAATTATATATAAGGTGATACCGCCGCCAAAGATTAATAATACGGCAGCAAGGATCTTTTCAAGCATTTTTATCCATCCCTTCAAAAAAATATCCGGATATAATTATTTCATTTTTTCCTTAGTGTTATACGTTTTACCCACAATTCAAGCAGGTCAGATTTAAAAAACAGGAAGTATCGCAGGCGAGCTGCCGATCGGGATACTTCCTGTTTTGCGCCAGAACCATTCGCCTGGAAAAAAGAACTGTTTATTTTCAAATGATGCCATTAACATCCCAAAACCGACCGTTACGGGAAAAACTAAAGTCAGGTAACTGCAAAATAAGATAAAATTAAATAGACACAGACTGCGGTGGAGGCTTGGAGGTATTATTTATGACATTGTCCAGGAAGGTGCTGAGTAATTGGGAATACAGTCTCAGTTTTATTTTGGATTCTACCTATAACGGAATAGCAGCCGTTGACAAAAACGGCTATATTGTAGTCCTTAACGAACCGGCCAGGAGCATGCTGCACCTGAGGGAGGATGTGGTGGGACGACATATTCAGGAAGTCATGCCCGAATCCCGCCTGCCAGTTATACTTCGCACCGGGATAGCGGAACTGGGCCAAAAAATTGTCCTGAACGACAGGGTGTGTCTGGCCAACCTGACTCCCATTATTAAAAATGAAGAGGTGGTGGGTGCAGTTGCTGTTTTTGAGGATGTCACCCTTCTCCAACGGATTGCTGAAGACATCTCTTCTTCCCGGGAAGCCCAGGCCATTCTTTACGCTTTAACGGAAAACACACATGAGGGCATTGTGGTGGTTAATCACTCAGGCAGTATTGTGCTGTGTAACGGCCCTATGTGTGATTATCTGAATACTGAACGAGAAAGACTCATCGGCAGAGATATAAATGATATCCTGCCTGAATTATCTATGTCGGATGTGCTAAATACCGGAGAAGCTGAACCGGCAGAGATAAGACAAATCAGGGGCAGTGACGTGATTGTGGCCAGGTTTCCTGTTTATAATGGGAAAAGAATTGACGGAGCTATAGGGAAGATAATCTATAAGAACGTTCATGAAATGGATCCCCTGGTTAACAAAGTAAATATGCTCAGGAGCAAGCTGGAGTTTTACAAGAGTCAACTGGAAAAGGCTTCAGGCGCCAAGTATAAGATTAATAACATTGTCGGTAATAGTCAGGTTATCTCCCAGCTTAAAGAAGCCATTAAAAAAGTGGCCCCCGGCAATTCAACGGTATTGCTAAGGGGGGAAACGGGCACCGGAAAAGAGCTGTTCGCTCATGCCCTGCACCTGGAAAGCCCGCGGAAACATAAACCTTTCGTTAAGGTAAACTGTTCTGCCGTACCGGAAAACATCCTGGAGGCGGAACTGTTTGGCTACGTAGAAGGCGCTTTCCCCGGAGCCAGGAAAGGCGGCCAAATCGGAAAATACGAACTGGCCAACCAGGGAACCGTTTTTTTTGATGAGATCAGTGATATGTCCCTGGCTTTACAGGCCAAGTTGTTAAAAGTCCTGCAGGACAAAGAGATTCAACGGATAGGGGATGACAAAAAAATACCGGTGGATTTCAGGGTAATTGCTTCCACCAAGCGAAATCTGGAAGACTTGATCCGGCAGAACCAGTTCCGGGAGGACCTTTACTACCGGCTTAACGTAATCAGTTTATACATACCTCCCCTGCGTGACCGTAAAGAGGACATTGAAGCTCTGATTAATTTTATGATTGAAAAATACAATCACGAATTTGGCAAAAATATTATCGGAATCTCCTCTGAAGTCTATAATATATTTATCAGACACACGTGGCCCGGTAATGTCAGGGAAATGGAAAACGTAATGGAAAGGGCTTTCAACATCATTGAAGACCAAATTATCCAACCGCATCACCTTCCCATGTACCTGAAAAAAATGTCTCAGGGAAAGACAAAGGTAAATGACAGGATTTCCTTGAAGACCATCCTGGAAGACACTGAGCGAAATGTCCTGGCCCAGGCGCTCCAAAGAACCGGGGGAAACAAGGTGAGAGCCGCCAGGTTGCTTGGCATTTCCCGGGCAGGCCTGTATCAGAAACTCGAAAAATACAGCCTGCTTGATGAATAAAATGGGCCTTCCGGCAGGAATCCATAAACCAATCATAGAAGTACTTACTGCACCAAATTAGAGGAGGGAACGGTTTAGGCTTATGGAATTCTGGTTAAATGAAAAGCATACTGACGGGTACAGTGTAAACTGGAAATTTACCGAAACGCTTTATACCGGGCAGACGGAATACCAGCACCTGGCGATTATTGACACCCTTGAGTTTGGCAGGGCCCTGGTTCTTGACGGTATTATCCAAACTACAGAAAGAGACGAATTCATCTATCATGAAATGATAGTTCATCCGGCCCTGATGACCCACCCCAATCCCCAAAGAGTTCTGGTGGTCGGCGGCGGGGACGGGGGAACCGTCAGGGAAGTGATAAAGTATCAGACTGTACAGCAGGCTGACCTGGTAGAAATAGATGAAAAGGTAATTTGGGCCTGCCGGAAATACCTGCCCGGAATAAGCTGCGCTCTCAGTGACCCCAAGGTCAGAATTTTGGTGGAAGACGGGATAAAGTTTTTAAAGAAAAAAGAGAATGATTACGATGTAATCATCATTGATTCTTCCGACCCCATCGGACCGGCAGCGGGACTGTTCGGGGAAGAGTTTTATCGAGATGTCTGCAAGGCTTTGAAGGAAGACGGCATCTTAGTGGCCCAGACCGAATCGCCTCTATTTAACAAAGAGCTATTAAGATCGGTAAACAAAATTTTGTCAGGAATTTTCCCGGTTACCAGAACCTATTTGACATCTATAGCTACATATATTGGGGGCTTTTGGTCCTTTACCCTGGCCAGCAAAAAATACGACCCTCTTTTAGCAGAGCTGGATATAGCAAAAATCAACGGTATGAATCTGAAATATTACAATAATGATATCCATAAGGCATGTTTTGCCCTGCCGAACTATATTAAAGATCTGTTTAAATAAAAAAATCAACCGTTTAACAATGCAAATGAGGAATAACTAACGGTTAAAACGTTGTTTAAACCCCGTTGGCGGAATGCCAGCGGGGTTTTCTGACTTTGTTTTTGGTTTAAGGCCAATAAAATTACCCAGGTATGACCTGAGTAATTAATAAACAAAAGGTAAAAACCCGGGAAGTTTTCACGGAGAATTAATACTTAAGGCGTACCTTTCTCGGATAAAATCCCTTTCCTGCTTTGTGAATTATAAGATTGGAAATTGCGGTTTCGCAGTCTTTGCATGTGCCTCTGCGTTTCTCTTCAGAAGAAAGTTTCTCGCCGCAAATTTTGCACACTTGCATTTTCCCACCTCCAAATAATGTTTTTGTTTTTGATATTATCCCAAAATTCATACAATTGCTACATTATTTCCTTCAAATGAAGTTTTTGGCTGTTAAATGGTTGAATTTACGGCGCGATTTATCTACAAAACCTTCTTTATCGACAAAAAATGCAAAAATTGATGATTGGGTTTTCATCCTACTGACTCAAGCATATAATGATTAAGAGGAAATAAACACCATTAAGTATAGAGTCGTTGGGGGGGAATGCGCGTGGAGATATTAAAAGAACTGAAAGAATATCACCAGAAAGAAACGCAGCTGAAGTGGGAAGGCTCATTTTCAGATTACCTTGAGATAGTCACCCAAAAACCCCAAATAGCCCAATTGTCTCATGCCAGGATTTATCAAATGATTAAGAGCCATGGCATTACAGAAATAAACGGTAAAAAAAGGTACCATTTTTTCAACAAGGAAATATTCGGCCTGGAAAAGACCATTGAACAGTTGGTTGAGGAATATTTTCATCCTGCCGCCAGAAGACTCGATGTCAGAAAAAGGATCCTGCTTTTAATGGGTCCTGTCAGCGGCGGCAAATCAACAATTGTGACAATGTTAAAGAGAGGATTGGAGCAGTTTTCCAAAACGGAGGAAGGAGCTTTATACGGGATTAAAGAGTGCCCCATGCACGAGGAGCCGCTGCACCTAATCCCCAAAGAAATGAGAAAAGACTTTGAAAAAGAATACGGAATTTACATTGAAGGCGACCTCTGTCCTGCATGCCGGGTTCTTTTGGAAGAGAAATATAACAATGACGTATCTCAGGTAAGGGTTGAACGGATCATTTTATCGGAGGAAAAACGGATCGGGATTGGCACTTTTTCCCCCTCGGACCCCAAATCCCAGGACATAGCCGAACTGACGGGCAGTATAGATTTTTCCACTATAACTGAATACGGGTCAGAGTCTGACCCGCGGGCTTACAGGTTTGACGGGGAACTGAATATTTCCAACAGGGGTATTATGGAATTTCAGGAGATGCTGAAGTGTGACGAAAAATTTCTGTACAATCTGCTGAGCCTGTCCCAGGAAGGAAATTTCAAAGCCGGCAGGTTTGCCCTGATCTCAGCGGACGAGGTTATCATTGCCCATACCAATGAAGCCGAATACAGGAGTTTTATTGCCAACAAAAAAAATGAAGCCCTGCAGTCAAGAATAATTGTCATGCCGGTTCCATATAATCTCCGGGTCACGGAAGAAGTAAAGATCTACGAGAAACTTATCGCCCAAAGTGACATGAAAGACATTCACATTGCGCCGCATGCCTTGCGTACTGCCGCCATATTCTCGGTATTGTCCAGGTTGAAGGAATCGAAAAAACAGGGCATGGACTTAATTAAAAAGATGAAGCTTTACGACGGAGAAGATGTGGAAGGATTTAAACAAAAGGATGTTGACGAACTGCATGCGGAAGCACCTGATGAAGGCATGAGCGGGGTTGACCCCAGGTATGTTATCAACCGTATTTCAACGGCCCTGATTCGCAGCGGAACTGTTTGCATAAATGCCCTGGATATCTTAAGAGCTTTAAAGGACAGACTGGACCAACATCCTTCCATCACCAGGGAAGAGCGCGACAGGCTGCTAAACTTCATTTCCGAAGCCAGGAAACAGTATGACGAAATCTCCAAAAAGGAAGTCCAGAAGGCTTTTGTGTATTCCTTCGAGGAGTCTGCCAAGACCCTGTTTAATAATTACCTGGACAATGTGGAGGCATACTGCAACGGTTTCAAGGTCAAGGACCCGATTACGGAAGAGGAAATGGAACCGGATGAAAAATTGATGAGATCTATAGAAGAACAGATTGGGGTCTCCGAAAGCTCAAAAAAGAGTTTTCGGGAGGAAATTCTGATCAGGCTGTCTTCTTACGCCCGGCAGGGCAAGAAATTTGATTACAATTCTCACGAGCGGTTGAGGGAAGCTATTGAAAAGAAGCTTTTTGCCGACTTGAAGGATGTTGTAAAGATAACTACTTCGACCAAGACCCCGGACGCCGAACAGCTTAAGAGAGTAAATGAAGTGACGGCAAAGCTGGTTGAAGACCACGGTTACTGCCCGGTCTGTGCAAATGAACTGTTAAAATATGTGGGAAGCTTGTTAAACAGGTAGAGTTCGGGAGGTGATGGCGTTGTGGAAAAAAGCTTTATTGTTTCTAAAGATGACTGGTCTCTGCACCGCAAAGGATACATTGACCAGCAACGCCACATGCAGAAAGTTAAAGAAGCAATTAAGAAAAACCTGGCTGACATTGTGGCCGAGGAGAGTATTATCATGTCAGACGGCAAAAAGGTAATTAAAGTACCCATAAAGTCACTGGAAGAATATCATTTTCGATTCAACCAGAACAAGGTTAAACATGCCGGGCAGGGTAGCGGCAACACCAAACCCGGTGATGTTCTGGGGGCAGACGGGTCAAAGGGTCCGGGCAAAGGTCCCGGCGCCGGTAGCGAACCGGGTGTTGACTACTATGAAGCGGAAATAACCATAGATGAATTGGCCGAGTTGATTTTTGAGGACCTGGGGCTCCCCAATTTAAAGGAGAAACGGCAAAAGGAACTGGTCACCGAATCGGTGCGATTCCGCGATATCAGAAAAAAGGGAATCATGAGCAATATTGACAAGCGCAGAACCATCCTGGAAAGTATTAAAAGAAGGGCGATGCATGGAAAAGAAGATAAACACATCACCCCGGAAGACCTCCGGTTTAAAACCTGGGATGAAGACATAAAGTACCAATCAAATGCGGTGGTTATTGCCATGATGGATACTTCCGGGTCAATGGGTCCTTTTGAAAAGTATATTGCCCGGAGCTTCTTTTTTTGGATGGTAAGGTTCTTGCGGACCAAATACCAGCATGTCAATATAGTTTTTTTATCCCACCACACAGAAGCCAGGGAGGTAACTGAAAAAGAGTTTTTTACCAAGGGCGAAAGCGGCGGGACCAGGTGTTCGTCCGTCTACCAGCTGGCTCTGGAAATAATTGAGAAGCGGTATAATCCCGAGGATTATAATATTTATCCGTTTCATTTTTCGGATGGAGATAATCTCCCCTCCGATAATGAAAAGTGCGTGGAATTAGTGGAAAAGTTGCTAAATGTCTGCAATATTTTCGGGTACGGTGAAATTGAGGGCCTATACTACAATTCCAGTTCACTCATGTCTGTATACAAAAAAATTACAAACCCCAAATTCACCAGCGTTCTGATAAAAGATAAAACAGGGGTATATCCGGCGCTGAAGGCATTCTTTAAGCCAAAGACAGATGTTTTTAAAATATAATATCGGGTTGTGATCATATGACCTCAGAAGAAATAGAGCAATTCCAAGAATCACTCCGGAAAATCTCGGAAAAAGCAAGAGACTTTGGGTTGGATTTTTATGATATGAGATTTGAGATATGTCCTGCGGACATTATATATACTTTCGGGGCATACGGGATGCCGACAAGGTATTCCCACTGGTCATTCGGCAAGGCTTTTCACCGCATGAAAACACAGTATGATTACAATTTGAGCCGAATATATGAGCTGGTTATAAACTCAGATCCCTGCTACGCCTTTATCCTGGACGGGAATTCACTGATCCAGAACAAACTGGTGGCGGCCCATGTCTATGCTCATTGCGACTTTTTTAAGAATAACCAGTGGTTTGGCAACACCAACAGGAACATGGTGGAAACCATGGCCAGAAATGCCGAGAGAATAAGGGAATATGAATTAAAGTACGGCCGCGACAAGGTGGAAGAATGCCTGGATGCGGCCATGGCTTTACAGGAACATATTGACCCCAGACCTCATATCGGAAAACAGGGTAAGAAATCTGTAAAACCACAAAAAGTAACCACCCCGTATGACGACTTGTGGGATATCGGCCACAGAAAAGAAGAGGAACCAAGCAAAAAGGTCAGGAAGTTTCCCGAAAAACCGGAGAAAGATTTATTGAAATTTATTGCGGATAACGCCAAGGAACTGGAAGACTGGGAACGCGACATCATATTTATTGTCAGGGATGAAATGCTGTATTTTTGGCCTCAAATTGAAACGAAAATAATGAACGAAGGATGGGCGACCCTGTGGCATGCCAGGATAATGCGGGAAATCCAGCTGAATGAAGAAGAAACCATTGAATTTGCCAAAATGCATGCCAGTATCCTGCAAACCTCCAAGATGGGAATCAACCCGTACCATATTGGTCTGAAAATATGGGAGGATATTGAGAAACGCTGGGAAAATCCCTCGGCAGAAGAAAAAGAAAAATACGGGCGGCCCGGGGGCCAGGGAAGAGAGAAGATTTTCGAAGTAAGGGCTACCGAGAATGACATTTCTTTCATCAGAAACTACCTGACCAGGGAACTGGTGGAAGACCTGGACCTGTACCTGTTCCAAAAGGTGTATACCAAATGGCAGGTTGTGGATACCGAATGGGAAAAAGTAAGAGATGGGTTGGCAACTCTGTTGACTAACGGGGGCTTTCCATATATTACCGTTGAAGATGGGGATTACAAGAGGAACGGTGAACTATACATCAAACACTGGCATGACGGGAGAGACCTGGACCTTTACTATTTGGAAAAGACCCTGCCCTATGTCTATAAATTATGGGGAAAGACTGTTCATTTTGAGACAATGGTGGAAAACAAAAAGGTATTATACTCTTTTAACGGTGAAAAAATTCAAAAAGTCAATCTGTAAATATATTAAGAATTTTCTTAGTTGTATGTTTTTTTCTCGGGACAAATATGGTATAATTCATTTATGTAGGATACGAGGGAATAATTGGCATCTAATTTTAAATTATATTTGAGGGAGGGGTATTCTTGAAACTAATGATCATGGGGCCGCCGGGAGCCGGTAAAGGAACCCAGGCCGAGAGACTTGTGAAGGAGCTTGACATCACTCATATTTCAACCGGTGACATGTTCCGGGCCGCTATTAAAGAAGGAACGGAAATGGGTAAAAAGGCCAAAGAGTACATGGATAAAGGCCAGCTGGTTCCGGACGAAGTTGTGGTCGGGATGGTAAAAGACCGGCTTTCCCAGCCGGACTGTGCCAAGGGATTTTTGCTGGACGGGTTTCCCAGGACAGTTGCCCAGGCCGATGCTCTCAGCACTACTCTTGACCAAATGGGAATCAAGCTGGATGGGGTTATCAATATTGAGGTGCCCAGGGAACGACTGATGGCCCGCCTGACCGGGCGGCGTGTATGCAAAAAGTGCGGCGCCAGTTACCACGTTTTGTTTAACCCGCCACAGAAGGAGGGGGTTTGCGACAATTGCGGCGGTGAACTGTATCAGCGCTCGGACGACAATGAGGAAACCGTGGCCAATCGTCTTGACGTTTACGAAGCCCAGACTCAGCCGTTGATTGACTATTACCAGAAACGCGGACTGCTGATAAATATTAACGGAGACCAGGATATTGACCTGGTGCTGCAAGAAATCCTGGAAGCTTTAAAAAAATAATTGAAGCTAACCGGAGATATTAAAAAACAGCCTCACGACAGGCTGTTTTTTAATTTGAAGCAGGAATAATTAACCAAACTGTCGAAAAAGGTCTATGAATGTAACGAGAGGACGACTTTTGCCGCAGGAGGTGAGCTGTTGAAGGAGCATTTCACAAAAGAGGCCCAAGAGCTCTGGGCTGTGTCAGAAAAAATAGCAGCAGGTATGGGGCACAGTTTTGTCTCTCCTGAACATGTCTTGTTAGCCTTTTTCGAATCCAACAATAACCTGGCCAATCTTGTCATGGATGAATATATCGGCACTCCGGCAAACTTGAAATCCAGGGTTGCGGAAATGATCAAGAGCGAAGACATTGACCGGTCAACCACTGACCGGTTGGTGAGAAGGGCCCAGAAAGAAGCTAACCTGTTCTTTTCTTCTTATATTGATGTATCACACCTGATGATCGCTGTTTTTGATGAATACCGTAAGGAAAAGAACGTTCCGGCCAGGATTTTGGAAAGTTTCGGAATAAACGTTGACTGGTTTGTACGGCTTATCAAATATCCAAGTAGTTTAAAGAAGGACATCTCCCAAAGGACTGCCGTTACAGGCTCGGCCTTTACGGCCCGGATGAGGGGCGCCGGTAACCAGACCATGCCGTCGGCCCTGGAAAAATACGGGCGGGATTTGACCGGCCTGGCCCGGAGCCACAGGCTGGACCCTGTCGCGCTGAGGGAAAAAGAAATTGACGATATCATTGAAATCCTGTGCCGCCGGGTCAAGAGCAACCCCCTGCTGGTAGGCGAACCTGGTGTCGGCAAGTCAGCCCTCATGGTAGGCCTGGCTCAAAGAATCATCAACGGAAAAGTCCCAGAAAAATTAAAGGATACCAGAATCTTTGAATTAAACCTCACTTCCATAATTGCCGGAGCCTCCCTGCAGGGTGAATTTGAAAAGAGAATGTCCCACATTATAAATTGCGTGAAAGAGGAAAAAAACATAATCCTATTTATTGATGAGATTCATAATATTGTCGGTACAGGTGGGATTAGCGGCCTGGGGGATGCAGCCAATATTTTAAAAACTCCGCTGATCAACGGGGACATCAAATGCATCGGCGCTACCACGATGAAGGAGTACAGAAAATACATTGAAAAAGACCCCGCCCTGGCCAGACGTTTTCAAACCGTTGTAATTGAGGAGCCGTCAATCGAAGAGACCGTTGAGATTATTAAGAGTGTCAAACACCTTTATGAAGATTTTCATGATGTGGTTGTTCCTGATGATGTTATTCAGAAATCGGTTGAACTGGCCGTAATGCATATAAAGGACCAGTTTTTGCCTGACAAAGCCATTGACCTGATTGACCAGGCCTGTGCCCACATAAGCCTTTCGGCAGAACAGGAGACAAAAAGGACTGTATCGTTGCAAGATATAGCCGTGGTTCTTTCTCACAAAACCAAGATTCCCCTGGAGAAACTTAGTTCAGATAAATTTGAGAAGCTTCTTCACCTGGAAGACCTTTTAAAACTGAAGATTATAGGGCAGGATGAGGCGATTGCCAAGGTCAGCGACATTATCAGGCTGACCAAGAGCTCCCTGGACTTAAAGCCGGTCAGACCGGACGGAGTGTTCTTGTTCATAGGTCCTACGGGAGTTGGCAAGACTGAACTGGCCAGGGTTTTGGCTGAAATACTTTTTGATGACGAGACCAAGATGATCAGGCTTGATATGTCTGAATACATGGAGCCGCACAGTGTTTCCAAAATAATTGGGTCGCCGCCGGGCTATATTGGTTCGGACCAGGAAGGCGGCCTTACCGGGAAAGTCAGGACAGAGCCCTATTCCATCATCCTGCTGGATGAAGTCGAAAAGGCCCACCCCGATGTGTTAAACATTTTTCTGCAGGTGTTCGAGGACGGGATGCTGACCGATTCCCAGGGCAGAACGGTCTACTTCAGTAACTGTACTATTATCATGACCAGCAATATCGGAGCTTCTGCCGCTTTTACCAGGAGCAGGGAGATTGGATTCAGCGAAAGCCCCGGGGAAATTGATTTCAGGAAAACTGAAAAAATTCTCAGGGAAGCTGTGAAAAAACATTTTACTCCGGAGTTTATTAACAGGATCGACGAGGTCATTTACTTTAAGCCTCTGGACAGAAGCGCTATCAAAAAGATTGCCGCCATGAAACTTGACGAGATCAAGCGGAGGTTCAAGGATGAGCAGAAAGAAATAGTCATAGATGATAAGGTTCTTAATCTAATCAGTGAGAAGGGGTACAACCCGGAATACGGCGCCAGGTTCCTCAACAGGACAATTGAAGCCATGGTCTTAAAACCGCTTTCCAAAACGGTATTATCAAGACGTGAAGAAAAAAGCTTTGCGGTATGGGTGGACCCGGCCGGGGAAATCCAAATATCTGTGAGGGGAGAAGTAGTGCAGTGACAAACTTGGAAGTAGAGAGTCTGCTCAGAGAAAACAGGATCCCTTATACGTTTATGGAAGACGGGTACTGGAGGCTAACCTGCGGGGAATATGTTATTCTGATGTTTCATAACGAGGAATCGGAGTTTCTGCGGTTTGTCATGCCTTTGTTGCCGGTCCCGCAGCAGAACACAGAAGAGGTATACCGTTACCTACTGGAATTGAATTGTACAGGCGTCTTCTGTGGCTCGTTTGCCATCCATCCGGACAGTGATTCCATTATCTATATAGACCAGATCCCCACTGTTGACCTGGAGTTTTCCGAAATCATGACTACCCTTAATTCATTTGTCCATATCATTGATAATCATCTGCCCAGGGTCAAAGAGATTTGCGGAAAAGATGAGGAAAAAGGAAATAATAGTTAAGAGGAATTAAAAGCCCACGGTAGAAAATATATACTTTGGATCTTAGGGAGGTTAAAGAAAACAGCCGGGAGAAAAGAAATGGTTAATAATCATAATATCTTGCCCATCGGGGTATTTGATTCGGGAATCGGCGGCATCAGTGTTTTGACAGAAATAATCAAGTATCTGCCGGGAGAAAAATATATCTATTTGGCTGATTCGGCTAATGCCCCTTACGGCACCAAAAGTTGCCAACATGTAAGGGAGTTGTCGTTAAACGCAGCTAAAATCCTTTTTTCTGAGGGCATTAAGGCTTTGGTGGTGGCCTGTAATACCGCTACCAGTGCCGCCGTCAACGATCTCAGGAAACAATATGCTTTTCCGGTAATTGGCATGGAACCGGCTTTAAAACCCGCCGTGGAAATAGGGAAAAGCGGGATAATCGTTGTAATGGCAACTCCTTTGACCCTGCAGGAAGAGAAATTCAATGCCCTTTACAGCAGATACAATCACGAGGCGTCAATAATTCCCCTGCCCTGCCCGGGTCTTGTGGAACTGATCGAATCCGAAGCCGGGACCGGCCGGATAAGTGAGTATCTCAAACAGGCATTTGGCAATCTGGAGAAATCGAAGATATCCGCGGTAGTGCTCGGGTGTACCCATTACAGCTTTATTAGAAAAGAGATCTCCGATACTGCGGGTCCCCATGTAAAGATAGTCGACGGTAACGCGGGGACTGCCAGGCATCTCATAAATACTTTGGAATCATACGGTCTTTTAGCACCGGGAAGCAAAGAGCCAAAACCCCCTGAAGTTAAGTTCATCACCACCGGTAACCGGAATGAAGTAATTCAGGTTTGCCGGCGCTTCCTGAAAAAGGCTTTGGCAGTAAATAGGCAAATGTAAGCGGGGTTAAATGTTTCAACATTTTATCCCCGCTGAGTGTTTATACCGGCAAATTTTCCGTATCTTTTAATAAAATATCCGGTTACCAGGCCAAATATAAAAAGGTTCACCATGGCAAAGATATTGGTGACAGGCTGGTTTTTCAGAAAACCGGCAATTTTGACCAGGGGAGCAAAAAACCCGAGAGTGGCAAAGCCAACCGCTTCTGCCACAATTACTCCTTTTAACCACGCATAATCGCTTCCGGTAATTTTTATCACCACGGAAGTCATAATCCCCGCAGCTATTCCCAGGGCCAGGCTACCGACAATCCCGATAATGTAACCGGAGATTGTTCCCAGGTACTGGGGCCTAAGAAAAACCAGGGCCGCCACATCCCAGGGGGTGCTTGTCTTAATACCAAGCAGCAGGGCCAGATAAGTCACAACATCCAGAACAATGGCGCCGACAATTCCGGCAAGGGTACCGGCTGCGAGAGTGTCTTTCATTAATTGCCCTCCTTTTTAACTATTATTAATTTGCCCAAGAATTGCATATTCTATCCTGTAGGTTTAAAAATTACCCTCCAGGACGGTGTTTTTCTAAATGTTTCTGCATATAATGTGCGGAATCCCCGGAAGCGGCAAATCTACCCTGGCAGGACGTTTACCCGGTTATTACATATCCACTGACAGGATTCGCAAGTTTTTATGGCATGATGAGTCCGTGGTGGTCCATGACCGACTGGTATTTCAATTGGCTGAACAAATTGCCGGCTACCTGCTGAATTTGGGAGAAAACGTGGTTTTTGACGCAACCAACCTCACTGTCGCCAAACGCAGCAGGTTTACGGCGCTGGCCGGCAAATACAAAGCCAGGGTGGTCCTGCACTGGATTAATTGCCCCCTCGAGACGGCAGAGCAAAGAAATGCCCGGAGAGAACGCCGGGTACCGGTAAAGATTATCAGGGCGCTCTATAATTCCTTTCAAATGCCGACCACCAGGGAAGGAATCGATATAATAAAAGAATATGACCAGTATTTAAAGATCAAAAAAGTTTATATGCAGAGAAAAATTCTCGCCAGGAAGAAACTTTTTATCAGGAGGCAGGAAAAAAATCTTTATTAAAGAAATAAACAAACATTATGGACTGAAGCGGGGCGCCACATATGATTAATTTACGTCAACTGAAAGCCTTTGTTGCAGTTGCTGAGAACAGGAGCTTTACCAGAGCGGCCAAAATCCTTTATATGACTCAACCGGCTGTAAGCGCTCAGATCAAGGCGCTGGAAGAACGGCTTGACATCCGGCTCATGGAAAGAACTGACAAATCAATTGTCCTGACCGAAGCGGGTGACATGTTTTTGGAGGAAGCCCGCAAAATACTGTCTCTGTTTGAAGGATTCACGGAAGCCATAGACGAGTTGAAAGGAGTCCGCAGGGGCAGGTTGTGCCTTGCGGCCAGCACCATTCCCGGTGAATACATACTGCCGAAAATTATCGGAGACTTTAAAACCGCGTTCCCGGGAATAGAACTCAGCCTCAAGATTTCCGATACCGGGATGGTGGCCGAACAGCTTTTGATGAGGACCGCGGATATCGGGATTATGGGAGCTCCTGTTAAAAACGAGGCCCTGCACCTGGAGGAATTCTTCAATGACGAATTGATTGTAATCGGCGGCCCCGGATCCCAAAAGAATGAAATGTCTCTTGACGAGCTGGTTGAAACGGATTTAATTCTAAGAGAACCGGATTCAGGTACGCGCATGGTTTTTTTGCAAAAGCTGAAAAAACACAATATTGACACCAAAAAAATGCGGGTGGTCATGGAACTGGGGAGCACCAGGGCCATCATTACTGCTGTGGAAAGCGGGCTGGGCCTGAGCGTGGTGTCCAGGCTGGCTGCCCAGGACGCCTTAAAACTTGGGAAAATCCGTGAAGTTAAGATTAGACAGGCCGCCTTTGAGCGTCCGCTTTATTTGGCCTATAACAAGAACAAATATCAGAGTTATGCCTGCAAGGCTTTCTTGAAACACCTGGAAATTCAGAAAAAAACTTACGCGGCTGAAATGAAACGGAGAATGATTAATGAAAAAACTTGACCTGACGGTTTGGGCCTTGGTTGTTGCAACCAGAGACATGTTTATAGGATTTATTGTAGGGATGAGCGGCGCTGTACTCATGGCAAAACTGAACCCAACCACTCACCGGGTCGTGGCTCTCTTAATACCTGTCGGGGTTGTTGCCGGAATCGTCAAAGGGGTGGCCAAGTTTATTTTCTTGAACATGTCCAGCGCCCTGCCCAGTAAGGGTTACCGGTTTGATTACCCCAAATTCAAAATGCTCATTCTGTGGGCTGTCGTTTTTTTAACAGTTTTTCTGTACAGCTTCGGTTTGGATCTCCGTACATGGGCAGCCGTGCCTTTACAGTTATTGAAGGAAAATATCATCCTCGGCGTTGTAGACAAAAAAGTATGGCTTGTTTTCATCATTCTCGTTTTATTAACCGGTTTACTGTCATACATCTATGAACCTCCGTACAATGAGGAGGAATTCCTTCCCCTGCCGGAACCTGCGGAAGATAACATTAAGGCTGAAAAAGAATAGACTAATATTTTCCACCTCTTTGGGGGAGATTAACCTTGAGGAGGTGGGAAGGATGACCAGTTTGCCGTGTTTTGCCAATTGTGTTCATGCCGCTGACGGGGAATGCACGCTAAACGTGATCGGAAGCGACAGACTTGGCGAGATAGAATGTGCCTGCGAATTCTATAAACCTAAAAAGAAAAAGGTGGATACCCAGTGAAGCGGAACAATAAAGAGTTGTTAATAATCCTGCTGCTTTTAATCCTCACCCTGGCCGGTTTTTATTTGTACAGACCTTTTAAACTTGAGGAAATTTCTACGGTAGCAGGGTTTGTCCGGTACGCCGAATCCTTTGGCGCAGTTATGCCGGTATCGGCCTTTCTCATAACTGTCATTCAGGCGGTGGTTCCTGCCGTTCCTTTTCTAATCATCTCCAGCGCCAACGGAGTTCTTTTCGGTTTTTTCAAAGGGGTAATCATTACATGGGTCGGAACCCTCGCCGGAGCGTCACTGACCTTCCTTGCCTCCAGGAGGTTGGGTTACGAGGGAGTAAGGTATAAAAATAAAGGAAATATCCTGCGTTACATTGAAAAAATGAAAGGAACCCGTGGTTTCTGGGTCATTTTGGCTCTGAGGCTGTTGCCCTATTTCCCGGCGCCCCTGGTCAACATTGCAGCGGGAGCAAGCAGGATAAATTACCTCTGGTTTTTACTGGCATCGGCTTTGGGGAAACTGCCGTTCATTATCGGGTATACAATATTGGGATACAGTTTAGTCCACAGTAAAAACTACATGCTGGGACTGGTTGTGGTGACTTTGCTGGTTATTGGGCCGTACCTGATTGTGAAAAAAACCAGGGGAAGGGTATCGTTCCAGGGAAAACAGCATTAAGAAGGAAAAAGACAAATCAATAGCGAAGATAAACATATATTAAAAACACGGGAGAGTGCCATGCCTGTTAAAAGATGTGCCGTATGCAAAAGGCCGACCCATACTACCGCCGCAGTTAGCCCCAGGGCCAAAAAATGGCTTTGTCCGGCATGTGAAAAACGGTTTGATGAATATATTTTAAAAGGAAAAAATGAGCAGGGCGGCAAGATATGCGAGAAGTGCAAAAAAAGGAGAAACGGCCGGTGCCGTTTTACCGGTTATCAACGTCAAAAGATCACGGCCTGCAGTGATTGGGAAGGCCGGAATACGGAACATGATAAAAGGAGATGGGCAAAATTTGAAATAACACAGGACTGACTTAGTCAGTCCTGTGTTCTTCAGTTATAAGAGCAGAGAGGAGAAGCTTATATGGATAGGGGATCCAGAAGAAAAACCAGGGATAAATTAATGAATATTTACAACAAAATGTATGAACATTTTGGTTCCAGGGGTTGGTGGCCCGGTGAAACTGTCTTCGAAATTTGTGTGGGGGCGATTCTGACCCAGAGCGTTGCCTGGAAGAACGTTGTAAAGGCCATTGACAACCTGAAAGATAAAGGGTTATGTGATCTGCCCAGTATGTATAACTGTCCCCGGGAAGAAATCGAAAAATGTATTGTGCCGACCATGTATTACAGGATGAAGGCCAAAAAACTCAAGTCTTTTGTAACTCATGTCACCGAAAAGTATCGCGGTAATCTGCAGGAAATGTTGGCCAAAGACCTGCCGGAGCTCAGGAAAGAGCTGCTGGCCATCTATGGAATCGGCCCCGAAACCGCTGACAGCATCATATTATATGCGGCAGAAAAACCAATATTTGTGGTAGATGCATACACCAGAAGAATTTTTTCCAGGCTGGGGTGTTTTGCCGAAGAAGCCACTTATGACCAAATGCAGAGATATTTTATGGATAACTTGCCGCCAGATACCCGGTTGTACAACGAATTCCATGCTTTGATAGTGGGGGTTGGCAACAAGTATTGCGGCAACAGGAAGACCAGGTGCGGAGAATGCCCGGTCCGCGAGTTTTGTAAGCATGACGCGGCTCAGAAGACAGAGAATATCAATTCATAGGTACAACCGTATAGGAATGTATTTGCGGTTCATGGGCCAGATGAGGAAGCAGCTGCAGCGCCGCTTTCGTAAACCGGGGGTCTTTTTTTACTTTTTCCAGCGCTTCTTCGTAGTCTTGCTGGGACTGCCACAGTGTATATATTAAAATTTCGTCGTTGTTATCGACATTACGGGCCAGGTAGCTTTCCAGGCACCCTTTTTGGCTCGTACCCAGATGGGCATTATCCCTGAGCAGGGGCATCACTTTTCCTAAATGCCCGCTGCGGACCTTGATTTTGCTTATTGCTATCAGCATTTTGGAACCTCCTTCGATGCAGATGAAGATGATGTTATATTCTATTCAAATCAAGAGCAGGTGTTTATAATGTTGGGAAAAAAAGTACACCGGACAACTCATTTTTTTCTCCCGTTTGTCATATTATATTTTGTATTGATTCGATAAACGGGAGGAGGTATTTTATTTGTCCAAGGACCTTATCAATAAAATTCTTGAGGAAATTGGTCTGGAATCAATTAACAGTGGTGATCCGGATAACATTGAGAACCAAGGATGTTACACGGAAACCCTGCCCGTCGGAGAGCAATGGGAAAGTGAACAGTAAATCGGCAGTAAAAACAAAAAGCACCGCCTGGTGCTTAAATTTTTAATAATTCAATTTTTAACAATGGTGCGCCCGGTAGGAATCGAACCTACGCTCCAGGTTCCGGAGACCTGTGCTCTATCCACTGAGCTACGGGCGCTTATTCTTGTAAATGAACAATAATTAATATACCTGAAAATGGCCGTAATGTCAATATGGAAATAATATCAAGAAGGATTTATATACGAGAATGTAGAAAAAATAAAAAGTTTAAGGCGTGATAATTGTACCTGGTTAATTATACTGAGTATTGGTGGGTCAGCAGATGGGTCAACTTTTGAAACAGGTCTCAAAATTATCCGGGGTATACGGGCAGCCTGGCGAGGAAAGGGTGTCTCAGCTTCTTGCTGGGCAGCTTCCGGAGCAGTATGTCATTCTGAACTCACCGCGCCTTTACTATCATGGGGGTACTTTTGACATTGACCATATAGTTATCGGGCCTAACGGGATTTTTGTAATTGAGACGAAAAATATGCAAGGGCTGATTACCGGCGGGATGATGGGAAACTGGGTCCAGGAAAGAAAGCGTTCGGGCAGGAACCGAAAGGTCAAGATAGGAAACCCGGCGAATCAGGTCAATCAGTATGGAAAGGTAGTTAAGTCCTACCTGGGTTCCCGTTTGGCCTATGAGACAGGGAAAAAGGTGAATTTGAAAGTGTACCCCATCGTCGTTTTCGTCCACGATGACGCCGATTTGTCCAGGATGGACTATACCAGGCCGGGATTCATCGGCCGGGTAAGAGTGTTAAAATTTGACGAACTGGTGGAGTTTATAGAAAAAAGGGAAGGGGCGTCATACAGCCCGGAGGAAATCGAGCAGTTTGCCGGGATTATTGTCCCCGCTGAACAAAGGGATCAGACTGCCTATTTTTCACTGGAACAGCTGCGGGACTATACTGAAGGCGGGGAAAGCCGCTACGAGATTTTCGACGAACTGGGACGGGGCAGTTTCGGAATAGTATACCGCGGTTTTGACTACAAGTTGGACCAGGAAGTTGCAGTCAAGAAACTTCCTTTACAATACCAGGGTTCCCCCAATGCGGTGAACCGTTTTTACCGTGAAGCCCAGATTGCTTCAGCCCTGGAGCATGAGAATATTGTCGGTGTGTATGATTATTATGAGAAAGCAGGCGAATATTACCTGGTTATGGAGTTGGTGGAAGGACAGACCCTGGAAGAGTATGTGCGTGAATGCGGCAGAGTACCGGTCAAGGATTCCCTTAGAATTATCAGGGATGTGTGCTCCGCGCTGGTTTATGCCCATAGCAAACAGGTGATCCACCGGGATATTAAACCATCCAATATTCTTCTGACCTGTGACGGTGACGTAAAAGTTTCCGATTTCGGAATTGCCAAGCTTATCCATTCAACTGATTTGACTCTGGACGGGACAAGCGCCGGCACGCCGGCTACCATGTCTCCCGAACAAATCACAGGCGGCCACGTATCAGAGAAATCAGATATATTTGCCATGGGAATAGTGCTCTACTATCTGGTTACGGGCCAGATGCCTTTCCACGGAGAGCATATCGGAGAAATTATTCATCAGATTACCCATAAAGACCCGGTACCGCCGGGCCAGCTTAACAATGAGATATCACCTGACCTTGAATATGTCATTTTGAAGGCCCTGGAGAAAAACCCAGGGGACCGGTTTGCGGATGCCGCGGAATTTCTCCGGGCCGTCGAGGAGCTGTCAAGTTCAGGTCATTTGTCCAAGAAAACGGGGCGCAAAAAATGGCTTCGCTATGTTCCGACCATGCTCAGACCCTTCTTTAAGTCAGAACGTAAAATGTTTACGGCTATTACGGTCACGAGTTTACTGATCTTTGTGGGAATACTCGGTTTTCAGGCTTACCGCGATTCTAGGCAACTGTCTAATGAAACAATCTTGACCAAACAATACGGGTTTACCAACGAAAATATTCATCTGTTATACAGTGATCCCAGGTTATATATGGGGCTGCCGGTTAACCTGGTGGCCAGGGTGGACAAAATAGTCCAAATAAATGAGAACAATACCCGGTTTAGCGTGATTGTACGTTCCAACAGGCAGTCCCTGACCAGAAACTTAATAATCAGTTACAACCAACCGCATTTTGCCCTTCAGTTTACTTCATATATCAAAATAACCGGCAGCGTCCAGAATGTGATGAAGACTCCGGAAAATGAACAAACACCGGTTGTTATTGCCGACAAGGTTGAACCAATCGAAGATCCCTGGTCAATACTGGCCCCTGCCCAGTACACAATATATCCGAACAAAACAGTATACCAGGACGACAGAGTCGTGCAACTGGAAAAGGTGGAATTTGCCGAACAGGAGACCCGTTTGTATGTCCGCTCCAAAAACACCGGTAAAACCGATGATCTGGTGGTGCTGGCCAACCCGGTCGGGAGGCAGGGCAGCCGGGAATACGCGGAGTTGAAAAATAACTACGGATGGGATTTTCCTTCCGCTATTCTGCTGCAACCGAATCAGGAGTCCAGAGGGGTATTCTTTCTTGAACCCATGGACAGAAGAAAAAATTCGGCAGTTTTTATCCTGGGCTCTTCCAATGATATTTTAATGGGTCAGGAGCCATATGTGTTTGAGGTTAAATGGTAAGACAGGCTATCTATATGCATACCGCGGCGCATTATGTCTCAAAATAGAACAAATACTTTAAATCAGGTGGTCATATGCCTGCAAGGCCCGCGCGTAGCCTGGAAAAATACATGCCTCTATTTGATAGGCAGGAAAAAAAGACAGTCCTTGATTATGGGTCGGGCAACCTTCGCAATTCACTGTATCTTAATAACAGGGGATACAAAGTTTATGCAGTGGACCTGCCGAACAGGATCAAGCTTAATTCGGTTCCGGGGTTGATCTGTTTATGGCCTGAAGAGTTAAAAAAATTGAAACTGAAAACCGCTATTGTGCTTTGCACTTTTGTTCTGAACCTGATCACCGATTACGAACGTTGCGAAGTCATGGAAGTAATTGCCGAAAAAATAATGCCGGGAGGATATTTTCTTATCGAAACCAAAGGACTGTCACAGTTTGAACTTGATATGATGACCATACCGCGAGGGTTTATGAGAATAGACAGACAAGCCGGCAGATATACGCATATAGCCTTGTACCAGTCCCTTTGAGAGTATTTACAAATCATGGCGGGTGTTTTAATATAAAATGTAGATTTTTCCGACAGGGGGCCAAAAACATGGAAATAAAAGATATGCAAAAAGAAGTGGACAACTGGATTAGCCAATTTGCGGAAGGGTACTGGCACCCGCTAACATTCCTGCCGCCGATTAAAACTGTACATGTAATTGATTAAGGCAATAACCGAGGCAGCCCCGGCAATCAGGGCCATCGCTGTCCTGCCGTTCAGCTCAAAGGCTCCGAAAAAAAGAGCCAAATAGATCAGAACCGTTGCAGCTTTGCCATAAAAATTGGCGCTGACCACAATTCTCTTCCTAAATATCAGAAAAACGCCCCCCAAGACTAAAACCATTTCCTTGACCAGCACCAGTATCACCAGCCAGGACGGTAATTTCCCTATCAAAAACAGAGAGGTCATGACTGTTATAATCATCAGCTTATCGGCCAGAGGATCGAGAATTTTTCCCAGTGATGTGATCATATTATATTTTCTGGCCAGATAACCGTCAACCATGTCCGTGATTCCCGATATTCCCACCACTATCATCGCAATTATAACGCCGTTCGGGATACCGGACCAAAAAAGCAATAAAAAAACCGGTATAAGCAATATTCTGACTATTGTTATCAAGTTTGGCAAGTTCAACACAACAATATCCAACCCTTCGAATTCTCCCAAAACAGCCGAATTACTTTAGACGCATCGTTATTTAATATAATTTTAACTGAAAGTAGTGTGTTCCACAATAATAACGAGAAAACCTGCTGATTTCCGAATTTTACAAAATTTCCTTCAGGCATTGACAAGCACCTCGGTTCAAACATATAATCTGGTTTAAGGGAAGAATTAATATACCTGCGACAGCACAAAAATCTTGAAAGCGGTGACCTGTAGTGAATGCCAAACTCTGTCCTTATTGTAATGAATTCTCATATTCGGCATACATCGGAGTTCAATGGATATGTCCCCAATGCGGCAAAGACATTACTGAAGTTGGATTTGTTCCGGCTGAAAATCATTCGCAGAAACAGTGATTAGCGGAATCCATCAGGATAAATTCACCAGGCCCTTCAGGCGAGCTAGGCTTCGGCGGGGGCCTTTTTTCTTAAAATTCTATGGTTAAAAGAGGATGGATTAATGAAAATCCGGTATTTGGGCGACAGCGCCCTGGTACTTTTTTATGAGGGTGCAGAATCGGAGAGAGATATCAGGCAACTGCAGAGAGACTATTACAGCCTGCGCGAACAGGCGCCGGATGGAATAAGTGATATTGTCCTTTGCTATAACAGTATCGGTGTATACTACAATCCTCAAATGATCACGCCAGACAATGTGGTACAGTATATCAGGGCAAGGCTTGCCGGCGGTACCAAAAAAACCGGAAAGCCAAACATAATATCTATACCCGTGTATTACGGCGGCAGATATGGCCCGGATTTGAGCAAGCTGGCGGAGTATTTAAATATGACGGAAGAAGAAATAATCCGTTATCACTCCCAAAAGACATATACAGTTTGGGGCATCGGCTTCCTGCCGGGCTTCCCCTATATGGGTAAACTTCCGCCGGAACTTGTTGTTCCCCGGAAGACAACACCGGCCCCAAAAGTAGCAGCCGGGTCTGTTGCTGTTGCCGGGTTCCAGACCGGAATTTACCCTTTTGATTCTCCGGGCGGCTGGCATGTTATAGGCTGGACACCTTTTAAGATGTTTGACCTGGAACGTCCCGAACTCTGCTTGTTAAAACCGGGGGACAAAGTTAATTTTACCGTGGCGGAGCGGCACACCATATAAAAACCCTTGGAGGTTGCCATGTACAGGATCGATTTAAACTGTGATGTTGGTGAAGGTTTTGGAATTTACAGCTTTGGTCATGATGAAGAAATAATAAAATTAATTACTTCGGCCAATATAGCGTGTGGATTTCATGCCGGTGACCCAAATCAGATGTTTAAAACAGTAAATGAGTGTTTAAAAAACGGGGTGGCAATTGGAGCTCATCCCGGTTATCCCGACTTAATCGGTTTCGGAAGGAGGCCTATGTGCCTTTCATATAATGATGTCCGGCACATGATTGTTTACCAGGTAGGAGCCCTTATGGCTGTTGCCAGGTCGCTGGGAGGAGAGGTCAAATATGTCAAACCACACGGTGAATTATACAATTCGGCGGTTTCCCATATTGAAACAGCCTCTGCCGTAATTGACGCCGTGGCATCCCTGGAGGGACCGGCCCTGGTGACCCTGGCGGGATCACCAATTGTTGAACTGGCGCGGGAGAAAGGTTTAAAGGTACTCCAGGAAGGTTATGCAGACCGTAATTATAAGGCCGACGGAACCTTGCTGGGCCGAAAATCCGGCGGGGCGGTAGTTACCGACCCGGTTGAAGCCGCGGGAAAAGCCGTCAAAATGGTAAAGGAAAACAGGGTTGTTTGTTGCGACGGTAAAGAAATCAAAGTCTATGTTGATACCATATGCGTTCACGGGGACAATGCCAACGCCGTGGCAATTCTGCAGGAAATCAGAGCCGCGTTTTTGAAAGACAATGTGCTCATAAAAAACCCGTTTGAGGAGCTTTAGGTGAGAAAAAATGCCTGTGGCCAAAGTTTTAGAACCCGGTTTCCTCACAACTGTGCAGGATTTGGGCAGGTACGGATACCGGCACCAGGGTGTTCCGGTTTCCGGGGGAGTTGACCCGTGGGCCTTGCGGACAGCCAATATGCTGGTAGGCAACAGCCCCGGCGATGCTGCTCTGGAAATCACCCTGCAGGGGCCTGCGCTGCTTTTTTTGCGCGACTGTATAGTGGCCGTGACCGGGGCTGACATGGAACTTCACCTCTCAGGACATAAAGTCCCGATGTGGGAAAGTTTTTTTTGTTCTGCCGGAGACATCCTCAGTTTTGGGTACAGGAGGGAGGGGTGCAGAAGTTACCTGGCTATCTCCGGGGGCATAGACGTCCCTGTTGTGCTTGGCAGCCGGTCCACTTTACTGACCGCTGGGTTCGGCGGGCTTGCCGGACGCCGGTTGAAAAAAGGAGACCTGATCAAAACTGTGCGGCGTAGCCTGGAGATTACGCAAGTGGGCAATAAACTTCCCGGAGACCAGCGCCCGGTCTACCCGTCGAAAATTTCGGTGAAGGTAATCAGGGGGATAAATTCGGACAGATTCTCTAAGCGGGAATACGCTAAACTGTTTGAGTCCCCGTTTGAAGTCACCGGGCGTTTTGACCGGATGGGGTGCTGCTTGGAAGGGCAAAACACTATTATTTCCAACTCGGCGGCAACAATGGAATCATACCCGGTGGTGCCGGGCAGCATCCAGGTACTGCCGTCAGGCAATCTGATAGTACTGTTAAACGACTCGCAGTCCACCGGGGGGTATCCCCAAATAGCTTGTGTCATCTCCGGTGAAGTTTGGAAAATAGGCCAGGCGGTGCCGGGAAACAAAATAGTTTTTGAGGAAACGGATATAAATACAGCTCATGAAATTCTGAACATGAAAGGCAAGGTTTTCAGCAACGTCAGAAAAGAGTCTGCTGTAAGATTTTACAAGCGGACCGAAAAACACTGTTATGAAATTAACTTGCAAAATTGCCCGGAAAAGGGAAATGATATATGACATAAAGCATTAGGGGTGAATTTGAATGGAAATGTATGACGTAATCATAATCGGCGGCGGACCGGCGGGGTTATCGGCCGGGTTGTATGCCTCCAGGGCTGCCCTCAAAACAGTAATACTGGAAAGGGGTATGCCGGGAGGCCAGGCAGCAACTACCGACAGGATAGATAACTACCCCGGGTTCCCGGAAGGCATACCGGGACCTGATTTAATGATGAAAATGGACGAACAGTCCAGAAGATTCGGGACCGAGATAAAATTTACCGAAGTGCTCTCAGTAAACCAAAAACCTGACGGGAATTTTGAAATCAAGACATATGACGGGGACTTCACCGCCAGGTCAGTAATTATTGCTACCGGCGCCCGGTCGAAACCTCTGGAAGTACCGGGAGAAAATGAGTTCATGGGGCGCGGGGTATCTTACTGCGCTACCTGTGACGGGGCCTTCTTCCAGGGGAAAACCGTAGCTGTGGTCGGGGGAGGGGACTCAGCGATCCAGGAAGGTATATTTCTTACCAAGTTCGCTGAAAAGGTGTACGTAATACACCGCAGAAATGAACTGAGGGCTACCAAGGTACTGCAGGAAAAGGCCATGGCTCACCCCAGGATAGAATTCATCCTGGATTCCGTTGTAACCGGTGTTTTGGGAAAAGACCATGTGGAGGCGGTTAAGATCAGGAACCTCCGGACAAACGAGGAAAAGGCTGTAGCTGTGGACGGCGTGTTTGTCTACATCGGTAAGGAACCGAGCACCGAACTGTTCCGGGGGTTTGTGGAAATAGATGAAAGAGGTTATATTATCACCGATGAAAAAATGCAGACATCACGCCGCGGTGTTTTTGCGGCGGGAGATGTCAGACAGACCCCGCTGCGCCAGGTGGTAACGGCGGTTGCCGACGGAGCGGTGGCCGCAGTCTCGGCAGAGCAGTATATTGAGCATGAAAGCAGTGAGTGACAGGGCTGTCCCATTTAGGGACAGCCCCGCTAAATTAATGTTGACAATCGTAAAATAGAATATTAGAATAGAGATAGATACCCCATAGGGGTATATTGTTGTATATAGAATGGGGGGAGAAAAATGATGGATCAAAGAGCTGTCATTGACCCTGCAAGGTGTGACAAATCACCATTTTGCCCGGCCAAAAGGGTGTGCCCGGCCAACGCTATAGAACGTGAAGACAATAATGAACCGTATTTTGTCAACTCGTATTGCCAGGGTTGCGGCCAATGCCTTAACTATTGTCCCAATCAGGCCATTAAGATGGTATAAAACCTAAAGGGGTGGAAATGTATGGAAAAGGTGGCCTGCCCATTCCGTAAAACCCGAGATGATTGACGAGATGGAACGGATTGAAGATGAGATAGACCGGCTGAAAAACTCATCGTTTGCAAGTTGACTTGTGGCCAATAGTTTTATATAATTTGCACAACCGGAGAAGTTATTATGGAGGTGATATTATGCCGGCATACGATTTCAAATGCAAATCATGTGACCACAAATTTACCGTAAGGACTTCCATCAGCGAGCGTGATCAGGTAAAATGCCCGAAATGCAACAGTTCCAGTGTAAAACAGGTTTTTGCGCCGTTTTCGGTGGCAGTGAAATCCACAACGGCAAGCTCCTGTGACTTAAGCTGCGGGGCTACCACCAGGTTCGGCTGAGGTTAAAAAATATGGGCAGGTGGCCCTTTTAACCAAATCTTCCTAACTTGTTTTAGGAAGATTTTTTTAGATAGTAAACTCAAAAGGAGTTTGATATGAACCAGACAGGAAACATTCTAATCGTGGATGATGAACCCAAAATGCGGGAACTGGTAAGGCTTTATTTGGAAAGAGAAGGGTTTAAGGTGGCGGAGGCCGGTGATGGGGAACAGGCCTTAAATTTACTGCAGCAAACGAGCTTTGACCTGGTGATACTGGATATAATGATGCCCAAAGTGGATGGACTGACAGTGTGTAAAAAAATCCGGAATGACCTGGACATTCCGGTAATTATGCTTACTGCCAAAGGGGAAGAAATAGACCGGGTGCTCGGTTTTGAGTTGGGCGCGGACGATTATGTGGTAAAACCGTTCAGCCCGCGGGAGCTGGTGGCCCGGGTTAAAGCCATGCTACGGCGGATTGGCTCCAAAACCGCACCGTCTCAGGTGGCCGTGCTGCGTTTTCCGGGGCTGGTTATCAACCAGGAAGCCCGCGAGATTGAGGTCGGCGGCCACAAAGTAAACTTTACCCCTAAAGAATTTGAGCTGCTAACGTTTCTGGCCAAAAACCAGGGACGTGTTTTTACCAGGGAACAGTTGCTGGAGCACGTATGGGGGTACGATTTTTACGGCGACCTGAGAACAGTGGACACCCATATCAAAAAACTTAGAGAAAAAATCTCACGGTATGGTGAATTTGCGTCATATATTGTCACGGTCTGGGGAATCGGTTATAAGTTTGAGGTGACGAAATGATAAACCGCAGCCTTGTCGGTAAGCTCTGGCTGGCCATAGTAATTCTGGTGATCCTGGTCATGTTTCTTCTCGGCCTTTTTCTCTCCCAGTTTTTTGAGGATTTCTACTTTTCTCTTAAGTCCCAGGAACTGGCTGCCAACGGAGGCAAGATTGCCGAAATGATCGCTTCCGCGCCTGACAGGCAGGAATGGGAGGAAGAACTGTTTATCATCAGCAAGTACATTGATGCTAAAATTGTCATAACTGACCGGAGGGGATTGATCCGGTCCTGTACGATTCAGGGCAGGGGAATGCACCGGGGGGCTAAAATAGAATTCCCTGATGTGGAAAAAATTTTACAGGGCGAGATTGTGGTCCAGCGCGGGGTTTACCCCGCCCTTGATATGACGGTTCTTTCCGTAGGCGTTCCCATTAAATTTCAGCGTGAGGTTATAGGGGCCGTTTTCCTGCACTCGCCTGTCGAGCCGGTGACTCAGACAGTCCGGACGGTCCAGAAATTTATCCTCTACGGAACAGTCGGCACTATATTCCTGGCTACGATTCTGGGCTTTATTCTGTCCAAACGGATTACCAAACCTATCCTGGATATGAACAGGGTGGCCCTGGAGATGGCTAAGGGTAATTTTAACAGCAAGGTTACCATAGAATCAGAGGACGAAATAGGCCTGCTGGGAAGCACCCTGAATCACCTTTCAGCGGAACTGCAGAAAAACATAGACGCCCTTTCCACAGGCAAGGAACAGCTGGAAAACATTCTGACCAGCATGACTGATGCGGTTATCACAATTGACACCAGCGGGAATATTTTGCTGATAAACCCGCCGGCCTCAGAATTGCTCAACCTGTCAAAAGAGGCGGGTTTGCGAAACATTCATGACCTTAATTTATTTTCCGAGCTAAAAGAGTATTTTCAGGCCGTGTTGATGGATAAGACCCAAATTAAAACGGAAATCGAGCTTAACGACCGGACATTTAAGATAGGGCTAACCCCTCTGCGCCATGAAGCAGGGGATATTCGCGGCGTTGTGGCCGTGCTCCATGATGTGACCAAGGAAAGGCAACTGGAATCGCTCCGGCGGGAATTTGTGGCCAACGTTTCGCATGAACTGAGAAGCCCGCTGAGCCTGTTGCAGGGTTATGTTGAAGCCCTGGCGGACGGGCTGGCGGAAAATGAAGAAGAACGGCAGAAATACCTCAATATATTGCTTGACGAGACCCTGAGATTGAGAAGGCTGGTTAACGATTTACTGGACCTTACACAGCTGGAAACCGGCAACATTAGTATGAAATTTGAAAAGATACCGGTTGAAGAGTTGGTTTACCGGGTTGCCAACAGGTTCAACCCGCTTTTTGGCGAGCAAAACAAAAACATCGTTGTTTCACTGCCCGGAGGATTACCTTTTATCAGGGGTGATGAAGACAGGCTACAGCAGGTGCTGGTCAACCTTCTGGACAATGCCCTCAAATACACGCCTGTTAATGGAACGGTTGAAATAGGGGCTGTCCCGCATGAAAAGAGTGTGGAAGTGTATGTGCAGGATTCCGGGCCCGGAATTCCCAAGGAAGAACTGGAACATGTCTGGGAACGTTTTTACAAAGTTGACAAGGCCCGCACCAGGGAAACCGAAGGCGGAACCGGTTTGGGACTGGCCATAGTCAAAAATATTGTCCAGGCTCACGGGGGAGAAGTAAACGCAACCAGTGAGCCGGGGAAAGGAACGAAGTTCTCTTTCCACATCCCGCTTTATGAGCAGGAAAAAGAGTAAAAAGATAGTTAAAAAAAGTGAAAGAAGCCCTTCAATAGGGCCTCAGGCTTTCATAAATTACTATTCAATTTAGTCCCAGCGGCCGTTTCCGATATATTGCTCGCTGGCCGGACATGCTTCCGAGAAAAAGAACCCGGCCTGTCCTCCGCATATGCTGCCTTTATTGCTGCATTTCGCGCACTGGCTGCAGATTTCCTGGGACACTTACATCCTCTCCTTGCTGCTGAAAACATGATGTTAAAAATTTTCTGAAAGATTCTTTCAAATATTATTTTATTAATAAGATTGTCGATGTCAAGGTAAAATATGTAAAATTATCGGATATCCAAAAAATGAAATAATAAACCCAAAAAATTGGGGAGGCGGTATTTTTGCTTAAGGAAATAAAGGTTTCATCCAGGAGTCGTTCCCAAATGGTGGACATTACCAGAAATGTACAGGAAATTGTCACCGAATCAGAGGTGAAGAATGGGGTCTGCTATATTTTTGTACCACATACCACAGCAGGAATTACGATCAACGAAAATGCTGACCCCAGCGTAGTGGCTGACATTTTGCATGAAACGGATAAAATCGTGCCCTGGGAGGACGGTTACAAACACATAGAGGGGAACTCGGCGGCCCATATCAAAGCCAGTATGATGGGTTTTTCACAAACGGTGTTTGTGGAGAACGGAAGGCTTGTCCTCGGGACCTGGCAGGGCATATATCTTTGTGAATTTGACGGACCGCGAACAAGAAAAGTGCTGGTCAAGGTTCTGGCAGAAAAATAAAAAAACACCCGGCGGTATCTGGGCAAAAAGATGACCGTATCCCTAGGATACAGCCGCAGAGAATAGGGAGAGGAGTTTTGGCATGAGTTTCAACAGTTAATTATGTTCTAATTTTACCTTCATACAAAATGTTTTATCTACAGTTACTCTCCAAACAGTAAAATCTCAGGGGTTAACGGTTTTAATCGGGGTAAGTGCGGAAGAACGTTTGAGGGTTAGTCCTCACCCGGCCAACCAACTAGAATTGTAGGTGACATTTAGATCAACATGTTACCCGTTTAACGGGATATTTGACCTTTTAGCTAAAATTACCGTCCAGTCAGCCGGTTCCGGCTGGTCATTATGTTGAGTTAAAATCGACAATAATGACTATTCGCGGGTCAATTTTGCAGGTTTACCGGAAAACGCTTTTCAGTCTCCGGAACTGCCATTACAATGTTGATAGAATGCGATTTCTTGAACATTGTATGCAAAGGTGGTATTTATGGCAGAATTTGCGGAAAAGAGCGCTGAATGGATGACAACGGAAGAGATCACTTCCGTGTCCTTACCCGTGAAAAAAATACTGCTGGCTACCGACGGCTCGGTTTCTTCTATAAAGGCCACCAAGTTTTGTATAGGGATGGCCAAAAAAATCAATGCCGAAGTCCTGGCGGTCTATGTGGCAGGGCAGGAAGATACCATGGAGATTCCGGACGAACTGAAGGGCCGGAAGTTTTTTGGCGGAGTTCATCCCAGTGAAGCCGGGCTGGCAGTGGCTAAAGCATTTGGTGAGAAAAACGGGGTTAAGGTGAGTACAACAATTCTCCGCGGTAGTATTGCCCGCAATATAGTTAAGGCGGCGGAAGCCGATAATGTAGACCTGATAATACTGGGTGAATCAGGCCGGTCCGGACTGTCCCGGATATCGCTGGGGACAGTTGCCGAGTCTGTTATGAGGTTGGCATCATGCCCGGTTTTAATAGTCCGGGGGAGATGAGACAAATATTATAAAACGGTGGTTCTTTAACCTCTCTCAGCAGAGGTTTTTTTAATTCCCCGACAAGGTTGTCATATCAAGGCCATTGGTTTAAAATTAGATAGAGACTTTAAAGGAGAATTAGCCGCCACATGAATAACACTTATGCCTTTCTTGACCTGGAAACCACCGGAATCAACCCGGAAACGGACAGGATTATTGAGGTAGGAGCAGTAATAGCCAGGGACGGGAAAATCATCGACCGGTATAGCACACTGGTTAATTTTAATGGGAAGCTGCCTGTTAAAATTAAAAAACTCACCGGTATTAGTGAAGACATGTTAAAAGACGCTCCCTGTTTAAGTGACGTGGAACTGTCGCTGTCCCGGTTTTTGGGGGACCTTCCCGTGGTAGGCCATAATATTGCGTTTGACATATCTTTTCTGAACCAAAATTTTGAGAGGCAAATTGCCAATCCCTTGCTGGATACGGTGGACCTGGTCCAGTTTTTGCTGCCCCAGGCTGCCAGCTACCGTCTGGAAGTGGTAAAGGGCCTGCTGGGCATTGGTAATCGCACATCCCACAGGGCCTTAGAAGACGCGGAAACAACCTGCGCCCTGTTTTTTAAATGTCTTGGATTTTTACAGGAGCTAAACAGGGAGGTTCTTATTAAAATATATGAAATGACCAGGGGCCGGGAGTGGACCCTGGCTCGGATTTTGTCCGGGCATACAGCTCAATACATTGCAAGGTTTTCCGCCGGCTTGTCAGAACCGGCCTATGCTTTTTTGCGCCCCGGCCAAAACGGTGAACCGTCATTATTTACCGGTAACGATGCCCCAAAAAAATCAAAACTGCTTGACAATCGCAACCTTGCTGCCTTTTTGGAACCTTCGGGACCCTTCGCCCGAAAGAACCGGCAGTATAAATTCAGGCCCGGGCAGGTGGAAATGCTGCAGGCGGTGGCCGATGGTTTTCAGAAAGGAAAACACTTGGTTATTGAAGCAGGGACGGGAACCGGAAAAACCCTGGCTTACCTGATTCCTGCCGTAGCTTGGGCCCTATCCGGCCCGAGCAAAGTGGTGGTGGCAACACATACCATAAACCTGCAGGAACAGCTGTGGAATAAAGATTTGCCCGACATCAGGGATATAATGGGATTGGATTTCAAGGCCGCGATTGTAAAAGGGAGGAACAATTATCTTTGTTTGCGGCGGTGGGAAGCCAAACTGAAAGAAAATGAATTCACGGAAAAAGACGGCCTCGTATTTTCTCTCAAGGTGCTGGTCTGGCTTACCCGGACAACGACAGGTGACAGGCATGAGCTTAACATTCCTCCCCTGCAAAAGCAGTACTGGCACGAGGTCAGTTCTGACCAGGATTCCTGTATCGGGGCGGCCTGTGGCTGGTACCATAAACACTGCTTTGTTACCAAAGCCAGAAGGAAGGCCGATTTGGCAGACCTGCTGATTGTTAATCATTCACTTTTGCTGGCTGACCTGAAACTGCAAAACAGAGTGCTGCCCGCTCATGATTTTTTATTAATCGATGAGGCCCACCATCTTGAAAACACCGCCACCGAGCAACTGGGACGGACCATTGGAACAAACCTCATCAGAATGCAGCTTTCTTTATTAAGCAGGGGATTTGGGTCAGGTCAGAGTCCCGGTCTGTTTAACCAGCTGAAACAGTATATGAAAAACAATCCCCACCGCTTCAGTCCGGAAGAGATTGAGGGGCTGGAGACAATTATAAAAGAAGCCGTCGATACTGCGGGCAAGGTTTATGAGTCAACAGCCGAAATGGAGGTCTTTCTGAAAACCTGGGCTGCCAGCCAAAACACGGAAAGTGATGACGAAAAGCGCCTGGCGATCCGGATCAGGAACTCCATGCGGGAAGGTGAACGGTGGGAGTACTTTGTGTCGATAAAGGATAATTATATTAGCAGGGCATGCGCTCTGGTCCGGGCCCTCAAGAAGATTTCGGGAGTGCTGGAATCCACAAACCCTGAGCGCCAGAAGGATGTCCAGGCCTATCTAAAGGACCTTGAATTTTACATAAATTACTTCGAGGAAGTGAACGCAAACCTTCACCTGTTCTGTGAAGGCGGCGATGACCATGTCTGGTGGATTGAAATTGAAAAAGGGACCAGAGGCGATGCAAAGATAAGGAGCGCCCCTGTATCGGTCAGCGAGCTTTTGAAAGAATACCTCTTTCAAACCAAGAAAAGTGTTCTTTTAACTTCGGCTACTTTATGTGTGGACGGGAACTTTGACTTTTTTATTGAAAGAGTAGGACTGTCCTCATTTTCGGAGGACAGGTTGATTACAAAGCAGGTGGCCTCTCCGTTTGATTACGAAAGGCAGTCGCTACTGTGTATAGTCCGGGATTTGCCTGACCCGGCAAATGTTGAGGATGAAGAGTATATAGAAGCTGTCACCCCGGTCATTGCTAATGTGGCCAGGCTGTTTCAGGGCAGGACCCTGGTGCTCTTCACTTCACACAAGATGCTGAGAAAAGCATATTTTAAATTGCAGCCGCTTTTGGAGCCGGACGGTATTATTCTCCTGGGCCACAGAATAGATGGGGGCAGAACCAGGCTGGTTGAAGAATTTAGGCAAAGCGACAGGACCGTCCTCCTGGGGACCAGCAGTTTCTGGGAAGGAATAGACCTGCCGCGCGATATATTAAGGTGTGTCATTATTGCCAGGCTGCCCTTTTCTCCTCCACACACCCCTGTAGTTGAAGCCAGGGTTGAAGCGCTGACTAAGCAGAAAAAGGATGCGTTCGGCAGTTACACCGTCCCTGAGGCGGTAATAAAACTGAAACAGGGTTTTGGCCGGCTAATCAGGACCGAAGATGATGACGGGGTTGTCATTGTGCTTGACCGCAGGATAACCGATCGCAGATACGGACGAAAATTTTTGAACTCCCTGCCGGTCAGGATTCATTTTAAAGGGGATACGCCCACTGTATTACAGAAAATCTCTGATTGGGTAAACGGGGAAAGGCCGTTGTTTCCGGCCCCGAACATTCTGGAGGATGTGAAGGATTTGGAAAAATACTTAGAGAACATTAAAAGAAAAAAAACAAGATAATTGGGGAAGCAACGACCGGCTCCTTTTATTGATGAGAAAAAAGTGGTAAAATGAAATAAGCAGTCTTTTGGAGGTATACAGACTTTATGAAACATAATTTCATTATTGTACGTGACGCGGCAATTTACCTGGTCGCACTGGCAGTAATCACAGTTGTTGTCTTATATTTTTATCCCCCGTTAGCGCCGATTCCGGGAATCATGTTTTTCTTCGTGGCCTTTTTCTTCCGCAATCCCAAAAGGAAAATTCCGACCGAGGCGGGAATTTTGGTCTCACCTGCCGACGGTACCGTAATGGACCTGATTGAAATTTACGAAGATAGGTTTCTGAAAAGCAAGGCTGTCAAGGTCAGCATATTTCTGTCGATATTTAATGTCCACCTGAACAGGTGCCCGATGGCAGGAATAATAAAATACCGCAGCTACCGCCCGGGCAAGATGATTCCGGCGTTTAAAAGCCATGCTTCGGATATTAACGAAAAAAACTATGTTGGCCTTGAGAGTAACGGGCTGCGCGTCCTGGTCACCCAAATCACCGGCTTTATTGCCCGCCGCATAGTTTGCTGGGTAAATGTCGGGGACCAGGTGTCCCGCGGCCAGATTTTTGGGTTGATAAAATTCGGATCCTGTACTGAAATTATTGTTCCGCCGGAAGTCGAGGTCCTGGTACAAAAAGGGGAAAAAGTCGTTGGAGGAGAAACAATCATTGGGAGGCTGAAAAATGAACACAAAGTTGATACCCAGCATCTTTACTCTGGCTAACCTTTTGTTAGGAGTTGTTTCCCTGGTATTTACCATGGATGACGAATTTGTAATCGCCGCTTCGATGATACTCCTGGCCATGATTCTTGACGGCATGGACGGCCGCCTGGCCAGAAGACTTGACGCTGCCTCCCCCTTTGGCAAGGAACTGGATTCTCTGGCAGACCTGGTTTCTTTCGGAGTGGCGCCGGCGATTCTGGCTTATGCCTCCAAAATGAAATCCCTCGAAGCTATCGGGCTCGTTATTTCCATTTCTTTTGCCTTATGCGGAGCCGTGAGGCTGGCCAGGTTCAATATATTAAATATTTCCACTTATTTTGTCGGCGTTCCTATTACAGCGGCAGGCAGCCTGATAGCCCTGCTGGTCCTGGTGGGCAACAGGATGCCGGTTCCCGTTATAGTCTACCCTGTAATTATGGTCCTGCTGGCAATTTTAATGGTCAGTAATATAAAAATACCCAAGTACTAAGCCGGACAGTCACCAGCTAAAGTTTTTTGTAATAATATAAATGCAGAGTTAATAAATTAAAGGGGTGAGAGGTTTTGCGCGTCTATTTCATCAAGCTTCCTCAGTTTTTAAGAAAAGTATTGAAAAAAATGTTCAATTAAATAACCAAATATCGCGGGTTATTGACCGCATCCGAAGGGGAGTTTGGCTCCTCTTTTTATTTTTCGACATACACCAGTAACTCCCGAATGCTCTCATAATCACTTGCGCGCTTCAATTTACGCGGGATTACAATTTTATTTAATATTCGAAAAATTTTTGCTTAAGAAAAAGGAATTAGCAGGTCAATATAGAATAAAATTATACGGGACATACTGTGCGTTTTTTCAGTTGTATTTTTTTGTTCAGCATTTCACATTGGGCAATAGATAAATAAGTATTTGTAAGGAGGTGTCCTGGATAACGTCTATCATGCAATTGTTCTCATTTTAGACAAAGAGGGGTTGAGTAATGAGTTCTATAGTTAATTTATCCGTACAACAGAGAGAACATGGAGACCTCATTGACCGGGTATTTGCAGAATGCGGCGTCGATGTCCGCAGGTGTTACCAGTGCGGCAAGTGCTCTGCCGGTTGTTCGGTTCACATTTGTAACGGGATGGATGTTTCACCGAACCGGGTTATGCGGATGATTCAACTTGGTATGGAAGAAGAGGTGCTTAATACCAAATCCATCTGGGCTTGTGTACTGTGTTCGACATGTACGGCCCGCTGTCCCAGGGATATCGATGTGCCCCGCGTCATGGATGCCCTGCGGATCATGGCCAAGAAGCGCGGAATTACTAAAGGCTTTTATAATGCCAGTGTATTCCATGATATCTTTATGAATTCAATTATCAGGCACGGCCGTGTATATGAAGCGGGTTTATTGGTTTCCTTAAAATTAAAGCAGTCAGGAACTATGTTTGCTGACCTGCCAATAGGTATCCCGGCAATTATAAACGTTGCTTTCAGACTGCCCAAACTCCCGCCAAAGATGAAAAACCAGGATCAAATACGGAAAGTTGTTGAAAATTGCATGAGAATAGAAGGTGAAAACTAATGCGATTTGCTTATTATCCCGGTTGTTCACTCCATTCAATGGAAAAGGCATATGACCGTTCGGTAAAAGCGGTCTGCAAACATCTCGGAGTCGAATTATGGGAGATTCCCGACTGGGTTTGCTGCGGCGCCAGTTCCGGCCACAGTATGGGCCATCTTGTCGGTTTGGCTATACCTGCCAAATCCTTGGTCAAAGCGGAAAAAGAGGGTCTGGATGTTTTAGCGCCTTGTGCCGCCTGCTGGCAGAGGATGGTTTGGGTCAATCATGAAGTGAGCCACAATCCGGAAATGAAAGAAAAAATCAGCAAGGCTATCGAGGAAGAGATAAAGGGCACCAGCAAAATATACTCAATAATTGACGGTCTCGCAGCCATTGGTATGGAAAAAATCGCTCAGGCGGTTAAAAAACCGCTGACAGGACTGAAAGTAGCTTCATATTACGGTTGTTACTATGTCAAACCTCCAAAGGTTGCCCATGTAGATGACCCTGAAAACCCGCAGTTAATGGATAACATGATGAAGGCTATAGGAGCGGAAGCCGTGGACTGGCCGTTTAAAACCGAATGCTGCGGCACTTCCCTGATATTTCAAGATGTGGATACTACTGTGGCTATGAGCAAAAAAATAATTGAAATGGCTGTTAAAGCCGGCGCCGATGTAATTGTCACCGCCTGTCCGGTCTGTGAGATGAACCTGGATATGCGGATGACTCAGATTAACAAAAGGTTTAAAACAAACTTCCACATTCCGGTGGTTTATTTTACAGAACTGATGGCTTTTGCCATGGGATCAACTCCCAGGGAAATCGGTCTCGACAGTGGGCACTGTAGCGGGACCCAGTCATTATTGTCTAAAATCAGTTAGTTTCTAACCCTTATAAACTTACATTATGAGGAGCGATGCACATGAAAAGAATTGGGGTCTTTCTTTGCTGGTGTGGCTCCAACATCGGGGGGGTTGTCGATGTACCAAAAGTACATGAAGCGGTTGAAACCTTCCCCGGAGTTGCCTTAGTCCAGGAGAACAAGTATACCTGTTCCGAACCCGGACAAAAAGCCATGATCGAAGCTATCAAAGAACACAAGCTTGACGCAGTGGTAGTTGCTTCCTGCTCACCGCGGATGCACCTGCCGACCTTCCAGAAGGCGGCCGAGAATGCGGGCCTGAACCCGTATATGGTTGAAATGGCCAACCTGCGGGAGCACTGCTCCTGGGTCCACGCCGCTGAACCCGAAAATGCCACCCAGAAAGCCATTGAACTGGTACGCAAGGCTGTGGCCAAGGTGGCCAAACTGGAACCGTTATTCGAAAGCTACATTCCCATAACCAAACGCGCCCTGATAATCGGCGGAGGGATTGCGGGAATCCAGGCTGCCCTGGATATTGCAGATGCCGGGCACCAGGTAGTAATTGTGGAAAAAGAAGCTACCATCGGGGGCAGAATGGCCCAACTGGATAAAACCTTCCCCACCCTCGACTGCGGCGCCTGAATTCTTACGCCCAAAATGGTTGCTGCGGCGCAGCATCCCAATATTACATTATACACCTACTCTCAGGTCGAGTCAGTGGGTGGATATATCGGTAACTTTGAAGTTACCATCAGGAAGAGAGCAAAGTACGTTGACTACAGCAAATGTACCGGATGTGGAATTTGCGAATCCAAATGCCCGACCAAGAAAATTGTCAGCGAATTTGACTGCGGCATGGGTGAAAGGACTGCCATCTACAAGCCGTTTGCCCAGGCTGTTCCCAACAAGCCGGTCATTGACAATAAATCCTGCAAAAAGCTCATTGACGGTAAATGCGGGGTATGTGCGAAGGTTTGCCCCACCGGGGCCATCAATTACGAAGACCAGGACGAGCTGGTGACAGAAAAGTTTGGGGCCATTGTCGTGGCAACCGGTTTTGACCTCATTGAATGGGGCAAATATTATCCGGAATACGGCGGAGGCGCTATTCCCGATGTGATTGACGGTCTCCAGTTTGAGCGTCTGGTCAATGCCAGCGGCCCTACCGGCGGAAAGATTAAACGTCCGTCGGACCATGAGACCCCCCAAACTGTTGTATTTATCAAGTGTGTCGGGTCCAGGGATGTGCTGAAGGCCAAATCTTACTGCTCCAGAGCCTGCTGCATGTATACTGCCAAACATGCCCACCAGGTAAGGGAGAAAATCAAGGGTTCCGATGTCTACATCTTCTATATGGATGTTCGAACCCCGGGTAAAATGTATGACGAATTCTACATGCGGACCAGAGAGGAAGACGGAGCCAAGTATATCCGCGGCCAGGTGTCCAAGATTTACCAGGACGGTAAGAAGGTAATCGTCCGGGGAGAAGACACCCTGATCGGCAAGAGTGTGGAAGTGGCCGCCGACCTGGTAGTTGTGGAAACTGCCATGGTGCCCAGGGCTGACGCCACCCAGCTGGCTCAAACCGTTGGTTTCTCATATGACAAGGACGGCTGGTATACCGAGGCTCACCCGAAACTTCGTCCGGTGGAAACCAACACAGGCGGCGTTTTCCTGGCCGGCTGCTGCCAGGGACCGAAAGACGTGCCGGATACGGTTTCCCAGGCCAGCGCCGCGGCAGTTAAGGTTGTCGCCATGTTCTCCAAGGATCAGATGGCTACCAACCCGCAGATTGCATCGGTCAACGAAGAGACCTGTGTCGGCTGCCTGCTGTGCAAGCCTATTTGCCCGTATAAGGCTATCGAGGCCAAAGAAATCTCGGAAAGAGTTCACGGTGAAACCATTACCCGTACGGTTGCCAGCGTAAACTCCGGTCTCTGCCAGGGTTGCGGCGCATGTACCGCCGAATGCCGTTCAGGTTCCATCAATCTTAAAGGATTCACCAACTTACAAATGCTTGCGGAGGTGGATGCTGCATGTCTGTA
>DYZU01000171.1 GCA_022735835.1 Thermincola sp. | reverse complement strand
TGGACCGGGAGGTCCTGGGAGAGTAGGTCGTTGCCGGAATTAATATGAAGAGACCTTGGTGAAAACCAAGGTCTCTTGTACTGTCTCCGGAGGCACTGTCCCTGATATTCGGTCCAAGTGCCTGAAGCGAGAAGAAAAAGCTTTTTCTCTCCGCCTGACAGCTGCGAGGGGGTCGGTTGGTTTGCTCCGCAAACCTTTCATTTATAAAATTATCATTCACGTGCGTCCACCAATTGTTCTAATAGTACAGTTTTGTTTCCATCGGGGAAAGTGTCGGATGAAATGACTGCTGTTTGCCGGTCCGGATTTAAACCCTCAATCCAGACAGAATTGCCGTTATAGAGCACTTCAATAAAATCAGGTGAATTTATGATTTCTTTGGCCTGCTCATAATTCATTTTATCATCTCCTGTGACAATAGTGATGATTTTATTTTATCCGCAAAATCCGGGGTATTATTCATTATCAGGTATTGTTCCTTGGTGTGTTAAATTAAAAACTGTGATTAAAATCATGTTCAATTGTGTTTAACTGAATAGTGTTTTTATGATTCCAGGATATAATAAAAATTAAAGGACGGTGTTTAATTATGAACAGGCAAAAAACAAACGTTACAAAAGACATGACTATCGGTGAGGTCCGCGCCTTGGGTCCTGTGGCCAATGAAATAATGGATGGGATATTCGGACCGGGGTGCTTCAGTTGCCCGCATTCCAGAACCAAGACCCTCGAATTTGGGGCGACTGTACACGGTAAAGATCCTGATCAGGTAGTAGAGTTATTAAATAAGAGGTTAAATGAAAACAAAAAATAAACCACCGGGTTACCCGGTGGTTTGGTTCTGTATGAATGTTATTTCTTATGGCAGTAGGCTGCCGCTTCCTGGTAGCCATATACGTCAAATTCGACAGTGTGACCGCTGTCAGGCCCTTTTTCGTACTTACTATGGCACTCATAGCAAAAAGCGTTGCGGAAATCTTGATAGTAGATTTGCTCCTGAAGCGTTCCGGTGCTGTTATATGCCCAAGCCCAGACCGGTACACCGTTTTTGCCGTTAAGCAGGCGGTAACCGTTCATGGAGGCATGGGGGAAGTGGCAATCAGTGCAGGTGAATTCGGGAGTCCAAAGTTCCAGGGTGGGACCCCCCGGAGTTGGAGTGTTGTAACCTCCGATATGAGTGGAGGTTACAGTTCCCCACGGAGTTCCGGAACCACCTGCGACAGGTCCGCCGGCCGACTTAACGAGACTCCCATCCTTAAGGCGGATGGTTCCGTCCCAGACACCGTACTTGCTACCGGGACTCCCGGGTCCGTGGCACGTCCTGCATAACTCCAGGTTGTTGGCGGCCTTGATTAGCTTCGGCCCTTCCGCGGCGTGAGTTACGTGGCACTCCGCACAGAGGTCCGTATTTGTGCTGAACTCGGAGTGGGCATTTCGCAGCGGCGGATAAACGGGAATTGTAACAAATTCAGGGTCGACAGGGTTGGGGTCTGTCCTGTTGGCGCCCGTGTAGCTACCGGTTCTGACTTCATAGTATATATTGGCATAGTATGGCACATAGACATCCGAAACAACACTAATCTGCTGGCCATTTGTGGGGGATCCGGGAATCGGAATCATGGTCCAGGTACGCCCGTCCCAGGTGCGGTAAAGGGTATCACCGTTCTGATATACCCAGGTCAGAGTGATTTGGGAACGCTGTTCGGCATAAATGTTGTTATAAATCACCCCAACCTCCCGCCTGGTGCGGTTCAAAGCCAGAGCTGGAAGAGCTAACATTACCACTAAAATTGTAGAAATTATATAGAAAAATACCTAATGGTGGTAAAAATGCTCAAAAAATATCGAAACATAAAGATAAAATATCTTGCGGGGATCGTGGCGGCTACTGTACTGATAATAACGGGGGGCTTTGCCCTGCTTTTTTATTCTGCGGTTAAAATCGGGGTTATCAACCCGGAATATATTTGGTTTGACGAACCGTCTTTCCTGTTCAGCATTTACGGAGAGGGCGAGGCGGCCCTAATTGAACCGGTGGCAGTGGATGCCGCCCCGGATGGCACTATTTTTGTGGCCGATGTCGGGGCCAGGGATATTAAGGTATTTGACAACCGGGGCAGGTATATGTATAAATTTAACAGTATGGACAAACAGGGTCAATTGCTGGCGCCAGTGGGTGTAGCTGTCAGCGGGGAAGTCGTTTATGTAACGGATTCTATGCACAACCAGGTATTCAAGTTTGACCTAAACGTTATCCGAACGGCATTGATATTGACATCGGAAGAAGGATATATATTACTGACCGCACCAATCACAGGATTCAGGTCTATAAACAGTGAAAAAAGGAGAGGGCAATTCTCCTTTTATGCTTTGCTGTCGTTGGTTCTTGTCATTCCGAATTCCTCGAACCGGCCTTCACAGGGTTTTCCGGTAACTACTCTGATAGTCTTCCGTTTCGGATAGATAATGACTGAAGCCATAGTAGAAAAGACAGGTCCATGCCTGCATATTGTGTCGTCTCCGGCCTGGCCCTCCCCATGGTCAGCCAGAATTTTATCCACGGATTCAGGGTCAATCTTGCCTTTGCTTAAGAGGCATTCGGCTCTGGCATACCTTTCAAGACTGGATCTATAAATGCTTTTGCCTCTCAATCGCGGCAGAGCCCTGTCTTCCCAACGTGAGTTGAGAGGTATCTGTTTTTTGGCCATTTCCGGTGATATGTAATGGTTTGCTGCCACGATATAATTTTTCTCGGCTGTTCGTTGGGCCAGGTCGTTCCTGCTTGTTTCTAAAATTCTCAGGTCTCCGGAGGCGTCCATAATCAAGATATTGGCTCCGGAATCCCGGGCGTGACGGCCGATTAATCTAACCGCTTCTTCGGTAGTGTAGCATGTTTCCAGGACTTCCTGGAGAATACAGCTCAAGGGGACGGTTTTTATACTGATGCTGTCTGTAGGATAGGTAAAAGTATAAATGACGCAAAGACCGTGTTCGTTTATCCCTGCGTGTGTGCCACAGGAAAAAGCTAAGGCCAGGTCGAGGGTTTGGCATCCTGCCACCGGGTTGGTCCGCCTGACCAGAAACATTTCACGGAAGGGAAGAGAGTAGTCAAAGTTTTTTATTAACACGGGTTCCCCCGTTGTGGTAGCTTCGGCTTTTACGCCTATTACGATACCTGACCCCAAGGCATAACTACTCGCCTTTGGCATCAGTTCCATTTCCATTCCATGCAAAAGGTAGATTATTTTTTCCGCAATGTCGGCCCCTGCGGCAATTCCTCTAATCCGCTCATGTTGCTCCGGAAGGGCGTTTTTAACCATTTTCTTGAGGAAGTTTTCCGCCTTCTGCTGGCAGTGGATCAAATACAAAGCCTTCGGGGCGAACCTGGCTTTCCGGTTCATTTCGAGATGCTGGGAATCGGAGAATATTTCCCACGCCGCGTGGATGGCCTGTTTGGCCAGGCGGCCCTGTTCAATTCCCACCATGTAATGTGACCCCGCACAATCCAAAAACCTGGCAGGCATTTAACCACTCCTTTGCAATTACGAAGGACTTATTAAACTTAAGCCAGGAAATCTATGTTCATTTCCCGGGTCACTTTTTTAATATAATTTTGGGTTTCTTTAAACGGCGGAATGCCGTTGTACCGCTGGACATTACCGGGTCCGGCGTTATAAGCGGCCAAGGCCAGCTGGATATTGCCGTCAAACCTGTCAAGCATTTGGCGGAGGTACCTGGCGCCTCCGTCTATATTTTGGGCCGGATCGAAAGGGTTCTCCACTCCAAGGGACTTGGCGGTTTTCGGCATTAGCTGCATAAGCCCCTGTGCCCCTGCGGAAGAACGGGCCTGCGGGTTGAAATTAGACTCAACCTTTATTACCGCTCTCAACAGGTTAGGATTTAAGTTATAACGTTCAGCAGCCTGCGTGATCAGGGCATTAAAATCACCAAGGCTTGTTCGTTGCTGCCGGTATGTTTGATTGGAACGGGAGACCGGTGAGGCAGGGGAAATTCGATTTCTTACAAGGCTTAAGGCTTCGGAAAACCTGGCCAGAAAAAGCAGTTCGAAAAAATCCCACATAACTATGCCTCCTTCCGCTTCATTTCCATAATAATCCTAATTAACAGATTTGTAAAGAACCATTGCAGATATATCGGCATAGACTAATATTAACGTTTGAGGGAACAATAATACTGGCCGGCAGTTTAGCTGTGAGGAGGTATCCCGGTTGAAGAGAGAAGCTTTATGCTGCTTTTGCGGGAGGACGGTGCCCGCTGAAGCGGAAGGATTAACAGTATTGGAACACAAAATATGCTCTTTTTGTGAGAGGCAATTGGTCAAGACATCGGTAGAAGAAGACCTGTATTTGGTTTTCAAGGAAAAGGTCAAAAAAATTTGGTTTCGTTAATCAGGGCGTACGCGCTGATTTTTTGTTGAACACTTAAAATAACACGGCAAAAAGGAATTTGCCTCGGAGAAGGCGAACTTAATAAGGAGAAAGGGGCTTTTTCAGTGAAAAAAGCGGGAAAAATGCCTTTGCTTGGGGCCTTGATAAAACATAAGAGAATGAAAACGGTTCCCTTTCATATGCCCGGACACAAAAAGGGAAGAGGAATCCAGCGGGAATTTGCGCGCCTGATGAAAACCGACCCCTTTTCTTTGGACTTGACCGAACTCCCCGGTCTGGATGACCTTCATAAACCGGCAGGCCCCATCAAAGAATCACAATCCGCCGCAGCCCGCTTATTTGGAGCGGACCGGACCTTTTATTTGATTAACGGCACAACAGTGGGAATTCATGCTGCTGTCTTAACTGTTTGTAAAGAGGGAGAAATTCTGCTGCCCAGGGATGTCCACCTGTCTGTGATAGGCGCCTGTATCCTGGCCGGGGCCAGGCCCCGGTACCTCCCGGTAAAATTGGACCAGGAGTTTTTCGTCCCTTATCCCGCCAGGGCGGAAGATATTGCTTCCGTTCTCCAGAAAAACCCCGGGGTAAAAGCGGTTTTCCAAACTTATCCCTCCTATTACGGACTGGCCGGTGATTTGAGGGAAGCTGCCAAGACTGCTCACGGTTTAAGTATCCCGTTAATAGCGGATGAAGCTCACGGAGCTCATTTCAGGTTCAGTCAACGGTTGCCCGCAACTGCCCTGGAATCGGGAGCCGATATAAGCATTCAAAGTACCCACAAAACTCTCGGTGCATTTACCCAGACGTCAATGCTGCATCTTAAGAGCAACCTGGTAGATTACCGGGAAGTTGCACGCCAGTTGGGAATCTTGCAGTCTACCAGTCCTTCTTATTTGTTAATGGCTTCACTTGATGCGGCCGTAGGGCATCTGGAATCTGCGGGGGAGCCCCTGGTAGAAGAGACGGTTAGCACTGCTTTGCGGGCCAGGGAAAAAATCAACAACATTCCGGGGCTTCACTGCCTGGGGGAGGATGTCTTTGGTCGAGGGGAAATTGTTGCTTTTGATCCCACAAAACTGTATATTTCCGTAAAGGGACTGGGTTTGACGGGATATCAGGTAGCAGACAAGTTATTGAAAAAGTACCGGATCAGTGTGGAGTTAAGCGACAGGTTCAACATTTTGTGCATGTTTTCAATCGGAAATACTCCGCAAGACGCTGATCGACTGGTATCGGCCTTAAATGAAATTGCCGGGAGACGCGTGCGTTTGAAAGGTGCAAAGATTTCCGGCGGCCTGGGAACACTGCCTTTGCCCCAGGCGGCGCTAACCCCCAGGGAAGCATGGTTTGCAGCCAGGAAGACCGTTTTATTAAAGGATGCGGTGGGGGAGGTGGCTGCGGAAATAATTGCCCCGTATCCGCCCGGTGTGCCTTTACTCTGCCCGGGTGAAATCATTACTTCCGAAATTATTGAGACGATTCACAGGTTAAAAGCGGAGTCTGTTCCGTTTCACGGTCCGGCAGACCCTGCCCTTAATTTTATAACTATTGTCGTTTAGGGAAGGTTGCCTGAAGATGAGCGGTAAGTTTATTACGTTTGAAGGGCCGGACGGAGCCGGCAAGACAACCCAAATAACAATGCTGGGAGAACGGCTCGCGGGCATGGGAATCAAGGTGATATATACCAGGGAACCCGGCGGGACAGAAATCGGCGAGGAAATTAGAAGGATACTGCTGGATCCTTCCAACACGAAAATGATTGACAGGACCGAGGCTTTACTGTATGCTGCTGCCAGGGCCCAGCACGTGGAAGAACTGATCAGGCCGGCGCTGCGGGCCGGGAACATTGTCCTTTGCGACAGGTTCGCAGATTCAACCATAGCTTACCAGGGCTTTGGCCGTGGTATAGACGTCAGGTTTCTCGATGAACTTAACACAATGGCGGTAGCAGGAGTTGTCCCCGATCTGACAATTATTCTTGATGTTGACCCGGTCCTGGGCATTGGCCGGATCAGTGAGAAGAGAGCCGTGATTCCCGGCGCGGACAAAGATCGGATTGAACTTGAAAATATGAATTTCCATCAGAGAGTCCGGGCGGGTTTTCGTGAACTGGCGGCAAAAGACCCCAAGCGCTGTAAAATAATCGATGCAGGAAAAGAAAAGGAAGCTGTACATGCCGAGATTTTCCGGTTGGTAAACGAGGTGCTTGACAATGAAAGTCCGTAACGTTTTCAAAGAGAGTATCACCAATCTGGGATTGCAAGATAAAGAAGGCAAGCAGGCAGTCAACAGGGCAGTTCCCACTTTTGGTGAGCAACTGGGCAAGGTTCAGAGTGACCTCGTTCACCAGAAGCTGGAGAGCCTATTTAATGAGATTGACAAACAGGGGAAAAAGCTGGCCGAAACTCTGAACCTGAAAGATTTAAAAAAGTACAAGGACCTGATCCAAAAATTCCTGGATTATGCGGTCAATAAAATGTATCATTTAAAGGAACAGAGCGGATGGGACCGCAGAGGCCGGCATAAAATATATACAATGGTTGTAACAGTAAATAAAGAATTGGAGAAGCTGACCAATATGTTGCTGTCAGACCAGCAAGATAAAATCGCCATTTTGGCGAAAATTGATGAAATCCGGGGTTTACTAATCGATATATATTCCTGACAGAGGGATAAACATGCTTGATAATGTAATCAGTAATTTACAGGTTAAAAAGGTTTTGCAGAATGCCCTGGCTGAAAACAGGGTAGCCCACGCATACCTTTTTCACGGGCCCGATGGGGTTGGCAAGACAACTTTGGCCCGGGCTTTTGCGGGCGCCTTGTTATGTGGAAACGGTCTCAACGACGCCTGCGGTAAATGCTCGGTCTGCCGGAGAGTTGCGGCGAACCAGTTCCCGGATTTTATTCCGGTGAGTCCGTTGGGAAATAATATAAAGATAGAGCAGGTGCGAGAACTGCAGAGAAAGGCCCAGTTCAAGCCGTATGAGGCGCAAAGAAAGGTGTACCTGATTGACCGGGCGGAAAGTATGACAGTGGAAGCGGCCAACTGTCTGCTTAAGATACTGGAGGACCCGCCGCCGGATACAGTCTTTTTACTGACGGCCGCCAATCCGTATAATTTACTGCCGACCGTAATTTCCAGGTGCCAGTTGATACCGCTGACCAACGTACCTTTAGGGCAAATAAAGGAAATGCTGGTGAAAAGATATCAAGTTGAGCCCCACACGGCCGAATTGCTCGCTTCTCTCTCCGGCGGCCTTCCCGGCATAGCGGTTCAAATGGTTGAATCAGGCAGCGGTATGAAAATCCGGGAAGCGGCATTCCAGGTTGCCGACCAGTTAATGAAGGCCGATTTAAACGAGTTGTTCAGAACCGCCGAGGAATTTGAGAAAAAGAAAGAAATACTGCCCGATATCCTTGAACAGCTTTTGGTTTGGTACAGAGACCGGCTAATATGGTTGCAAACCGGCGAGGATAAACTGATTGTTAATCTAGACAAGCTGAGCTGGGTTCAGAACGTTTCGGGGTCTGATGATAAAGAGTATCTTATCCGCAGCATAAATTATATTCTTGAAGCAAAGAGCCAGATCGACAAAAATATTAACTTAAGGCTGGTACTGGAAGTACTGCTGCTGCGGCTTGCCAGAGCCGCGTAAAAATACGGGCAACTGCGAGGGGGTTCAGAGTGATGATAGATGTGGTAGGCGTCAGGTTTAAACCGGCGGGAAAGATATATTATTTCGACCCGGACGGGATTGCGCTGGAGGTTGGCGACACTGTTATCCTGGAGACAACCAGGGGTATTGAGTCAGGCCAGGTTGTGATAAGACCAAAGAAAGTAACCGAAGACGAGGTTGTAGCTCCACTGAAAAAAATAATCAGGAAGGCTGCGCCTGTTGATTTGAAACAGATTGAAATCAATAAAACCAAAGAAAAAGATGCTTATAAGATTTGCGCCGATAAGATTAAAGAACACGGTTTGCCCATGAAACTGGTGGATGTGGAATACACGTTTGATGCCAACAAAATTATTTTTTATTTTACCGCGGACGGCCGCATAGATTTTCGGGAACTGGTAAAAGACCTGGCCGCTATCTTCCGTACCCGGATCGAACTCAGGCAAATAGGTGTTCGTGACGAGGCCAAAATGCTGGGAGGGTTGGGTTCCTGCGGCCGGGGGTTGTGCTGTGCCACGTTCCTGGGAGAGTTTGACCCCGTTTCGATCAGGATGGCCAAGGAACAAAACCTCTCTCTTAACCCGACCAAGATCTCAGGGATATGCGGACGTTTGATGTGCTGCCTCAAATATGAAAGTGAAGCTTATGAGAGTGAAAAAGCCGCTTATCCTCCGGAAGGAACACTGGTCAATACGCCTGTTGGCGAAGGAAAGATCGTTTCCATTAATATTCTCAAAAAGACTCTCCTGGTGGAGCTGAAGGAAAGCAAACAGCAAGTTGAACTTCCCCTGTCCGAACTGGAAATTATCAGAGAAAAGACCGGGCCGAATAAGGAAAAAACGCTGCAGGCTGAACCGGACGAAGAGACAGATTCGTTCTCGCCGGAGCACTTCGCAGACGTGATCGAAAGCAAATTCCTGGAAAATGAAGACCCCCACCGGGATGCAGGCGATTAAAGGAACCGAAAATCATGAAAGTCTGAGGGTGAATAAGCTTTGAAGCAGTTTACCGGCCTCTTGATAGAGTTTGAAGAGAAAATTAAACATCTTATCGAAGAGCTGCAGTTTCTGAAGATGAGGGCCTACGCTCTGGAAGACGAAAATGAAAAGCTCCGTAAAGAGATTATGGACGTTTACGAATACTATCTTAAAGAAGCGGGAGACTTCAGGAACCAACGGGATCATCGCCAGAGAAAGGGTATTGAAAACCTGGCCAGATTGTATAACGAAGGCTTCCATATTTGCAATATGCATTTCGGGCAATTCCGTTCGGAGGGTGACTGCCTGTTTTGCAGGGGCTTTCTGGAGAAAAACAGCGAGGGATGGCAGGATGAACGCCGGGTCTGATATGAGTTGCAATTTTGAATTACTGGAAGGTGAACGGCTTGATGATTTGGTCAGAGGTGGTTTGAGGATAATTCAATCACCTTCAGCCTTTTGTTTTTCTATGGATGCCGTTCTCTTGGCCAATTTTGCCACGGTAAAAAAAGGAGACAGAGTGGTTGACCTTGGTACAGGTACGGGTGTTATCCCCTTGATAATTTCCACCCGCAACAGGGTAAAGAAAATTATTGGACTGGAAATCCAAAGTGACAGCGTGGAAAGGGCCCGCAGGAGCATCAAAGGGAACAGGCTTGAACACCTTATAGAAATAATCCAGGGGGATATATGTGAAGCCGAAAGCCTCCTGGGCATAGGCAATTTTGACCTGGTAACGTCAAACCCGCCGTATCTGCCGGTTGGCAGGGGAGTCCGGAACAATGCCGGACCGATTGCGATTGCCCGGCACGAGGTTTTGTGCAGCTTGGCAGATGTTATCTTGGCGGCCTCCAGGTTGGTAAAATACGGCGGCAGGGTGGCGATGGTTCACCGCCCGGACAGGCTGTCCGACCTTGTTGTGCAAATGAGTAAATACCAGCTCAAGCCCAGAAGACTGCAGCTGGTTTACCCGGCGCCGCACAAAAAGCCCAATATGGTTCTGATTGAGGCTCAACTGGGCGGCAGTCCGGAACTGGTTATACTGGAGCCTTTTTTTGTATATGATGAGCGCGGAAGGTACACACAGCAGTTTTGGAATACTTATTACCCCGGTTTGCGGTATCCCGGACCAGGCGGTAAATCCATAGAGGAATGAACAAAGCTGAAATGATTGCGGTGATAGGAAATGCCAGCCAACAGCCAAACAGGAATCCTGTACTTGTGCGCGACACCGATAGGTAATCTGGAAGACATTACCTTAAGGGCTTTACGTGTTTTGCAAGAGGTCAGCCTCATTGCGGCGGAGGACACCCGGCGAACAAGAAAATTACTCAGTTATTATGACATCCATACGCCGGTTACCAGCTATCATGAACATAACAAACATAACAAAGGTCTGAAACTGATCGAGCGGTTAAAAGAGGGAAAAGATATAGCTCTGGTATCCGACGCGGGGACCCCCGGGATCTCGGACCCGGGCCAGGAACTGGTGGCTCTTGCCGTGGGAGAGGGAATTACGGTCACGCCCGTCCCCGGAGCTTCAGCGGTGATTACGTCTTTAATTATTTCGGGATTGCCCACCAACAGGTTTGCTTTTGAGGGCTTCCTGCCGAGGGGTAAAAAAGACCGCAGCAGGATATTGACTGAGCTGGTTGCGGAAGAAAGAACCATAGTTTTTTATGAGTCGCCTCACCGGATCGTGAAAACGCTCCGGGAAATTTTGCAGCTTGCCGGGGACAGGAATGCCGCGGTGACCAGGGAATTAACCAAGGTCTACGAGCAGACGATAAGAGGCAGGTTATCTTTTCTAATTGAATATTTTCAAGAAAATCCGCCCAAGGGTGAATTCACTGTTGTCGTGGCAGGAACAAAAGGCGAAAAAAAAGAACCTCTTCTCAGAGATTCTAAAGATATTCATGAACTGGTAAATGACCTTGTACTAAAAGGGTATGATAAAAAAGGTGCCATTAAGGAAGCTGCACGGATCATTGGCATCAGTAAAAGAGAGGTATACAACTTACTTCTTGATGCCCAAAACGGAAAAACACGGTAAACTACATTACCTCGGCAGCCTGAGCCATGGAGAGGGCGCATTCCTTGCAGACATTTTTCCCGCGGAAATGCTGAACATTATCTGCATTGCCGCAGAAGATACAGGCCGGCTCGTATTTTTTAAGAATAATCTTCTCGTTGTCTACATAAATTTCTAAAGCGTCTTTTTCATCGATTCCCAGAGTTCTTCTAAGCTCAATCGGAATAACCACTCTTCCCAATTCGTCCACTTTACGGACAATCCCTGTTGATTTCATAAACTCATCTCCTCCCAGCAAGTTTCGACAATTAATTACAAGTAAATGATACCAACCATTCCATTAAAAGTCAACCTTTTTTTCCAAATAATGTGCAATAATATTTCCCAGCAGTAAAGGCTTTTTACATTTTAATGATTTTTCAGGACTGTCCCGAAGGTCAGGTTTAGAATATATTAAAGAACTTGTCATATCCTCGGGGGATGCGGTTTTTTCATCT
>DYZU01000170.1 GCA_022735835.1 Thermincola sp. | reverse complement strand
CCGGTACACTCTCCGCTATAAAGACCTCATTGCCCACCGATACGCTCAACTGGTTTATTACGGGGGATGGTAACACCGCCTCCGGGAGGCCCTGGATGGCTTCGTGGATGTGACCCAACGAACGGTTACGGGCACGGTAAGGATGAAGCTTTATAAGGGCAGTTGCACGCCTGCTGGAGCCAGATCGCCTTATTCATTATATAACGAAGAGCTTTCCACTTTCGGCCGGGATGAGGTATACAACCAGAAAGACGCAGCGGGTTTTATCAACCTGTTTGGCCTGCCCATGAAAGTCCGGGCGATAATGGAAAAGAAAGCCGGACTCAGGGATTAGGAGGGTGTGCCATGAAACTCTGGGGTGGACGGTTTACCAAAGGAACCGATAAAGTTGTAGAGGATTTTCATTCCTCCATTTCTTTTGACCGGCGGCTGTACCGCCAGGATATCAGGGGCAGCATCGCCCATGCCAGGATGCTGGGCAAACAGGGCATAATTTCCACAGCAGAAGCGGGCGCCATAGTTGCCGGGCTGGAAGCAATCCTGGCCGACATAGAAGCCGGCAAAATCGAATTTGACATAGGCGCCGAGGACATTCACATGAATGTGGAGAAACTTCTCATTGAGCGGATAGGCGATACAGGCCGCAAGCTGCATACCGCCCGCAGCAGAAACGACCAGGTGGCCCTGGATATCAGGATGTATCTAAAAGAAGAGATAAATGAAACAATTGCTTTGTTGGCCAAGCTCCAGGAGACTTTGCTGGATCTGGCCGAATTGCACACCCAGACGGTAATGCCCGGCTACACGCATCTTCAGAGGGCCCAGCCGGTGACTCTGGGCCACCACCTGATGGCCTATTTTCAGATGTTCCGGCGTGATATTGAACGTTTACAGGATTGCTACAAGAGAACCGATGTAATGCCCCTTGGTTCGGGCGCCCTGGCCGGGACGACGTTTCCGCTGGACAGGGAATCCGTTGCCGGTGAACTGGGATTTGCCGAAGTATCCCAAAACAGCCTTGATGCCGTCAGTGACCGCGATTTTGCCATTGAGTTCGCTGCCGCGGCTTCCCTTATAATGATGCATTTAAGCCGTTTCTGCGAGGAAATAGTCCTGTGGTCTTCCGCCGAATTCCGGTTTATTGAACTGGATGACGCCTATGCCACGGGGAGCAGCATCATGCCTCAGAAAAAGAACCCCGACGTGGCCGAGCTCATCAGGGGGAAAACCGGCCGGGTATACGGCGACCTCATGGCCTTGCTGACGGTAATGAAATCGCTGCCGCTGGCCTATAACAAGGACATGCAGGAGGACAAGGAAGCCCTGTTTGATGCAGTCGACACAGTCAAAGGATGCCTGCTGGCGTTCACCCCCATGGTGAAAACCATGCGTGTTAACAAAGAAACGATGGCCCGGGCCACCCTGGGCGGCTTCGTAAATGCTACCGAAGTGGCGGATTACCTGGCCCAAAAGGGTGTGCCTTTCAGAAAAGCTCACGAAGTAGTGGGCAAACTGGTACTGGAATGCATTGAAAAAGGAAAGACCCTGGAAGAACTCAATATAGATGAGTATCAGCGGGTCTCTCCCGTCATCGGGGATGATATATACGATGCCATAAATATAGATAAATGTATTGCTGCCCGCAACATTACAGGAGGACCTGCCCCGGGTGCAGTAGCCGATTCGATCAAACAAGGGAGAAAGTGGCTGAGTGAAATAAAGGGCGGTTAGTAGCCTATTACTGTTGAGCAGTAATCCACCTCGTATCCGTCGGGAGTAACCATTTGAAACAGGAATTCCCGGCTGTTGCTGCGGCCTGTGGATTCCCCGGAAACGCTCTCCGTTAAATCCTTTTTATCAACAGCCAGAACCTGAACCCCGGTTCGGGTTGGACGGCCCAGCAGGACCACCTGGCCCTTCAGCGCCAGTACATCGATGACCTGATGCCGGAAAACCACAACAGCCACCGTATCATCCGGTTTATCCCCGGGCCCCGCCAGGCTGATTTTCCCGGCCAGTTCCGCTATCCCGCTGTCATTCATTGTTTCGGCCCAGAGAGTCTCGTTCCCGGCGCTGACAAACAGGCGGCGGTATGAATTATGAATGCGATCCGGTAAACTGCTTCCCGTCTTCTGCCGGGAGTGCCAGTACGGCTGGTAATCCGGCCTCACCCAGGAGGGGTCTTCGTAAATTATTTCAAATGGCACGTGTGTTCCTTCCTCCATAACGGCCAGTACGGGAACGGTTTCAACGGACCGGGAAGGCTGGTCGGCGGTCACAATTTTTACCGGCGTAACCGGTTCAAGCCGGGCCAGTCTTTCCCGCAGCTCGTGATTTTCCCTGGCCAGCTTTTCAACTTCTGTCATTTTGCTTCCTTCCACCGGTTGAATACTTACCCGGGGTTCCCGGTGGGCCAGGTCAAATACGATAAACGCAGCGGCTATTAGCAATAAATACAGCATCAGTTTGTTCTTGTCCACCAGGTCTTTGAGTTTTGCCATCACAATCACCTCATCTAAGAGGATAGGCAATTAATCTGCGGTTTATACCTGTTCTGCCGGATACTGTGAGATTATTTGGTCTATATTATTCTGTTGAAATAAGAACCTGTTAGGTATATACTTTAAAGATAGAGTATTTTGGGGAGAGGTGTAACAGGTGAAAATCGTCGTTCAAAAATTCGGAGGGACTTCCGTGGCAACCGCTGAAGGAAGAGCCAGGGCAATGGAAAGGATAATTGCGGCCAAAGAACGGGGTTATGCCCCGGTGGTTGTGGTGTCAGCGATGGGCCGGCGCGGGGAGCCCTATGCTACAGATACCCTGATTGACCTGGTGAAATCGATACATAATGATATTGAACCCAGGGAACTTGACCTTTTAATTTCCTGCGGGGAAATCATTTCAACTGTGGTTATGGCCACTTCTCTCAAAAAAATGGGTTATGCGGCTGTTGCCCTGACGGGAGGGCAGGCCGGCATTTATACAGATGGCAATTACGGCTGCGCGCAGATTTTGGATATTGACCCCAAACCGATTATCAATCATCTATGCCAGGGCAAGATCGTTATTGTGGCGGGATTTCAGGGTATCTGTGCAGACGGAAGCACGACCACCCTGGGCCGCGGGGGCAGCGATACGACCGCCACCGCTTTGGGGGCGGCTCTTAAGGCAGAGGTCGTGGAAATATACACCGATGTTGACGGAGTTATGACCACTGACCCGCGGTTGGTTCCCGAGGCAGCCATATTAAGTGATATTTCTTACCGGGAGATATGCGAGATGGCTAACCAGGGCGCCAAGGTGATTCACCCGCGGGCCGTTGAGGCGGCCATGAACGGAAAAGTGCCAATAATGATTAAAAACACATTTTCCGATGCCCAGGGTACTCTGATTGCGGAAAATGTGGCTGAGCGGGTGATTACCGGTCTGGCTCACCTGACTAACATTACCCAGGTGAAAGTGGGCCCGCTGGACGGGAATGACGTTCAATTGGCCAAGGTGAAGGTTTTAAAGACCATGGCTGAAGCCCGGATAAGTATTGATATGGTGGGCGTTGCACCCAATTCTATTTTCTTCATTATAAACGGTGACGATACCGAAAAGGCCCGGACGGCATTAGAAAAGGCCGGGTATAAAACAGTGGTGGAAACCGGCTGCGCTAAAATTTCGGTAATCGGGGCCGGAATGGAAGGCGTCCCCGGGGTAATGGCTGATGTCATGGAATCTCTGGACAGGGCCGGCGTGACGGTTCTCCATACGTCAGATTCGGATATCACAATTTCTTTCCTTATTAAAGAAGAGGATCTGCCCAAAGCCATTAAGATACTGCACAAAAGCTTTAACCTGGGTAAAAAGTAAATTTTCTGTTAAACACCTTGACACAGGTCGGGAGAATTTGTATACTAGATTCAATATACTTCGGGAATGGTGATGAAGGGGACTTTATACGTGAATAAGGCCGACAGAGAGCCGGGGGAGCTGAAAACCGGCGCCGGATCATGTATAAGTACTCACCCCAGAACTGACGGCTGAAAGGCACGGCGGTGATTAGTAGGCTGGTCCGGTGCACACCGTTATCATGCGTGCGTGAACACATAGAGTGGCCTTTTATTTCCCAGCAAAAAGGCAAGCAGGGTGGTACCGCGGAAGGTTTAACCTCTCGTCCCTGATAGTGATGTCTATCGGGAAGGGGGGTTTTTAATTAGTGACCGGTGGTCAGTGACTGGCTGGCCACTGGCGACTGGCCACTGGCCACTAATTGACGGGAGGGATTTCTTTGAGAAGCGACGCAGTCAAAAAAGGGTTGGAAAAGGCTCCCCATCGCTCTCTTTTCAAGGCGATGGGTTATACTGACGAAGAACTGGCCAGACCGCTGATAGGTATTGTGAATTCCCAAAACGAGATAGTGCCGGGACATGTACACCTTGATACGATTGCTGACGCGGTGAAAGCCGGAGTACGGATGGCGGGGGGGACCCCTATCGAGTTCCCGGCTATCGGGGTATGTGACGGGATTGCCATGAACCATGCGGGGATGAAATATTCCCTGGCCAGCAGGGAAATAATCGCCGATTCGATTGAAATCATGACCCAGGCGCATGCCTTCGACGGGCTGGTGTTAATCCCCAACTGTGACAAGATAATTCCCGGAATGCTGATGGCAGCGGCCCGTTTGAATATACCTGCCATAGTGGTTAGCGGCGGTCCGATGCTTACCGGCAAATACAAGGGAAGAGATGTTTCCTTGAGCAATATATTTGAAGGTGTGGGCGCAGCCCGGGGAGGAAGGATAACAGAAGAAGAGCTGGCGGAAATGGAAGAGGCGGTTTGCCCTGGGTGCGGTTCATGTGCGGGCATGT
>DYZU01000169.1 GCA_022735835.1 Thermincola sp. | reverse complement strand
TCCAGGCAGGTTACCTCCCCATCAACATCTACATCAACCTCTAACAGTTTCGCAGATAGCGGCAGCCTAACTCTTCCTCCGGCTTTAACAGCTAACCCCGAACAACAATCACCGGAAAAGCAGCCTGTAAAGCCTGCGGAGAATGCACAGAAAATGTCCGGGCAGGAGGGGCGCCAGGGAAGCGAAACCCAGCCTACCATAAGTGAGGGACCTTCCGCCAGTGGCAGAGAACAGGTCGCGATGCAAAACAGCAGTGAATCCGTCAATGTGGGCGCCGGCCCGGAAGCTGCGCAGAAACCCGATCAAAAGGCATACGAGATTGAGCCTGAAAATAAAGGCAAAAACGCCGGCGGCGGGGCAAAAGGAGTGACTGTATTCGCCATCCTTGGCGCCATGGCTTTGGTGGCTGTTTTTGCAAAGAGATACCTGTTAAAATAGTCTTAAAAAGAATAATTAAAGAAAACCATGGAGGTATTGTCTCATTGATGTGAGACATGCTTTCATGGTTTTTTTTAATTTCCTGACTGTAAAGCTAACCACAGTGTTTATAACTAAAAGTTATTAGCCATATAACAAGATGTTATTTATAATTGAATGTGAATTATTGAACTAGTTCAAAATCAAATTTGAGATGTGATTAAAAAAAGAGGAGGAGAGGTATGAAAAGAGTCGGAGTATTCGTTTGCTGGTGCGGCTCCAATATCGGCGGCGTGGTGGATGTCCCGAAAGTAGCCGAAGTGGCCAGGTCCTTCCCTAATGTGGTTTTTACCCAGGAATACAAGTATACGTGTTCCGAACCGGGTCAGGAAATGATGATTCAGGCCATCAAAGAACACCGGTTGGAAAGAGTGGTGGTGGCGTCCTGTTCCCCGCGCATGCATGAGCTGACCTTCCGCAAAACCATTGCCAGGGCTGGGCTGAACCCCTATTTGCTGGAGATGGCCAATCTCAGGGAACACTGTTCCTGGATTCACCCGGACAACCCGGAGGAGGCCACCGAAAAAGCCATCAACCTGGTGCGCAAGGCGGTGGCCAAAGTATCTAAGGTAGTACCCCTGCAGGCAGGTTCCATCCCCATTACCAAAAGGGCGCTGGTAGTTGGCGGCGGTATCGCCGGGATCTTTGCCGCCCTGGATATAGCCGACCACGGGCATGAAGTGGTGCTCCTGGAAAAAGAGGCCACCATCGGCGGGAAAATGGCCCTGCTGGATAAAACCTTTCCTACCCTGGACTGCTCGGCGTGCATCTGCACACCTAAAATGGTTGACGCCGCCCAACACCCGAATATCACCATCATGTCGTACTCGGAACTGGAAAGCGTTTCCGGCTACATCGGCAACTTCGATGTCACCGTCAGGAAAAAAGCCCGTTATGTAGATTTAAACAAATGCACCGGTTGCGGTATCTGTGAGACCAAATGCCCTACCAAAGTGATCAGTGAGTTTGAGCAGGGAATGGGCACCAGGCCCTGTATTTACAAGCCTTTTCCGCAAGCGGTACCCAACAAGCCGGTGATCGACCCGGTGAACTGCAAAAAACTCAGGGACGGCAAATGCGGCGTCTGTGCCAGGGTCTGCCCGACCGGTGCGGTAAATTATGAAGACAAAGATGAACTGGTAACCGGGAAATTCGGAGCCATTGTCATGGCTACCGGGTTTGAGCTCTTTGACTATTCTGTTTACGAGGAATACGGCGGCGGGAGACTCCCGGACGTAATCACCAGCATGCAGTTTGAGCGGCTGGTCAACGCTTCCGGACCCACCGGCGGCAAAATCAAGCGCCCGTCGGACAAAAAAATCCCGGAAACCATAGTTTTTGTGAAATGTATCGGCTCCCGGGAAGAAGTCAAGGGCAAGAAATATTGCTCCCGGGCCTGTTGCATGTATACCGCCAAGCATGCCACCCAGGCCTGCGAAAAACTGCCCGGCGCCGATGTGTATGTATTTTACATGGACGTACGGACGCCTGGCAAGATGTATGACGAGTTTTACACCCGGACTACCCGGGAGTACGGCGCCAAATATATAAGGGGCCGGGTTTCGAAAATCTGGCAGGACGGCGACAAGCTCATCGTCCGGGGCGAAGACACCCTGGTAGGCAGCGCCGTGGAGATTGAAGCCGACCTGGTGGTGCTGGCCACGGCCATGGTGCCGGTGAAAGAAGCGGCCGAACTGGCCCAGAAGGTCGGGTTCTCCTATGACAGGGACGGTTTCTTCACCGAAGCTCATCCCAAACTGCAGCCCGTCGACACCAACACCGCCGGTATCTTCCTGGCCGGCTGCTGCCAGGGGCCCAAAGATATCCCCGACACGGTGGCCCAGGCCTGTGCGGCGGCATCCAAGGTTACTGCGCTGTTTTCCAGGGACCAACTGGCTACCAACCCCATGATTTCCGAGGTCAATGAGGATGTGTGCGTTGGCTGCCTGCTTTGCAGTAAGGTCTGTCCTTATAAAGCCATCGGCGGCAAAGAAATTAAAGAGCAAGTCCACGGTCAGGAGATTACCCGGGTGGTGGCCAATGTCAACAGCGGCCTCTGCCAGGGCTGTGGCGCCTGTGTGCCCGAATGCCGGTCAGGCGCCCTGAACCTGAAGGGTTTCACCAATGATCAACTGATGGCGGAGGTGGATGCAGCATGTCTGTAAGTGAAAAGAGTGTTTTAAACCAGAAAGCGGAAAGCAGCGCCTGGAAGCCAAAAATTATAGGATTTTGCTGTAACTGGTGCAGTTACGCCGGGGCCGACCTGGCCGGGATCAGCAGGTTCAAACAGCCGCCTTACCTGAGAATCATCAGGGTGCCCTGTTCCGGGCGGGTGAATCCTGTTTATGTGCTGCGCGCCTTCCAAAAAGGAGCGGACGGAGTGCTGGTGGCGGGCTGCCATCCCGGTGACTGCCACTATGCCACCGGAAACTATTTCACCCGCAGGAGATTCCTGATTTTCAAGAGGCTGCTGGAATATGTCGGCTTCGAACCGGGGCGTTTTCAGGCCCGGTGGATCTCCGGCGCCGAGGGTCAGAAATTTGCCGATAACACCAAAAAAGTCGTGGATGACATCAAAACCCTGGGACCCAATAAGCGGATGAGATTAGACAGTATCCCGCAAATCAAATATTAGGACGAGGTGTGCCGGATGAAAAAAGTTATCGAAAATCTCAGAGAAACAGCAGCCAGGCTTTTACAGAACAAAGAGGCGGAGGTTGTTATCGGTTGGGGGCTCGGTTCCGAGGCTGTGAGAACCCAGCCTGTCTTCATTACATCCCCCGACAATGTTGATAAACTGGTCTGGAACCCGTTCTGTGTGAACGGATTGACAAAATACCTGTCAGATCTGAAGACCCGCCCCGGGAAAATTGCCGTGGTTGTAAAAGGCTGTGATTCTCGCGGTATATACAGGCTTACCCAGGATAATATTATTCCCAGGGACAAAGTGGTTGTTATCGGGATTCCCTGTGCCGGACAGATGTCATATACAAAACTTGCTTCCAAAATGGATGTATCCGGCCAGCTGAACGATGTTGAAGATAAAGGAGAGGATTTACTGATAAAGACCAGCAAAGGGGACTTCACTGTCAAAAAGAGTGAGGTACTGCTGGATAAGTGCCTTACCTGTGAACATCATAATCCGGTAGTGGCTGACCACGTAGTGGGTGATACCATTAATACCTGCCCTACCCCGGATAATTATGAAGAAATCAAAAAATTTGAGGCTATGTCAACTGAAGAAAAGGCCAGGTTCTGGCTCAGCCAGTTTGAGCGGTGCATACGCTGCTATGCCTGCCGGAACATCTGTCCCGGCTGCACATGCCGTGAGTGTATCTTTGATGCCATTAAACCTGACTGGGTGGGGAAAGAAATCAATGTATCCGAAAACGAGCTCTTCCACCTGACCAGGGCCTTCCACCTGGCCGGGCGCTGTGTGGACTGTGGCGAGTGTGACCGGGTATGTCCGATGGATATCCCCATCAGGCTTTTGAACAAAAAGCTTCTCAAGGACTGCAAAGAATTATTTAATATGGAACCCCCGGGTTCTACCGAAGAAGGCGGTTCTGTCCTCGGGCAGTATCGCCTGGAAGACCCCGAGGAATTCATGTAGGATGGAGAGGTGATAACAGATGGCGAACAAATCATTAAAGAAAGTCCAACTGAAATCTCTTCTTGACAAGATCGCCGGGAGCGGCCAGCTCATCGCCCCCATCCAAAGTGACGGTATCACCTTGTTTAAGCCTGTTCAGTCAGGTGAAGGCGTTGTGCTGGATTATCAGAATGCCGTAATTCCGCCCAAGGATTTCTTTTTCCCGCAGAGTGAGAAGATGTTCAGTTACGATACCAGTGACCCCACATGGGCCATAAAACCGGAAGAAGGAGTGCCTGAAAGGGTATTGTTCGGGGCCAGGCCCTGTGACGTCAAGAGTATTTTGCTCCTTGACAAGGTGTTTGACGCGGAATTCCGGGATGATATCTATATTGACAAACGCAACAAAACAACCATAATCGCAGTCAGCTGCAATGACTGCAGGCACACATGCTTCTGCGGAGCCTTTGGGATCTCCCCGGGTGAGGCAGAAGGCGCTGACCTCCTGTTTACCGACCTGGGCGGCAGGTATCTTGTTGAGGTTCTGACTGACAAGGGCAGCACACTGGCAGCGGAATGCTCCGACCTGTTATCGGATGATGACGGGAACGGCCCGGCAGCCAAGGAAAAAGCAGTTGCCCCGGCCAAAGAAAAGCAAATGAATATAGACCTTGAAGGAGTTAAAGCCAAGCTTGACAACATGTTTGAACATCCCATCTGGGCCGAGGAATCGCTCCGGTGCCTTGGCTGCGGTACCTGCACTTTTATCTGCCCGACCTGCCACTGTTTTGACATAGTGGACTTCAATAACCAGAGCTCTATAGGTTACAGGTACCGCTGTGCTGACTCGTGTCAATTCGCCAACTTCACAAGGGCTGCCGGCGGGCACCAGCCCCGGCCTTCAAAGATGGAAAGAATCCGCCAGCGGTTTATGCACAAGCTGAGGTATTTTGTTGACCGTTACGGCGATTTCGGCTGTGTCGGCTGCGGCCGCTGTCTTGAAAAGTGCCCTGTCAACCTCGATATTGCACAAATCATTAACAAAGTAAAGGAGGTTGGCTAACATGTGTTCTACCAGGGAAGTAGCTCATCCTTTATTGCCATATCCGGCCACGGTTACAAAAATTATTGATGAAACGCCTGATGTGAAGACATTTCAGGTAGTATTTGACGACCCTGCCATTCTCGAAAATTTTGGCAACAAGCCCGGGCAGTGCGCCATGCTCTCCATCCTCGGAGTAGGGGAGGCCATGATATCAATCACCTCTTCACCCACCAGGAAAGGCATGCTGGAATTTTCCATCAAGAAAATCGGCCGGTTAACTTCAGTCATTCATGAACTTGATGTCGGTGACAAACTGGCCATTCGTGGGCCGTACGGCAACCATTTCCCATTTGATATGATGAAGGGCAAAAACTGCCTGTTTATTGCCGGCGGTATCGGCCTGGCGCCCCTGCGTTCACTGATCGACTATGTTCTGGATAACCGTGATGATTACGGCAGGGTGGACATTATTTACGGCGCCAGGTCGTATGCCGACCTCTGCTTCAAGTATGATATTTTTGACCGGTGGCCGAAGGTCAAAGATACCAATGTATATGTAACCATCGACCGGGAAGAGGAGGGCTGGGACGGACATGTGGGATTTGTACCTTCCTATCTGGAAGAGCTTAACCCTCCTTCAGAAGATACAATTCCTGTTACCTGCGGACCGCCGATTATGATTAAATTCGTTCTTCAGGGACTGGATAAGATGGGTTACAAGGATGAGGACATTATTACAACACTGGAAATGAACATGAGATGCGGTATTGGTAAATGCGGACGATGCAACATCGGTGAGAAATACATCTGTGTCGACGGACCGGTATTTAACCTGGCGCAAATCAAACAATTACCACCCGAATTCTGATTGTTACGCTGATTTTAAATCAGGTTCGGAAAGAAGTAGTTCTACGGAAAGGAGCAATTCCATTGGTTAATGTTGTCATAGATTATCAAAATATTAACGTGCCCGAAGGAACCAGCATTATGGAAGCTGCTCGGAATATGGGAATAGAGATTCCCAACTTGTGTTATGACCCTGAATTGTCAGTAGTTGACGCCTGCAGGTTATGTGTAGTCGAAGTGGAGGGAGCCAGGAGTCTTGTGGCGGCATGTTCGACCGCGGTTGCAGAGGGGATGGTAGTGCGAACTGACAGCCCCGCGGTAGTGGAAGCCCGTAAAGTAATTATTGAACTGCTTCTGGCCAATCATCCCGAAGACTGCTTAACCTGTCAAAAATTCGGAAACTGCAAACTGGCCGATTATGCATATCTTTACAGCGTACGCAAAAGCAGTTTCACCGGCGAAAAAAGATACGCTGCCATAGATACCGGCAACCCCTGTATTGAGCGGGACATGAATAAATGCATCCTATGCGGTAAATGTGTCCGGGTCTGTGCAGAGGTGCAGGGCCGGCACGTGGTAGATTTCAGTTACCGGGGCTTCAACACCAAAATTGCCACTGCCTTTGATACCTCTTTAGGGGAATCCAACTGTGTTACCTGCGGCAGCTGTGTGGCTGTATGCCCCACGGGCGCGCTGGCAGAAACCATGATGAAAGGCCGGGGCCGGGCCTGGGAAGTGAAGAAAGTCAGGACAACCTGTCCTTACTGCGGATGCGGCTGTAATTTTGATTTGAATGTAAAAGATAACCGTGTTATCGGTGTCACTTCCAACCCGGCAAGCCCGGTAAACGGGCGGCACCTTTGTGTCAAAGGGCGTTTTGGATACGATTTTATTCACAGCCCGGAACGGCTTACCGATCCCTTGATTAAAGAAAACGGTGAATTTAAAAAAGTCAGCTGGCCAAGGGCGTTAAGTTTTGTTGCCCAAAGGCTTACGGAAATCAGGCAGCAGCACGGCAGCGACGCTTTGGCGGTATTGAGTTCCGCCCGCTGTACCAACGAGGAAAATTACCTCATGAACAAATTTGCCCGGGCCGTGTTGGGCACCAACAACATTGACCACTGCGCCCGCCTCTGTCATGCCTCCACCGTGGCCGGCTTGGCCCTGGCGTACGGCAGCGGGGCCATGACCAATTCCATCAGGGAAATCCGGGATGCCGATTTTATCCTGGTCATCGGGTCCAATACCACGGAAACCCATCCCATTATCAGCCTGGAAATAAGAAAAGCCCTGAAAAAAGGAGCCCGGTTGGCGGTGGCGGACCCGCGAAAAATTGAACTGACTGCCCTGGCCGATTACCACCTGCCCTTAAAGCCCGGCACCAACGTGGCCTTGATCAACGGGTTAATTAACGTAATCCTGGCGGAAAACCTGTGGGACGGGGAATTTGTTAAGAACCGCACCGAAAACTTTAAGGCCATGCAGGATGTGGCCCTTAAATACACCCCGGAATACGCGGCAGGAATCACCGGGCTGGATGCCGAAATCATCCGGCAAGTGGCCAGGGCTTACGCAAGAGCTAAAAATGCCAGCATTCTGTACACCATGGGCATTACCCAGCATTCTTCCGGCACCAACAATGTCCTGGCCATTGCCAACCTGGCCATGCTTTGCGGCCAGATCGGCAAACCGGCGTCCGGTGTCAACCCGCTGCGGGGCCAGAACAATGTCCAGGGCGCCTGTGACATGGGAGCGTTGCCCAATGTTTTTCCGGGTTACCAGCCGGTTACTGACCCGGCTAACGTAAAGAAGTTCAGTAAGGCATGGGGAACGGCCGTGCCCGGCAATACCGGCCTCACCGTAGGCGAAATGATAGATGAAGCGCTTAAAGGGAATATAAAGGGTATGTACATTATGGGGGAAAACCCCATGCTCAGCGACCCGGATATCAACCATGTGCAAAAAGCCTTGGAAAACCTGGAATTCCTGGTAGTCCAGGATATTTTCCTCACAGAAACCGCCCGGTTGGCGGACGTGGTGTTACCGGGAACCAGTTTTGCCGAAAAAGACGGCGCCTTTACCAATACCGAACGGAGAGTGCAGCGGGTACGCCGGGCTATTGACCCGGTAGGCAATGCCAAACCGGACTGGCAAATCATCTGTGAACTCGCCGCTAAAATGGGCTACCGGCAGATGCAGTATAACCATCCTGCCGAAGTAATGGCTGAAATCGCCCGGCTGATCCCCATTTACGGCGGTATTACCTATGACAGGATAGAAGAGCAGGGGCTGCAGTGGCCGTGTACCGATAAGAACCATCCTGGCACACCGATTCTGCATAAAGACAAATTTACCCGCGGCCCGGGAAAATTTCACCCTGTCGAATATACACCTCCCACCGAACTGCCCGACAGTGAGTATCCCTTTATCCTGACCACGGGTCGTCGGCTTCACCACTACCACACGGGAACCATGACCAGGAGAGCCAAAGGGATTGAGGCTATTTACGGTGAAGAGTATCTGGAAATTAATCCCCTTGACGCGGACAAACTGGGGATTTGTGACCGCGACCTGGTCAGGCTGTCGTCCCGCCGGGGAGCTATAACGATAAGGGCCCACGTTACCGAAAGAATTACCCCGGGAACGGTATTCACCTCGTTTCATTTTACCGAACACCCTGTCAACGCGGTGACCAATTCAGCCCGGGATCCCGTCGCCAAAATACCGGAACTCAAGGTCTGCGCCGTTAGGATTGAAAAAGTATCATAAAAATGTGGCGGTGTTAGTTTTGAACTTAGAATTTCTGAAAACATTTATCAAAATTGCTCAGTTTGGTAACCTGACAAAGGCAGCGGAAGAATTGGGATTCAGCCAACCGGCGGTAACCAAACAGCTGAAGGCCCTGGAACAGGAATTCGGCGCTGAGCTTCTGGAACGGAGCCGGCATAAAATACAGTTGAGTGAAGCGGGATTGATCCTCGAAATGTATGCGCACCAGATTATAAACCTGATTGACAAGGCCAAGTATGATATTTCCAAGTTGAATGAAACAGTCAGCGGTAAACTGAGTATCGCTGCCAGCACCATTCCGGGCCATTATATCCTGCCCTGTATAGCCGGGGAATTTTCTAAGGAATTTTCTCAGGTACGCCTGAGCTTTGAAAGTGGCGATACCGGCGAAGTCATCAAGAGAGTTTTGGAAAAATCGGTGCAAATCGGAGCGATAGGCGCCTGTCCCAACTTTCCGCAATTAATTTGTCGCCGGTTTTTTACCGATCAGCTGATTTTAATTGCCTCACCCAGGCATAAGTGGGCAAAAGCCAAACAAATTTCACTGAACGAATTAAGGAGAGGAACATTTATTTGGCGGGAAAAAGGTTCTGGCACAAGGCAAAGTATTGAAAAAATTTTAGCTTCACAAGGTATTGACGTTGGCCAATTGAATATTTCCATGGAACTGGGCAGTACGGAGTCTGTTATTACCGCAGTGGAAGCAGGCTACGGAGTATCCTTTGTCTCCAAGTGGTCAGTCCAAAAAGAAATTCAGCTGGGACGATTAAAGGAAGTTGAAATTATTGGATTCAACGGCAATAGAGACCTTTATTTAATTTACTTAAAATCAGACCTGGTGCCAAAAACCGTGGAGACTTTTATTAATTTTGCAAACAGCACAACGGTTAAAGAAAAATTGATCAAAACCTTGACTAATAAAATTTGAAAATTTCTGAAAAAGAAGAAGGCCAACAAAGTGCCAAATAATACAAGGATTGCCATAAAATGTAAGGCGTTTAAACTTGCAATTTTCAACTTCTAATGATATCCAAACATGGTGTAAAATTGTTGTAGGAAAAATTAAACAAGAGACCACCCTTCTTTGGTAAAATGGTAAGTGAGCAAAACAACCGTTTACCGGGGAAAGGAGAATCTCTTGTGAGTAATATTTTACTACAGATTTGTAAAAATT
>DYZU01000168.1 GCA_022735835.1 Thermincola sp. | reverse complement strand
TAAAAAGAAAGGCTGCCCCAGTTACTTATGGGACAGCCTCTTTGGTCAATTAAAATTTACCACCAGCCGCCACCGTCTCCTAATCCAAAAAATATGAGGATCAAGACGAGGAAGAGGACAAAAGCCATCGGAGGAAAGAATCCGTCAGCCATTTAAGAAAACCTCCTTTCTTTGGTTTTTTTGAACTTGAGTCTCTGAGCGTTTCGCTTCTCACCAGATACGGTTCTCACACCAGATATTATGTAAAAATCCCTGAAAGTGTGCATTTATGACAGGCATAAATTCTTCCCCTCAGGTGAGCATATCCGGATGGAGTTTATAAGGAGGCTTTTTAAAAGTCAGGCAATATAAATCCCAGCTTATTTCTTTTACCTCAACGTGCTGCATACCCGGGGGAATCAGGTCCTCCGGAACCCCGGCTTTTCTTTGATCAACAATAACTATTTTTCTGCCCGGTTTGGCAACCCTGGCCATTTCTTTTATGGCCCTGGCTTTATCATTAAACAGTCTCAGGCTGCAGATGTTAAAAACCGCATCAAAAACACTATTTTTAAAAGGGAGCTTTTCCGCATCGCCCAAGAACAGTTCGACATCAAGATGCCTCCTGTCGGCAACCCGCCGGCACTGTTTCAACATTTTCCAGGATATGTCCAAACCGTAGTAGCGGGCCGACGGGGGGAGGTAACGGAGGTTTGCCCCCGTACCGACCGAGGTCTCCAGCACCCGGTCATTATCACTTATTTCCAGTTCTTTAAGAAAAGCTTCGCGGACCTTCCTTTCCCCGCCCCTGGCGGAACCCTGTAACGAGTGCAACAAATCATAAAGGGGAGCAATAAAATTGTAAAAATTTTTATTTTTATTGCGTTGGGTAAGCTCATTGTCACTTAAAAAGACAGGTATTCCCCTGTAGATGGGGAATCTTTCCCTGGACTTTATGGTCACCAGCACTTCCCTTGTTATTCCTCCGGCCCCCTCCTCATACACTAATTCAAGCGGTTCATGACTAACAGGGCTGCAAAGCAGGTTCAAAGTATCGGGTTTCATAAATTTCCCTCCGAAAGACGTTTTCTTTATAATACGAAAAACAGGCCAAAAAGCTACTGTTACTGCCAGACCAATATTGTTCAACTTGCCGGTCATTATATTGCCTGCCCGTTACCGGGAAGCCGGAGGCAGTAACACCGGGAAACCCATTTACATAAGATAAAAAGAAGAAGCGGTAAATCTGTCTCGATAAACAAAAAGGGAGGTTATCTAGTGTTGAGACGTTTAAAAACCCAACAAATCCCTTTCCGCAACCCCAGGGGGAGCAGGGTTAACTGTTTCGGCCCGGGTTTTGGGAAAGGTCCCGGCGGCTTTGGACCGGGTTTTGGTCCGGGATTCGGGCCGGGCTTTTGGAAATTCTTTGGCCCGGGTTTCTGGAAATTCTTTGGGCCCGGCTTCGGGAAAGGTTTCGGCCCCGGCTTCGGGAAAGGTTTCGGCCCCGGCTTCGGGAAAGGTTTCGGCCCCGGCTTCGGCGGCAAAGCCAGCTCTACGCGCTGGCGCATCCTGCCGGCAGCTGCCAAAAAGCGGTAAAACGGTTGACCGGGCAACAAATGGAACAGGACGTAAAAAAATAAACAGGGCGTACGCTGCGCTCTGTTTGTTTATTTACCCCCGTATTTACTCGCCTATCTCATCATCCACTCCTTGTCATAATCTCTCAAATTTCTCCCGATCCTCTTAAACACGTCAGTAAATTTAACCGTATTGCAGATTAAAAGGAGTCTCGGGTCCTCCACTTTATAGGAAAATTTCAAAGAGTTTCCCATTAACTTCCTGGTTTCCTTCATGTACCTTTCTGCTTCTGTTCCTGCCAGAGGAATAAGTTCCGCTCCCAGGTCATAGTAAAGTCTGTTTTTAGGCATAACCCTTTTTGCCTTTTGAATAAACACCAGGTTTTCATTGAATTCTTTTAATGAAGTCCTGTCGTCAAATGTTATGAATCCCATAAAGACAATCAAGTCAAGCTTACCCAATATTTCTAACGATTTCAGGTTTTCCTCCACTGTAACATCCTTGTGAAAACGGTCAAGCATCGATTGGGACCCTGATTCCACACCTAAAAACACTTTGCTCAGGCCCGCATTTTTTAAAACTGTGAATAATTCCTCGTCCACATCATCCGGCCTGCACTGGATGGAAAACCGTAAATCCAGATTGCTTTTCAGTATCTCTTCCGCAATCTCTCTGGCCCGGTTAAAACCACGGCCTTTGCCTCCAATAAAGTTGGCATCGTTAAACTCTATATTCCTTACGTTATATTGGTGATACAGCATCTCAATTTCTTCCATTACATTTTTGCTGCTGCGCATTCTGTATTTAGGTCCGAATTTTGAAAAGAAAGGCACAACACTGCAAAAACTGCACCTTCCGTAACAGCCGCGGGAGGTCAGCATAGGGGCAAAGTTTGTTTTTTTCAACACTTCCGGGAGAGCGTCACGTTCGGGAAAGGGGATGGTATCCAGGTCTTTAATGAGCGGTCTTGTCTCATTAGTAACGGTTTGGCCGTTTTCACGATAGGCAATCCCTTTAACCTGCCGCCAATCGTTACCGTTAATGACGGCCTCGGCCAGTTCAACGATGGTCTCTTCTCCCTCGCCCAGGACGACAGAATCGACGGCCGGGAACCTTTTCATGATTTCTTCGTAAGAAAAAGTAGGATATATACCGCCAACAACAACATGGGCAGCAAACCCCTCTTTTTTCAAACGGGAAATAAGATTAAAGGCGAGAGCCCCACTTCTTTGAAACGGTATACTGACCCCTAATATTTTGCTGGAAAACCTTTTGACTTCCTGAAAAGCTTGAGGTACTGTCCAATGAGTCATATTTAAAATCTTAACATCAATATTTCGTTTCCTGAGACATGCTGCTAAATAGCCCAATCCCAGGTGTTCATAAACCTCCTTTTTTCTCGACGGCGGGTTTATTAATATAACATCATGATATTCCATAAATTTTCACCTTGTTTCTCTTTTCTTGTGTTCCTGCCTTGTATTTGTCGGTCTATAAAAACTGCACATTAATTTTATGGCTGTCATATGACACGTATTCCTTCGGCAACTTTACTTCCAATATACCGTTTTTATATGTTGCTTTAGCGCCGAAATCCCTCACCGGGCAGGGTAAATTGACACTGTGGGCGATTTTTTGCGCGTGCTGTTTACCGGCCTTGCTGTGGAGAATCACTTTATCGTTACCAAACCCACCGTTTGTGGCGGGCACCGTAGCATCAAAGGATAAGGTTGAGCCTTTCAGCATAACACGTAGATCCGATTCCCTCTCCAGACCCGGTATCTCCGCCCTGACTATTACCTCATCGGACGTTTCAAAAATGTTGGTCCTAATGCGGCTTGCCTGATTCCCCATTACCTGTCTCCAAAAATCAGGGCCAAGTATGTCATTAATATATTTTTCCAGCCACGGGTTTTGGTGAAAATGCTCCAGCCAGTTGGAAACTCCGGGTATGTTTTTGTCCTTTAATATCTCGAAGGGGTTAAAATTGTTCATAAACTAAAAAACCTCCCTTTGTTGGCCGTTATTTTGGTGTTTTTATGATAACATCAAATAAGTCTGGGTCATTAACCAAATTAAGCCTACTTTCGAATACATTACCATCACCGCTTACCCGGCTAAGAGCGGAGTTCACCTTGGACCGGGTCACCCACTTTAAAAAACTGCTTTCCCCATAATTAAGAACAGCGTTGTTCTGGACGCTTGTAACATTAACTTTTCCCAAATAAATTTCCGTTTTCATCTAATGGCTCCTTTCTTTCCCCAGTTAATTCCGCGAAGCAGGTTTGGCCCGGTTTTTCCTCACAGAGCATATCCTGTAAATCCGGGTCTTCTACAATAAAATGCGAATCAGGCAGTGAATTGCAGTCTCCTGAAAGTCGCCCAAACCCGCCGTTTACCTTGCTGAATGTCTGCCAGTCATAGAAATGGTTGTTCCCGATGGCTACCGCCGAACCGGTATCCACATCGGCAATTCGGAGAGTATTAATATTAATTTGTAGGGAGCCTATGTTCAAAACTTATCACCTACCTTTAATTATTAGGTTATGTTTTGCACAGCAAAATAGTGATAGAAACCGGCTGCACAAATTTAATTTACCGGCATAGACTGTAACTAGGTTTACGAGTTTGTTAGGAGGGACAGACTGATGGCCGTGGCTATCATTTCCGGCTTCAATCAAATAAACGAGATTCGTAATAACTCCAACTGGTCACAGGGCAAAGGCGCTTTTAATTCCTGGACATATATGGCTAAGTTAAACGCCAATGTAGGGCAAATTGCTGGTAACCTAAACACTTTCCCCACAGGAGTAAACTTCATAAATGATTTGGACTTAATTGACACTACCTTAACCGAGGCCTCGTTTAAACCTCCCGTCGGCCCCTCAATAATTGAGGCTATATAGTTTTCATTCCGAAAGGGTAAAATTATGTTAAGGTTATTGTGTGCCATATCTGTCCTTAAACGTAAGGCAGCACCGTCAATAAAATAGCCGCCAATTTGGCGGCGTATCATTTTTACAGTATATCAGTGGTCTATCTTTTGTATATTGGAAGGCTCCCGGTATTTTGAAATGTAAAGATTACCCTGTGTGTTTAAAAGGGCAATAAATACTTCCCCGGGATTGGCGATTCCCTGATTACCCAGTTGGTTTAACAGCCACTCTTCCGTAAGATTTGCGCTCTTTAACCCTTCCTGAATGACTTTACCTTCCAAAATCAGAGGGATGCTTAAACCTTTGTATTGAGTAGAAATTTTCAAGTCACCCGGGGTAACCGGCAAATACTGGCTCTTTTTTAGCACGCTTAACTTTCCGTCAGGCTCTAAAATTGCGTATTCCACCTCGCTAAGGTCAAAAACTCCTCTTTCCCTAAGTTGGCATAACAAGTCGTCAAGAGTATACCTGATATTTTTTAGGTTTTTCACGACAATCTTACCGTTTTGAATAACCATCGTCGGGTCAAAAGTAAATAATTTTCCAAACTTCCGTTTTTCCAGAATCAGTTTTGTGAACAAGACATGGATAACCCCAATTGCTATTAGCGCAAACATTCTTGGTCCATGGGGTTTATCCGGGTCTGCGATATCTGCGCCAGCCACCGCCCCTAAAGTTACTGCGGCAATAAAGTCAAAAACCGTGAAACGGCCAAGGTGCCTTTTGTTTAACAATAGGGCGACTAAAAGAAAAACCAGCAAAATTGTAACTACTCTGTAAATAACTGTCAGGTAGATCATGAAAACCTCCCCCAAATTTAAACAATTATTATTTTACTAGATAGCAAAAATAATATACTACTTAATAACCAAAACCCGCTCTTGAGCCGCAAAGCAAATCACCTACTAAATAATTTCCGCATAGGATATTGTATACAACCTTCGGGGAGTTTCTCTTGTGGAAGGAGGTTATTTTTGTTTGAGGTGTTATTGAAGAAAAAAAACCTCAATTCCCGTCAAGAGAAGACGCCAAAGGCCGGATATGACGAAATTTTAAAAACTATTGACCGGCGCCTGTCCGCTCTGGAAAAAGCCCAGGCAGAACTGCATGAGCTTCTGGCCGGTAAGCGCTGGTCTATTGAAAAAGTGATTGTAGAAAAAATGCATACAGATAAATTTGAACTTAACCTGGATACCATAGATGTCGAGGAGCTAAGCGGCGTTCTCAGCATCGGACTTAATTACGGGGGGAAAGTGGTAAAAATAGACCCCAAAGACGGCCAGAACGGCAATAGGAATGAAACCGGCCGCAAAAAGGAGGTCGAAAGCGGCGTAAAAATAAATTTTGGACACCGTTCCTGACATATTCTGCTGTAACTTACCGGCTTTGTTTATTAAATTGGACAACCTCTCCCCAACTTTACTGTGAAGGCAAGCGCTGTTTAATGACCGGACCCCGGATAAATAAGAATTAAAAAAAAAGCCGCCTGAGCGGCTTTCAGCCTATTAAACTAAGAGTATGTTCAATAATCTCGTTAGATGCTTTAACATCGCCCAGAGCCATGATGTGAATGCCGTCAATTTGTTTGTATACCTTCTCCACAAATTCGCAGGCTATTTTGGCCCCGGGTACGCCTTCCCTGATTTTTGCCATTACATCATCAGGAATTTCAATACCTTCCACATGATCATTCATATACTCGGCCATCTTGACACCCTTCAAAGGCATCAACCCGATAATTACCGGCTTCCCGTACCCTCTCATTCTTTCCACAAAGGCGAGGGTCTTCTCCGCGTCATAGCAGGGCTGGGTCTGGAAGAAATCAACCCCCGCTTCGATTTTGCGCTCTACCCTGCTGTATACCGCTTCCATATTTGTGGCCGTGGTACTGGTGGTACCGCTTACCATAAAGTCGGTGGGGCCTTTAAATTCTTTCCCGGTAACATCCAGGCCTTTGTTCATATCTTTAATCAATTTAATCAATGACATGGTGTTCAAATCATAAACAGCAGATGATTGAAACGGTCCGTGGTGCGGCGGGTCACCGGTTGTAGGAAGAATAAACCTGATCCCCAGGGCATGCGCCCCCAGCAAGTCCGCCTGGGTTCCCAGCAGGCTGCGGTCCCGGCAGGTAAAATGGGGGATTGTGTCAATCCCTAACTCGGACTGCACTATATGGGCCAGGGCAATAGAGTTTATCCTCAGCCTGGCCATCGGGCAGTCATGGATATTGATTCCGTCCAGTTTTATGTAACTCCTGGCTTTTTCCAGCGTGGTCCGTACATCTGTGCCCTCAGTGGGGCCAAGTTCGGTTGTGATTACAAACTGCTTACCCAATTTTTCTTTTAATCCCATATCCCTGCTCCTTTCAAATAATCAATCTGTACTGAACTATTCTATTCTACCTTTGATATGGTATTCCTCCCAAAATATAATAACAGGGGGCAGGTATATTCCTGCCCCCTGTTATCGCTTAAAGCTCTTTTTTTGTCAACAGGCCCCTTGTGAAGCGGCCCCTACCCCATGATGCGGATCTTTCGGTTCTTGTGATACGGTTGAAAAACCGCGTCAACTATTGTGTTTTTCTCATCAAAAAATACGGTGGCGGTATGCAGGAAGTCTTCCCTGAAAAAATACCGCAAATCGTAAAACTTGACCACGTGCCTGCCGTTTTCCAGGCAGTCAAAAATGTGAAAGTAAGGTGTAAAGTTCTGAAAGATCTGCCCCAATTTAGACTGCAGCGCTTTTTGGATCAAAGCGTTTTGCGGTCTCTTGTCCAGGATCTTTTTAATCCCCATGCGCAGTGAAAAACATCTTATTTCTCCCACAATATAAGTCTCCTGGGTTTCCACCAGAAATGACCAGTTCCAAAGGCTTATTACAGCGGGCATAACCACTACCCTTTTGACACCTTCCGGTTCGTACTTTTGCCACAGCATCCTGTATACTTTCTGCCTCATGTAAAACCTGATTCCCAGGTAGACCAGAGCCAGCCAGAATACCGTCTCAGCCACTGTCCGAGGGGTCCCGGGCCACAGTATTACACCGGCAAACAGGGCAATAATTACAGGGTCAGCCAGTACCAAAAGGTTCAGACTGTACTTTTTTTGGCTGAAGGGCCACAATATCTTGGCCCCGTACGAGTTTAAGATATCAAGCAAGATATGGGAAACTGCCCCTAAGATCGTCCATATAAAAATCATGCCGGGATGGCTCCCGCCGAATAAAAGCCATAAAACAAAGGCTATAACAGCAGAAGTTACAAGCACACCCGGAATGGAATGCGATGACCCCCGGTGGTGAGTGAGATACGGTATATCCCCATACAGCTGCAGGACTATGTCAATATCCGGCGCCAGCGCCCCTAAGACTGCCCCTATATGCAGCGGGTTACTCAATGAAAATTTATCTCCCGTGAGTGACGCAACTCCCGCTCCAACAAGAGCATGAGTCAGTGGGTCCATTGTATTTCCCTCCCTCGGCAGTACAATTATATCACAATGATTCCAGGGTTTTCTGCAGGGAAATACTGGACAATTTTACACCATCAAGGGGAAATCCTATCTCTTGTCCGGTGGAATGATTTCCTGCCCAGATATCTTACCACGCTTATCACAAACATCCCCATCAGGTTCAATACTCCCAAGCCTTTCTCCGGCGGCGAATCACTTCTTCCCGAAAATATTCTGGGGCCTATTTCTTCCACCAGCAAAGGGATTGAATTATCTAACAGCCTGCGGAGAATTTTCCGCTGGACCTTGGCAGGCACACTCTTTTCTCTGCAGGGGACGGGACGGCTGATTTCCGTTTCCTTCTTCAGCCATCGCCTGGCATAAGTGCGGCCTACATTAAAGTCATGCCTCATAAACCCGGTGTCCAGAAAACCTCCAAAATTGCCGTAAATTACTCCCGCCAGTTCTTTTTCGGCCTCAATGGGCTTAATCATTTCCACGGAAATTTCCTGCTTATTTCGTAAATCCGCAACCTGTTCAAGTAAAAAGCAGTACTTCACAAACAAGTCCGGATGGGCGACCCTGGCAATTTCTGTTCTGTAAGCATTCCTGATGCGTTCCTTCTCAGTTTCCAGGTAACTGCCCGGGTCCATACCCAAAATCGTTTTACCTTTAAATAAGGCCACCTCATTACAGAGGTCGTCAAAAGTTTGAGCCTGAGCGATTGAAATCGGGGATGCATTCCAAATCTCGGCCAGAGCGGATACAAAAGAGTTTTTCCACCGAATTCGCCTATTTATCTTTTCTAATAGCAAAAGGTCTTTGTAAAGGGTTTGGTTGCGGGGAATTGTCCAAACCGCTTTCCCGACAACATCAAACACACCGAAATCTTGCCGGTGCCCCGCTTCATTTTCGGGTGGTGACGGGTCAACAACTAAAAATATTCTCTCGCCTTCTTCGCTTAGACCGCCGTTCTGTATATCGGCAGGCAGCTCATTCACAACCTCGATAGCCCTGTTCAACGGCTGGTTGTTAACGATACCTCCGTCAGCGTAGCGAAACGGCTTTTCTCCTTTGGCGGGGAAATTGTACCTGGCAAGACGCCGGAATTCGTGATCACCCCTCAATACCGTCTTGTGCTCAAAGGCTGCCGGATATGCGCTGGAAGCACGAACAGCCGTTCTAAGCCTCTCCCATGCGGAAAAATCCCGTTCTATCCGGAATTTAAAAGCATCCTCATAGCCTATGGCGCTGATGGAAAACTCATCCTCTTTTCCCCTGTGAATCCGGTATTTCACCCCATCCAGATTAGTAACCACAGCCACAAAGCGCATTGTTTCGTTCTGTGGCCGGGCCCTGATAAATTCCGGTGACGGCGGGCGAATATACCTGGCTATTAATTGCTCGACCTTGCTGCTGGACAACAGGGACCTGTCACCGGGATTCAGTTTTGCCAGGTCCTCGAGGCGTACCGACATCCAGGCTTCTTCCAGAATACGCGGATCCATACCAAACACTAAAAGCAAAGCCGTGAGCGCTCCCGTCAAAGCGCCCGCGGAAGTCCCCACAATTACATCCACTTCAAACTCGGGATTATCCGTTTCATACAGATATCTAACAATTTCGTAAGCCACGCCGGCTTCAAAACTGCCTAATGAGACGGCTCCCGTGAAAACCAGGGCTACTTTTTTCTTTTTCCGGGCCGGCATTCCTCAACCTCCTCGAATATTTAGTGGTTAGTGTCTCGTATCCACTGACACCTGACACCTACCCACTTACCAATCTCCACTATATAGTATGGTCCGCCGTTCTCAAAAGTTAACAATTTGCAGTCACGTTCGTTTCAGGACAGGACTAACCAACTTTTTGTCGAATTACACCCACATAAACAAATTTTCCCTAACGTATATAAAAGTAACGAGGTGTTAACATGACGCCGGGAAACAACGGTTCAGTCTTACAGGCACTTCTCAGGATACAGGCTGGGGATGCGCTGGCCCGTGAAGATTTTCTTCAGGAATATAAACCGTTTGTCCTGAAAACCGCCATGAACCTGTGCAAACACCCCCTTGAATGGGGACGAGACGATGAGTTGAGCATAGCCCTCATAGCTTTTAATTCTGCCATTGATTCATATGACCCCGCAAAACAGGTGCCCTTTCTTCCATATGCCAGAGTAGTGATTGAAAACCGGCTTAAAGACCACTTCCGCAAAGAATCCCGCATACATGTGGAATGCCCTTACGAAACGGCATCGGATGAAGGGACGCCATTCAGCCCCGCTGAAATCCAATCCGCCTGGAATGACTTCAGGGACAGGACCATTGAGGACGAAAGGCGCGAAGAACTGGCGGAATACGAAAAATTGCTTGCTAATTTCGGGATCGACTTTGAATCACTGGCGGAGACGTCACCAAAACACAGGGATTCCCGCCAGACCCTGTTCCGGGTGGCCAGGTTGGTTGTAAGTCAGCCGGAGATTATGGGGTACCTGTTGAAAAAAAAGCAGCTTCCCATAAACGATCTGATGTTCAAGACCGGGGTTAACAGAAAAACCCTGGAAAGGGGGCGCAAATTCATCATCGCCACGGCGCTGGTACTCTATCACCCGATGGAATTCCCGTATATTTATTCATATATAAATGCCAGCACTAATTAAGAGACATACAAACTGAAAGATGCTTTGACCGAAAGGATGTTTCAAAATGAAGGACAAGGGTATAGTTGTCAAGGTCAAAAATTCATACTGTATTGTCCTGACCGAAGACGGCACTTATCACAAGGTGCCGGTTTCCGGGAGCAACGTCCGGGTTGGCGCAGAAATTGAGTTTGCTCCCGTTACCTGGCTCACTTACGTGAAACCGGTATTAATGGTAGCTTCCATATTAATCCTTGCTCTCGGGTTCAGTCTGTACCAGATGTCCGCGACTTCGCATGCTGTCGCCTATGTTTCCCTGGATATTAACCCCAGTATAGAACTTGAAGTAGACCAAAATCTCAAAGTCTTGCATGTATATTCATTAAATGACGGGGCGGAAAAGATGGTTTCAGTTTTGCGGCTGCAGGGCATTGACCTGTATACGTCAGTCAGCCGGATCATGGCTGAAGCCGTGCGGAAGGGATACCTGAAACCCGGTCAAAAGAACTACGTATTATCAACAGTAACTGTCAATAATGACGCCCCAGACACCTTTAACTACGATGTTTTCACCCGAAACCTGGAAACTGCGGTTGAAAATAAAGGGATAGATATTGAAATTATAGTCTTGTCCACTGATATGCCCACCAGAAACAAAGCTAAAAACCAAGGGCTGTCGCCGGGGAAACTTATGATTTATCAAAACGCAGTTGCCTCCGGGGAAAAACTGACCCTGGAGCAGGTAAAACAAAACAGCCTGTCAAACCTGGTCAATGTCCATAAGGTCAAACTGCTTCCGAATAATAAGAAGCTGATTATTAAATCTGTACACATTACCCCGCTGCAAGGCAAGGATAAATTCGACGGCAACCATGGCCCTGACAGGAATGACGCCCGTAATACAATCAGACCGGAGAAAGAAGGAAAAGGCTCCGGCCAAAACGAAAACGACGTGGGAGACAGAGAAAAAGAAAAAGATAAAGAAAAAGATGAATATGAAGATGAAGACGGATATAAAAATGAAGATGAATATGAAGACGAAAGCGAAGAGAAAAATAAACAACAGGAAAAACACCAAAACCAAAACGATAATAAGAACCGGATGACCGATAGCAACCAACCCGGTAAACCGGTTCGGGAAAAAGAAACTGAAGAAAACGGGCTGTCCCATGAGTAAGGGCCCGTTGACAAACTTCTTTACTTTAAATATACGGGGGGCAGGTATATTCCTACGAACGGCCACAATCTCCACCGGCAAGCCGCTCACGCTT
>DYZU01000167.1 GCA_022735835.1 Thermincola sp. | reverse complement strand
TTGTTCACCCCTCCTCCCCGACCAGCGAAAGAGAATTTTCCGAGAAAGATAAAGAGCTTAAGTTAACAGCACCTGTGGGACTCAGCGAAAAGCGAAAGCTAGATACATACCATAATGTAAACCCAACCTGAGGGGCTTAAGTGCGTCAGAAGTTAGCTGTGGGGTTATTGATAGTAGCTCTCGTGACAGCAGGTGCCACCATCTGGTTGCTAAAATGGCTAGGAGTGTCCGAGAAGGCATTTGGATTTCCCTCGGCGGTGGGCCAATCGCTGACTTACGGCATTTACCAGAATGACAATAAAGTTGGTGCTATCACCCAGACCGTGGCTGAGTGGTACCCTTATCTAAACCAGTACTTGATCATGATTGAAGTATCTGATTCGGAAAATGTTGAAGTGTTCGTGAAAAAAGATGGCAGGGTTAAAGGTATCTACGATTACATTTTGCTATCGCAACTAGGCGAGCCGAGGAGATTTAGAAGGGAGATGTGGTCGCTAAGCTATACCGCTAATTCGATAAGTATCACAATTGTAGAAGACGAAAATGGGGCAGTGGGTGAAATCGACATGCCAGAGAATTTTGTTTGCAAGTGGGAAGATTATTACTTTAGGTTTGGTAAGGAACCGCTATCCCCTAGGTATTCGAAGCGGTTTAATTTTGTGGCCCAAATCGTCGAAAATTTTCCAGGGCCCGGTGTTAGGGGCACTGTTGATGTCATTTTTACTTCTCGAACAGCCAGAGTAATTAAAGAGGAACGCTTGATGGTACCAGCTGGCACGTTCGATTGTTATGTGGTTGAAATTGCAGGAGGTGGGGCAAAAGAGGATTTGTTTATCTGGGTGGATAAACACGCACGCATAACTGTTCAATGGAAAAGTGGTAGACGAGCCGCCAAGCTTGAAAATTACAGCGGATTTTAAGTAGATTGCTCGCTATTCCTATGGTTGTTTTGCTACGAGTGCGAAATCGTAAGAAAGTTTTTAAGTAACTTTGGCATACTTGAGCGAGGAACATGAAATTCTACGTAGGGCTCAAGCCGATAGCAACTTTCGTGTTAATTTTTGTAATGTTCGTTAATCCATTTGAGTCCAACCGTACATGCGGAGGAGTCACAGAAGTACATGGTGCCGCTGAGGAATATAGAACCGTGGTAATAACTTTTGAATTTAGTGATCCGAGCGGGATGTAAGCGAGGGGCAGGGAAGAAGGGGGCAATAACGAATAAAGGCGATGTGTTGGCGAAAAAGGGTCAAAGCAGGCATAGGAAGCGCTCCCGGGCTCCGGCGGTGTTGAAGCTCCCCCGCAAGCGCGAGCTCTGGACGATCAAGCCC
>DYZU01000019.1 GCA_022735835.1 Thermincola sp. | reverse complement strand
TCTGCGGGAATCTTTTTGGAGGGATTAATGATAACCAGCGTATCCTGCTCAAAAGTACCTTTTATGGCCGTGCCAAAGACTATATCATTGAGGGGCGCATCCGGCTTATAAATGGCCGTGTAGTCGGACCTAAATTTAGGCAAGGTATCCCCTTTTTCCGCATCGTTATGGAACTTCTCCAGGTTAGCGCCGTAACCGCCCAGGAAAATAAACATTATCAGCATAGGGAGCGAAATGGCCAGCATCTTTATCCAGTACTGGACAGCCTGGACGAAGGTAATGCCCTTCATGCCCCCCAGGGCCACGTTGAAGGTGATAACAGAACCTACCACTAGAACCCCCACCCAGTAAGGGGTATTCAGGATGTTCACAAGGGCGGTACCCGCGCCTTTCATCTGGGGCATCGTATAGAAGAAACCGATAAAAAGGACAAAAATAACCGCAATCTTGCGGAACGCCGGGCTGTCGTACCTGCCGTGGGCAAAATCGGGAATGGTATATGCCCCAAACCTGCGCAGCGGGCCGGCGATAAACAGGAGGAGAAAAAGATAACCGGCAGCGTATCCGACCGGGTACCAGATGTTGTCGTAACCGGTCTTCATAATCATTCCGGCAACGCCCATGAATGATGCCGCACTCAGGTACTCACCGGAAATGGCCGCCGCGTTCATGGGCACACTGACGGAACGCGATGCAACATACATATCGGCCGCGCCTCTGACCGACCTTTTAATGTAAACACCAAGGCCAACCGTAGCGATGACAAGGGCAATAACCGCAATGAGCGGAATTATCTGAATTCCTTGCTGCATGGCGCCAAGTCCTTTCTTTACGGTTTTAACCCCACCGGGGCCAAAATATTGCGTAAAGAGCGGCTACCCCCAATGCGACCCAGAGGCCTATCCTGGTGGGAACGCCCAGGTAGACAATGGATATTGTGATTAATCCTAGAATGGCTAAGTAGGATCCGTAAATCTTCAGCTGTTTGTTCACCAGAAACTCCCCCTTTTTCCGGACCTAAGGGCAGGCCGTAATATATCCTCATATTAGTATAGCGACAAAAAAGAATTTTATCAAGCTTTAGTCTTTTCTTCTGATTAAAGAATGAGGGGGTTTAAACCCCCTCATCCGGTTTAGTGAGCCGGCACCGCATCGTCTTCGATGTAGTTCCGGTTCTTCAGGTTGAGCTCTTCCGGAGCATGCAACACCAGCATCTTCCACCTGGAATTCTTCGGAACGTGGCTCTGGGTGGCCAGGGAAACCACGTAGATCAACAGCAGCGAAAATGGCACTGCCCAGATAGCCGGCTGTTCAAACAGGGTACGGACAACCGGATGGTCAGCAAACCACGGTCCCAGCGACGGGATCACCTTTTTGTCAGCCAGCATGGTGGAAACAATAGCTGCCAAAGCGGCGCCCCCGCCAACCAGCATCCCGGCTCCTGCACCTATCGCGGTGCATCTTCTCCACCAGGCGCTGACAATCAGCATCGGGAAGTAAGAAGCGGCGCCTATGGCAAAAGCCCAACCAACCATCATGTTAATGTCGAAGTTTTCAACGAACATACCCAGAACAATCGCGGTAGATCCGGCCAGGATGGCCGAAATCCGGAAGGCCCTCATTTTCTGAGTCGGTGTGGCCTTGGGGTTAATCATGTTGCCGTAAACGTCATGGGCCAGCGCGCCTGTCAGGGACACCAGCAGGCCTGAGAAGGTGGTCATGAACCCGGCGAACGCACCCATTGAGGTAATGGCAGAGAGGATGTCACCCAGATACGGAACATATTGATTAAGCAGCCGCGGCAGAATCAGTACAACCGAGTCTGTTGACCGGGCGCCGCCCGCTACGGCGTACAGTTCCGGTACCCACGCACGGCCCAGGGCCCCGAACATGGGCGGGAACACGTAGAAGCATCCCAGGAGAATCATTACCCAGAAAGTTGTTCTCTTGGCCGTCTTGCCGTCGGGGTTGGTATAGAACCGGACAAGAATGTGCGGCAGGCCGGCGGTCCCGCATACGATAGCCAGAATCAGTGAATAGGTATAGAGCACGGGGTGGCCGTACTTGGAACTAAGGAGACCGTACGGCTCAATCCAGGTCTTGTCATTTGGCGCATTAGGAACCGGTTGGCCGGCTTTGTAGGTAATCCTGGTCACTTCTTCAGAGCCGGCGGGAGTAACGGTAAACTTGGCGGAAACCTTTAACGGCTTCTCCTTGCCTGAAACAGGGTCGGTAACCAAAATCGGCTGGCCGCCTTGAGTAGCTACGATAGGCTGCCCGGTTGCAAATTCGGTCCCTTTCTTGAAGATGTAGGCCGTAACCTTTTTCCCGGTGGGCAGGGTTACTTCCCTGGTTTCGGCCGGCAGGCTGGATGTCATCAACTGCTGGGCGGAAATTTGATCTGCCCCCTCAGGAAGTTTTTTGGAAGGGGTTATGATCACCTGCGTATCCTGTTCAAAGGTACCCCTAATCACCGTCCCGAATACTATGTCATTAAGAGGGGCAGCTGGTTTGTAAATGGCCGTGTAGTCCGTTCTGAACTTAGGGAGAGTGCCTCCTTTTTCGGCGTCATTATGGAATTTGCTCATATTAGTGCCGTATCCGCCGAGGAACATAAACATGATGAACATCGGCAGCGAGATAGCGACCATCTTTATCCAGTACTGGACAGCCTGGACGAAGGTGATACCTTTCATGCCTCCCAGGGCCACGTTAAAGATAATGACAGAACCCACTACCACAATGCCCACCCAGTACGGCGTATTAAGTATGTTCACAAGGGCTGTACCGGCGCCCTTCATCTGGGGCATGGTATAAAAGAAGCCGATACAGAGAACAAAGATAACCGCAATCTTGCGGAAGGTCGGGCTGTCATACCGGCCGTGAGCAAAATCCGGAATGGTATATGCGCCAAACCTCCGCAGCGGACCTGCGATAAACAGAAGCAAGAACAGATAACCTGTGGCATACCCTACCGGGTACCATATATTATCATAGCCGGTTTTCATGATCATTCCGGCAACGCCCATAAAGGACGCCGCACTCAGATACTCACCGGAGATAGCCGCCGAGTTCATGGGGACACTGACGGAACGTGATGCAACATACATATCGGCCGCTGATTTAACGGACTTCTGCACCCAAAAACCAAGGCCGATAGTAACGACTACCAGCAAAACCACCGCAATCAGCGGAATTATCTGAATGCCCTGCTGCATACGAGTTTCAACTCCTTTCTCTTCATTTCCATTAACGGATAAATATGAGTGCTCTTGAGATGAAATTTATGCTCTGCAAATCAATGTTCTTCGGGATCAGTCCAGGTGGCGGCCTTTTCTTCCAGGGCAATTGAAGATTTAACATAGGCCCAAGAAATCAGCCACGTTATCGGGTAAATCAAAACAGCCAGGAAAAACCAGGTCACCGTAAAACCAAATATCCTTGCATTCATCATTTCCGGAGCAATGTAATTCATTACCGGAAGTCCCAAAAGGATGATGATGAACACAAGGAATAGTTTAAAGCTGAGAGCAAACTGGCTTGTCATCAGCTTATGGAGATATTCCTCGCTGTGAAGATCCAGCTTTTTCTCCATCTCCACAGCCTTACCGATTTTACCCAGCACCTCACGCTGACTAATACTCATAAAAATCTCCCCCCCCTCGGATAATATTAAATTTCTATAACTAATTATAGTTCTCGGCCACTCAGCCATCATTAGAAATTCCGCCAACAGAAATAAATTGGAGTTAAACGGAATTCTTTAATTTTTACACAATTTATAAACTACACCTGTAGTGGTTGTTTTTGGGGGGTGAACGGTCGTATTTCGCCTTTATTGGTTTTTCGCTTAAAATTGGCAACCGTTCGCGTTTAAAAAACTACATGTGTAGTTTTTTAACCAGTCAATTGTGATGGTCGACAACGGTTCGCGTTACCGTTTAAGTTAAAAAAAGACCCTTTCGGGGTCTTGCTGAATGGAATAATTTGGCGTCACTTTGGATTTTTGTCACCCGGGTATAATGCCTCTATGTCGTATTTTGGGAAAAGATGTTATTCGTTATATAAATTTTTGTAACTAGTGAAAAATCCCTGTCCACAAAAGCTAATTATTATGATATATTCATTTTAACACAATTAATTTAAAATGAAAGGACTGTCTTAATGGCACTGAGAAAAGTGTTGTGGGCCGCGCTCTTGATTGTAATTAGCGGTCTTGCCCTGGCCAAAACCGCCGAGGCTCCGGCCCCCGTATTCTCGACAGCCATGGGAAAAGAAAAAATCCCAATCCTCATGTACCACAAAGTCAGCCCTTACATACACCATGGCGGAATTGGTCTTAGGGTCACCCCGGACAATTTTGAATGCCAGATGAAGTACCTGTATGAACGCGGTTACAAGACTATCACGCTTAACCAGTTGTTTGATTTCTGGGACAGGGGGGAATCCCCTCCCCCCAGGACATTTATCCTGACTCTTGATGACGGTTATGAAGACAATTACCTTTTCGCTTTCCCCATTCTGAAAAAGTACGGGTTTACAGCCACTGTTTTCCTGGTTTACGATCACATAGGAGGATATAACGTCTGGGATATCCGGAGAGAAACCCAGCCCCACATCAAACTTCTTTCCTGGCAGCAGATCAAAGAAATGCAGGCATATGGAATCTCTTTTCAATCCCATACCCTCAGCCACCCCAGCCTTACTACTGTAGATCCCCAAATAGCCGAAACCGAAATCCGTCTGTCAAAAATTCAACTGGAACAAGCCCTCGGCGCCCCCGTAAACTTCCTGGCCTACCCGTATGGCCGCAGCAACAAAAACATCGAAAAAATGGCCCGGGCGGCGGGATATAAGGCAGCCCTTTCCACTGCTTTCGGGAAAAACGACATTAATACAAACCGGTTCCGCTTAAAACGGCTCGGCATAAGAGGAAACACGGACCTGGATGACTTTGCCCGGTTGGTTGAAAGGTAAGGGCTTCTAAATCTCCTGCAGCAGAGTGGGCTTACGCAGTTCCCTGCACCGGCAGCCTGCCCCGGACGGCAATTGCCTGACAGTGTCGAGGAGTATTCGGCCAATCACTACAGACTCGTTATAAAAGATTTCTTTCAATTCCTCGTGCTCCCAGTCCTTGACCACACCCTCGGCGTAGTTGACCACCATATCGAGCCGGGCGTAACAGGCTCCGATTTCTCTGGCCAGATACACCTCAGGGCACAGGCTCTGCCCGACAATATCCCCGCCGGATAATCTGAACATGTTGATCTCTGCCGGGCTTTCAAAGTGCCGCCCGTCAGTAACTACATAAACGCCCCTGTCAAATACCCTGCGGCCGTTGACCTTGTCGGCCTCCCGGTACAAAACCGGGCGCATTTCGCTGCAAAGAGCGCCGCGCATAATCAGAAGATAGGGTTCGCCCAGGGAGGTATCCTTCCGCATGGAAAAATCAATATAGTCGTTGGGAATGACCAGGTCCCTGGGTCTGAGCAGGTGATTAATGGCTCCCACTCCCCCTTCGGCCAAAACCCGCCGGACCCCCGCTTCGCGGAACACCCAGAACACCTGGCGGGATGCTTCAGCCCGGGAAACGCCGCTGCGCCAGCCGTGCATTTTGCAGGCTAAAACCTGCCTGCCTTCCACCGAAAACAGCTTAAACGGCGGACTCGGCCCGAAAGGGGTATCGTAAACAAGACCCCTGGCTTCAACCGAAACCCCGCCGGTCCCAATGGCTTCCGGGAAATCTATTGAATAAGTGCTGGATCCTCCGATTAGCCCTATTTCAGCTTTTGGAACACTGTCTTTCACTTAAAAAACCTCCGTTACTTAGCCGGCTTCCTGGCAACGTAGAACAGCCTCCTGCTGGAAGGCTTTGGCGGCTCAAACGAAAAGCCGTGGTATACGGCAAGCGCCTCAAAACCGGCATCTTCCAGAAATGTTAAAACCTCCGACTCCTTATAGGCCTTTTCCTGGTGAACCTCAACAAATTTCTCGTACAGGTCGCCCCGGCGGATAAATCCTGTGAGTTTGATTTCCCAGACATCGGTGGCCAGGTCGTAAGAAGTTTCCCAAACCAGCGACATATCCTTATCGTCAACAAATGTGGTGTCTCCTCCGGTGTCTGAAAGCTTATCCACTGCATTCAGGTCAAATATAAACAGCCCGCCCGGGCGGAGTGATTCATAAACCCTGCGAAAAACCTCGCCCAGGTCACCCGGGTTCACAATGTAGTTCAAACCGTCATGGTAACAGGTGATCAAATCCATCGGCCTGGGTAAGGATAACTGCCTGATATCCTGCTCGCTAAAACTGGCAGCAATCCCCTTCTCTTTGGCTTTTTGGATGGCTTTCTCCAGCATTGCGGGAGATATATCTATTCCATAAACGTCATATCCCCTGGCAGCCAGGGGAAGCGTGGTGTTTCCCGTTCCACAGGCCAGGTCTGCAATATACCGGGTCTCCGATGAAAATTTCCGTAAAATCTTTTCTATGTAATCAGCCCATTCCTCGTAATCGATACCGGCCACCAGGCAGTCATAGATATCTGCCAGCTTGTTATACTGTGACATTTTGGATCTCCTTCATTATTCGTCACCGAAACCTATTCCCACGGATTTGGCCGCAAAAACGATATCGCTGTCCGGGGGAACCCTCCGCAGTTCCTTAACAGCGTCCACTATCGGGACGGACTCGATTTTGGTTCCATGGAGGCAAACCATTTCGCCGATTTTCCCTTCCATTAAGATTTTCACCGCGTGGGCTCCGTACCGGGTGCCCAGGAGACGGTCAAACGGGGTGGGGCTGCCCCCTCTCTGCAGGTGTCCCAGTACTGTCACCCTTGTTTCCATCCCGGTGCACTTCTCAATTTGATTCCCGATAACATTTCCGATACCGCCCAAGCGAATGGGGTCGGCGCTGTCCTCCACGATTTTCTGAACCACCATCTCTCCCCCCAGCGGTTTAGCCCCTTCCGCCACCACAACGATGCTGAACTTTTTCCCCTTCACCTTCCTGGCCAGGATCGCCCGGCAAATATTCTCAATAGTAAACGGTATCTCCGGAATCAAAATTACATCCGCCCCTCCGGCCACCCCGGAATGAAGGGCAATCCAGCCGGCATACCGCCCCATAACCTCCAGCACCATCACCCGGTGATGGGATTCGGCTGTAGTATGTAACTTATCAATAGCCTCTGTAGCCGTAACCAGGGCCGTGTCAAAACCGAAAGTGACATCTGTCGCGGATAAATCATTATCGATAGTTTTCGGCACTCCGACCACCGGCAGGCCTTTCTGCCAGAAATCACGGGCTATGCTCAGGCTCCCGTCTCCGCCGATCACTACCAGGGCGTCTATCTTCATCTCCTCCAGGTTTTTGATGATGTTATCCGACATATCAACATATACCTTTTCTCCTTCCTTCATAACCGGGTATTTAAAGGGGTTGTCCCGGTTGGTAGTGCCGAGGATGGTCCCGCCCCTGGGGAGGATGCCTGAAACGGCAGCCAGGTCCAGCCTTTTCACCATGTTATGGATCAAGCCTCCGAACCCGTCCAGGAAACCGAAGACTTCAAGATTATATTTGTTTATGGCAGTTTTTACGACTGCCCTGATTACAGCATTTAATCCCGGGGCATCTCCTCCTCCGGTCAAAACGCCTATCCTTTTGATCTGCCGGCCAGCCAAAATAAAGCCCTCCTTTTTAATTTTTATTGTTCCTTGGTTTTCGACAAAAATGCTTTTTTTCCTTCATAGATTAAATTAACAAAAGGAATTGATAATTTTTTTGTCGAATAAAGCAGAAACCTGCAATTACTAATGAAGTAAGAGGTGTTGATATGCTGGTAAAAGACCTGATGTCATGGCCTGTGATGACGGTTTATGACAACGCGACCGTCGGCGAAGCTTTAGATATTTTACACCGTAAAAATATCAGGCACCTGCCTGTAGTTGACTTGAACCAGGCCCTGGTTGGAGTTGTCTCGGAAACTGACCTGTTAAAGGTTTTTCCAAGGGGTAAGGAGCTGTCCGTATTTGAAACAAACCTGCTGGCCAGAACCCCCGTGTCAAAGATAATAGGAAAAAACCCGATTTACGTGTACTCCAATGTGATAGTCGAAGAGGCGGCCCTGATTATGCGGACCAACAGGATCGGCTGTCTTCCCGTTTTGGATGAAAACCAAAGACTCGTCGGCCTGCTTTCGAAAAATGACATAATCGATGCCTTCATCGCGTCTCTCGGGCTGGGGGAAGGCGGCACCAGAATTACTCTTTTGTATAAAAAGAAATGGGGATTCCTCTCAGAGCTTATTTCCTTCGCAGACAAGCGCAATGTTTGTATAGACAATATTGTAACCTTTGGGGCAGAACTGGTTCTAAAAATAAAAGGCAAAGCGGACGAATTTGTGAACGACCTCCAGAAGGCCGGTTACCATATAACCGATGTCTCGTACATCGAACCCCCGCCAAAAGCTCAAGCGGAATAAAACAAAAAACGCACGGTGCGTTTTTGTTTTAAAAATAGTACCATATACTTCTGTATTCTTCGGGGTCTTCTCCCCTTCTGGACATTTCAGCCAGAAAATCAAGAATCGGTACATCTTCATGGAGGTAGGGGCTGGTGTCTGCGAAGCTGTAATCCCACGGATAGAACTCGTAAACCCTGGCGCCGTTTGGCAAAATCATGACCACTTCGTGGTCCTGCCCGGCCCTCAGGTAGCTTTTGCCCAGCCTGGGTATGTTAAAGACAGCCTCATCGGTCCTGTCAAGTCCCGGTGTCAAACGGGCCTCTTCGGTCTGTTCCTGAATAAGCCTGGCGATGGGCACCCTGTAAGCCCGCGTTTCCTCCTTACCCTTGGCATTGAAAGTGTAATATGGGTCTACTCCAATCCTGCGCAGAGCCAGCCTGAGACTGACCATTTCAAATTTCCGCGCATTCTCCATTGTAAAAACCGTCTGGTTATATACAGGTATTCCCCTGGCTCGCAGTTTTTGAACAGCCTCCATACTTTCCGGAGTTATCTCATAGGGGTGTTCAAAATGTGTCATCACGCATACTTCCCGCATCCCCGGTTCTAGATAACTGGCCAGAATATCGGCATATTCATCAGAAATTCTCATCGGTAAAACTACCGGTACGCGTGTTCCTATCCTGATACGCCTGATGTGCTTCATTTGAGCCAGCCTGTCCAAAATTCTCCGGGTCAGCTCATTGCTCATTATCCCGGGGTCTCCGCCGGTAACCAGCACTTCATTGATACTTTCGTTATTCTCAAACCAATCCAATGCGGTTTCAAGTTTATTTTGTGGAGCTTTGGCTTCTTCAGCCAGCGTATCTGTAATTTCCCAGTTTCTCTGGCAGTAAACGCATATCTGGGCACAGGTATTATACGGTTTAAAAATAGCCACCATCGGGTAACGCCTTGTAACCAGGTCCACCGGTGAGGTATCTTTTTCCCCCATAAAATCAAGGTCATTGCCCAGTTCCTTGCTTAATAAAACATTTTCCACATAATCCAGGGGCGGGATAACCTGCGCTCTGACCGCATGATCCAATTTCCTGCCCTGTTCAAAATCCATAAGTGACAGGTAATACGGCGTGATTCCAAAAGGCAGCCTGTTTCCGGTTGCCCGCTCCACCGCCATTTTTTCCTGGGGTGTCAAATGAATGATTTCCGCCAGAAGTTGCGCATCCCTGATGACATTTCTGCACTGCCATGACCAGCTGGACCACTCTTCACGGGTAGCGCCCAGGACCTTCATAATTCTTTCCCGGTTCAGTTTTCTCTTGCTTATCACTTCTTTATCCAATCCACTGGCATATCGCCTGGCCCTGTCATAAATATTTTCCGCGACGGCATTTAAAGTTTGTGACCTTATCCGGGCCGTTGTCCTGTGATCAACCCGGTCAGGATGTTCTATTGAAACCACGTTGCCGGTGAGACCTGTATTGCCTTTCATTCCTATAAATAACTGCCGCAGCTCCTCTATAAACGCGAGAGACACCTCGACTTCCTGGTGGTGAGCCAATTTTATTAAAATCTCGAGAGCACTGTGGCCTGTAATCTCCTCGCTTCTCCTGGCAAATATGTTTTTCAGGACGTGAATACACCTGCGGGCAATATTCCTGTCCAGCATGTTCACATAGAAGTGACTGTTCAAGGTTTTGCGCTCGTAGTCCGCCAGATAGTTAAAAATTCTTTTTCGGGTGGCTTCAATATCAACATGCTGTAAAACTAACTGATGAAAAACAGGGTTTTCCGCCCAAAACTGTTCCAACAGTTTATTGAGGGTTTCCTGTTGACAGGAACGGTTCTTTAAACGGTTAAGATCAAGTATACTTTCTTTTGCCAACTTGTTACTAAACTCCATCTCAATCCCTCCCGTTTTTTTATATGTTTCCCGGCAACCCGAAAAAAGGGCAAAAAAATCTCAGGTAGAGGATGCCTGAGTCAGAAATGGAAACTCAGTGTTGCTTATAGACTTGAAGAGCAACCCTCTGGCCACGCTTACGAAGTTAGCTGACGGATTCGGAGGGCAGAGTCCCCCTACCCACATCTGTGGGATTCACCCCATTTGGTTGGGTCCTCCGTTTCTTGGTTACCAAGAATTAAGCGTATTTCCGCATTGTAAAGTTTTCAATACTAATTATAGCATCATTAAAGGTTACCGTCAAATCATGCCCTGCCGGACAGTCATAAAATAACTCCGCGCGGTCGATATAGCGGAGTTTCCGGTTTGTATTTATTTTCCACCCGGAAAATGGAGCTGGCGCAGCGCCTCGTAAAGAACGATGGCCACCGCATTGGACAGGTTGAGAGAACGGGCATTGTTTACCATTGGAATGCGAATACAGTAATCCGGGTTCGCATCTAAAAGCTCCTGCGGCAACCCCGCAGTTTCTTTGCCAAAAACCAGGAAATCGTCATGCTCATATCTGACTTCTGAATAAAGCTTGCTCCCTCTGGTGGTGACAAAATAAAACCTTCCGTCATTATACCGGGAGCACAGCTCCTGAAAACTGTCATGATAATGGATTTCTACCATGTGCCAGTAATCAAGCCCGGCTCTTTTCAGGAACCGGTCCTCCACTGAAAAGCCCAATGGTTTGACCAGGTGCAAAACACTCCCCGTCACCGCACAGGTGCGGGCAATATTCCCGGTATTATGCGGAATTTCCGGTTCTACCAGTACAATATGCATTGCCGGCCAGACACCCCACCCCAAATTCCTGTTAACTCTAAATTGCTCCTAAACATTTTTTTCGGTCTTCTCGGCGTTGTTTTCAGGTGATGCCTGCCCGCCCGGCTTCACCTGTGTCCTGAGAAAGAAATATATTGAAACATAAAGGAATATCGAGCCGACAACAATCAAAATTATTGACACTAGATCCATTACCCTGAAACGCGCCCCGAAGCCTTCAACCACCACCGGTCCCTGGAACCGGTTAGGAATCAGCAAAAGAGACAATCCAAACAAGTGAAACAAAAATGTCAGAATAAATCTCTCCTGCATAAATACCCCCCTGCCCCAGCAATCAAACCGCTGGCTTACCTCTATATATAAAGAATTCTATAATTTTTTGAAAATTCCTTCTTTTTCGGCGACTTTGCTTAAAAACTCGTCAAAAAAAACTGAAGGACGGGCAGGTGTGTTCCGGAGAGCCCGGAAAGAATAACACAATTTTTTAAGAAAACACTTACTGGTCTTCTTTGAAAGCTAAAGCGATGGATTTGATGTACCAGATAATATCCTTTAAGGAATCCAGGATTAAAAGATAGACTAAAGATGATTTCGGCAGGCAGATTCCCCTGATTAAACGATCCTGATGCTCTTCCGCATATTTGCGGGCCACTTCCTCGTAATTTTCAGCCATCTGGATAATATGGCTGATCAAAACAGGGTTCTGCGTCAGGATAAGGTCATGAACATGCTTTAACCCGTCAATGGCTGTAGTAAAAAAGTCTTTTAACTCCAGCATGGCTTTGTCGCTGAAGAGGACTCCCTCATCTGCCTTGGTGCGAATGCTGCCAATAATTTTATCGAGACTGTACTTGATCTTCTTTAACTCATTGCATACTTCCACGACTGTGGAGGAATCCAGGGTATTGTCCTGGTCTTTGGCGGACAGCGCCAGCTGGGTTAACTGCTTCGCTCCCGTTTCAATTCTGGCCCCGATTTTTTCGGCTTCATCCAGGCTCTTCCGGTTGTGTTTCATCAGCCCGTCAAAAGCTTTCCCCGCCATTTCCTCGGCATCGTGAGACAATTGGTCGAGAATTTTGCAGATATCGCCGAATTCGTCATGTCTGCAGACTAATTTTGCCATATTATCACCCTCCCACCTGATATGGTTTACTGATTTTATTATAGCAGAAATATTTGTCAGGCACGCATAAATTTTTCGCTAAATGATTAATTTAAATGCCCAACGGGTTCTAACCCGCCACCAGCGGTCCTTTCACGGTTGTTCGTTGACACCCACCCCGATTTCTGATACATTATTTTAGGAGGTTACCAGACAAGGAGGTACTTAGGTTGGGACAAAACATTACCGAAAAAATCATCGGCAGCCATCTTCTTTCGGGAGAAATGACCAGCGGGAAAGAAATTTCCATCAGGATTGACCAGACCCTCACCCAGGATGCCACAGGCACCATGGCATATCTCCAGTTTGAAGCCATGGGAGTTCCCAGGGTTAAAACCAGGCTTTCCGTAAGTTACGTGGACCACAACACCCTGCAAACAGGATTTGAAAATGCCGACGACCACCTTTTCCTGCAGACCATTGCCGCCAAATACGGAATATACTTTTCCAAGCCCGGAAACGGTATCTGTCACCAGGTTCACCTGGAGCGTTTCGGCATCCCCGGCATGACCCTGCTCGGGTCAGACAGCCATACACCTACTGCCGGCGGCCTGGGCATGCTGGCAATAGGAGCCGGAGGCCTGGACGTTGCCGTTGCCATGGGCGGCGGGCCGTTTTACTTAAACATGCCCAAAGTGACAAATGTAAAGCTTACCGGCAAACTGAACCCGTGGGTCTCCGCGAAAGACGTGATTCTGGAACTTCTCCGCATCATGAGCGTGAAAGGCGGGGTAGGAAGAATAATAGAATATTCCGGAGAAGGCGTAAAGACTCTAAGTGTACCTGAACGCGCAACCATAACCAATATGGGAGCCGAACTGGGAGCTACTACCTCCATATTCCCCAGTGATGAAATCACGCTTGGGTTCATGAAAGCCCAAAAAAGGGAAAAAGACTGGGTTGAGCTGTGCGCTGACCCCGATGCGGTTTACAATGAAGTGATTGAAATAAATCTATCAGACCTGGAACCGATGGCAGCGCAGCCTCACAGCCCTGACAATGTTGCGAAAATCAGGGAAATAGGCCCGCTTCCGGTCCAACAGGTTGTTATAGGGAGTTGCACCAACTCCTCTTACACAGATTTAATGAGAGTTGCCGGAATCCTGAAAGGGAAAAAAATTCACCCCTCCGTCAGCCTCAGTATAGCTCCGGGTTCCCGCCAGGTCTTTGAGATGCTGGCCCGCAACGGCGCTTTGGCCGATATAATCTCGGCCGGGGCCAGGATTCTCGAAACGGCCTGCGGCCCGTGCATCGGGATGGGCCAGTCGCCCTCTTCCGGAGCGGTGACCGTCCGTACATTCAACCGGAACTTTGAAGGCCGCAGCGGCACGGCAGACGCCAAAGTGTACCTGGCCAGCCCGGAGGCGGCCGCGGCCACGGCTCTTAAAGGAGTCCTCACCGACCCGAGAGAGCTTGGTGAATTTATAGAAATAAAAACGCCTGATGAATTCCTCATTGACGACAGCATGATTCTACCCCCGGCAGAGGACCCCTCCACAATAGAAGTTTTGAGAGGTCCCAACATCAAACCCCTGCCGGTCAACAAAAAACTTCCGGAAACCTTAAAAGGCAAGGCTCTCCTGAAAGTGGGAGACAATATTACCACCGATCACATCATGCCGGCCGGCGCCAAAATCCTGCCCCTCAGATCAAACATCCCGGCAATTTCCCAGTATGTCTTTTCAGGCATTGACGCGTCGTTCGCGGACCGTGCAAAAGAGGCCGGCGGAGGATTCATCATCGGAGGCCACAATTACGGCCAGGGCTCCAGCAGGGAACACGCCGCCCTTGCCCCCATGTACCTGGGTATAAAAGCCGTTCTGGCCAAGTCCTTTGCCCGCATTCACCGGGCCAACCTGGTTAACTTCGGCATCCTCCCCCTCACCTTTGTCGATGAACGGGATTATGACTCCATAGCGGCAGAGGACGTTCTTGAAATTAACACCGCCGACCTGGGACAGGAAAGCGGGCTGACCGTTAAAAATATTGCCAAAGGCACTGAGTTTAAAGTCCGCCATGACCTCACCCCGCGCCAGGTTGAAATCATCAAAGCCGGCGGGCTGCTGAACTATACGAAACAAGCGACCGGTGACTAATGGCCAGTGGTCAGTGAAATGGGGCTGGCGGGGAAATAGAGTTTTTTTCGTACCCCGAAAGGGCCGGGTATGTTCCGCAAGGGCGAGTCTGACGTCAGCCGGCCCCACATTGGAAG
>DYZU01000166.1 GCA_022735835.1 Thermincola sp. | reverse complement strand
GAATATACTGGTTGTTGACGACCAGCCGGGAGTTCGTTATCTCTTGGACGCCGTTATCAGGGAAGAAGGTCATGATTGCTATCTTGCCTCAAACGGGTTGGAGGCGGTTGAACTGGTGGAGACTGTTCAACCTGCTCTGGTATTTATGGATATCAGAATGCCTGTGATGGACGGGGCCAAGGCCATAGAAACAATCTATAAGTTAGGATTTAGTCCCGATGTGGTAATCATGACTGCGTTTACCGAGAAAGACGTTATTGAAAGGGCTTACAAGCATGGCGCCATTAAATGCATTATTAAGCCCTTTGACATCGACGAAATTCGTGCGATTATCCGGGAAAAAGCCGGCAGAAGCCGTCCCAGGGTCTCTGTCATCTAAGCCGGCAACGGTGTTTGGGCGTTGTTGGCTTTTTTCTGCCGGCACATATTTACAAAAAACCATTAATAGTGCTATAATTAGTAAAACCTATAAAGACCACTAGGGGTGCTGCAGTTGCGGCTGAGAGACTGAAAGGTCAACCCTTAGAACCTGATTTGTGCGGCCCATGCGGTTTTTCACGATGGCTGTACATAACCGGGTAATACCGGCGGAGGGAAGTGGTATTATGTTACAAGACATTTATACCCACCCCGGAAGGTGGGTTTCCTTGCTTTTGGAGGCTCAAAAAATATTTTGGGAGGGTTGACAATGATAAAAGTGCTGACTATTGCCGGATCCGACTCCAGTGGGGGAGCGGGGATGCAGGCTGATTTAAAAACTTTTGCCGCCATGAGGGTCTACGGGCTTTCTGTAGTTACTGCAGTAACCGCGCAAAATACCGTCGAGGTTACCGGATTCCATGCGATTCCTGCGGAATTTGTCGGCCGGCAGATTGACACAGTTCTGAAGGATATTGAAGTTAACGCGGTCAAGACCGGAATGCTTTCCAATACAGCTATTATCAAAACCGTGTGTGAGCATCTGCAGAGTTATTCTATAAAAAATATTATCGTTGATCCGGTTATGGTCGCTACGAGCGGCGACCTGTTGATGAATGAGCGTATTGACCGGATACTGTGGGCTTTTAGGAATGTGTTGCTGCCCATATGCCGGGTGGTTACTCCCAATATCCCGGAAGCGGAAATCCTGACAGGACGCGAAATCCGCTGTATCGACGATGTTAAGGCGGCCGCCATAGAACTGCAAAGCCTGGGGGTACCCAATGTTGTCATTAAAGGCGGCCACCTTGAAGAAGAAGAGGCAATAGATGTTTTGTTTGACGGGAACGACTTCTTTGAGTACAGGGATACAAGAATTGACACCAGGAATACTCATGGCACCGGGTGCACTTTTGCCGCCGCCCTAACTGCGGGCCTGGCCAAAGGGTTAACAATTCACGAAGCAGTCGGTGTGGCGAAGCAGTTTGTGCGCAAAGCCCTGGAGCTGGGATTCCCAATCGGCCGGGGTAAAGGACCCACCAACCACTTCGCAGAACTGTACCGGTTGGCGGATGCCGCAGCCGCAAAGGAGAAGTGATAAAATGCCGCATCGTGGAGGCTTGTACGTGATTACCGGGCAGGAATTCTCGGGAAAGCGTTCATATGCGGAGGTAGTTCAAGCTTGTATAACCGGGGGAGCGGGCCTTATCCAACTGCGGGAAAAGCACTGGCCGACCGCCAAGCTCGTGGAAACAGGCCGCGAACTGCGCCGGCTTACCCGGGAGGCCGGAGTGCTCTTCATTGTCAATGACCGGGTGGATGTAGCCATGGCGGTTGAAGCAGACGGTGTGCATATCGGGCAACAGGATATGCCCCTGGAAATAGTCCGGAAAATGGTAGGTCCGGACATGGTGGTGGGTGTTTCGGCAGGCACCCCCGCAGAAGCGCGGGCTGCTGAAAGAAGCGGGGCCAGTTATATAGGAGTTGGTCCTATCTTTCCTACTGCAACCAAAAAAGATGCCCGGCCTCCCAGGGGCCTGCAGTTGTTGGGAGAAATCAGGCGGGCTACAAGTTTGCCCATTTACGCCATCGGCGGCATCAAGGTTCACAATGTTGCTTCGGTAATCAAGGCAGGGGCGGACGGCGCCGCTGTCATCAGCGCAGTGGTTGGCGCCGATGATATCACTGAAGCGGCCCGGGCCTTTGTCAAGGAAATCCGGGAAGCCCGAAACAAGGAGGAATGGATATGACTCAGATGTTGCATGCCAGGGCAGGGCGGATAACCCCTGCTGTAGAGAGAGTAGCCGAAAAGGAAGGGGTCAGTCCGGAATACATTGCCGGGGAACTGGCCAAGGGCGCCATTGTGATTCCGGCCAACATTAATCACCCCAACCTGGACCCTTGCGGGGTGGGGAAAGGCTTAAAAACCAAGGTTAACGCCAACATAGGGACATCGCCCCAATTTCCGGAAATAGAAAAGGAATTGAAAAAGCTCCGGGTTGCCCTGGAAGCCGGGGCTGACGCTATTATGGACCTCAGTACCGGGGGTGATATCGACGCCTGCCGGAAAACATTAATCCGGAACTGCCCTGTTTGTTTTGGAACGGTGCCGGTATACCAGGCTATCGTGGAATCCAAAGAGAAATACGGCAACCTCATAGATATGTCGGCGGACGATTTATTTGAAGTTATTGAGAAACAGGCCGCTGACGGCGTCGATTTTATTACGGTTCACTGTGGCGTGACCGCCGAAGTGGTGGAACGGCTGCGGCGGGAAGGCCGAATCACCGACATAGTAAGCCGGGGCGGTGCTTTTCTGGCCGGGTGGATGCTCCATAACGAGAGGGAAAATCCTCTTTTCGAGCAATATGACCGCCTGCTGGAAATTGCCCTCAAATATGATGTTACCCT
>DYZU01000165.1 GCA_022735835.1 Thermincola sp. | reverse complement strand
TTTGTGGAACAGCCGATCAAAAGCAAGCCTATCAGAGTCATAAGAATTATTCTTCGCCTCTTCTGTCGGAGTCATCCTGCTGTAGAATTCCTGTTGAGGGATGCTGGGAAGGTGTATTGGTATCAAGGGTGTTCCGGCATCCCAGTATGAAAAGAATCATAACCAACAAAAAAAATTCTCTTCATGTTCAACCCCCAAACGGCTTTTTAATCGGAAAATGCTTCATATATTGTCGACGAACTCTGAGCCCGGTTTGTTTCACCATTATTTAAGTTTCTGGATCTTACGGCCAATTCCGCATATAAACGCCCGCCTTGACAACCGTTTCAACTGATAACACTTCCTTTTTGTTATCTCGTAGGAAGGTAACTCCCGTTATTTTAATTCCACTTAATACTTCCTGCTCCGTACTCTGCATTATCTATCTGAACAATAAACCAGTAATCCGTTTCCTTTAAAGTGACAACTTCTCCATCGTAAGTCTTAATCTGTCTGCCTACAACCGTCTCCCATTTCCACTGTCCTAGAACAGGAACTGCCTGCCCGACTAAGTATTTTTCTTTTGCTTGGTACGGATTCCGGATTATATCTTCGACTTCGACGTTATTTTTACATTTACCTGCCCACAGCGCAAATGGTATAACAACATAAGAACCCCAGGGTTTGCAGACCCTGGGGCTGGAAAAGTCCGACTAGGGTGTTCCTGCCATTGCCAACAGGGCAACCACCGCAGCAGACTAGCTGAACCTCCACTTAACGGTGAGGGCTCCCACACCGGTTTGAGGATATTCTGAAGGTATCTTGAAGGATTTTTCACTTGTACCGTCGAAACCTGTAACATCGAAAAGGGAAATTATTTCTAAAGGAGGAGTATGATGTTAAGAAAATTGTTAAGTTTGATGTTAGTAATGACGCTTTTAGTCTTAGGAGCCGGATGTAGCTCCCCAAAGACCGAAATCCAAACCAAAAGTTCCGAAACACCTAAAGCTGTAGAAGATAATGACACGATATCTATTGGTTACATAGCTGGCAGCCCTACCTCTCCACAACCTATTATTAACCAAAAATACAGCATTATTGCCGACGAACTTCAAAAGCAAGGGAAAAAAGTAAATTTTATTAGCACGCGAAGTCTGGATAAAGTCTGGCCCCTTATGGATAAAGAAAAAGGGGCTCCTGAGTTCTTCTATATCCCGGGAGGTAACTTTGCGACATATGTTACGAAAACCTCAAGATTTGGAGGAAACGATGATAAGTATGTAATTATTGCCGGTAGTATGAATTCGAATACTACAGTATTAATAACAAAGCCCTCAATTAAATCATTAAAAGATTTGGATGGAAAGAAAATAGCCATTGCAAATAACAGATATGCCGACGAATTTCAATTAAACAAACTCCTTTCTACGGTAGGATTGAGTACTGACACAACAGGGGGAACAGTACAAATTATATGGGACGACATTGTTCCTAAATTACTGGAAAATTGGGGTAACGGAAAATATGACGCAATCTGTTTATATGCTGCAGAAAACTTTCCGATAGCTTTGTCTAAGGTAAAAGGCAGCAAGATCCTTACAACTCTTAATCCGAACGGGCTGTTTGGCGATAAAGCGCCCCGATATTGGCTGATAGCTAGAAAGGATATTCTCAAGGAAAACCCAGAATTGGTGAAAGGGGTTCTGAAAGCTCACATTTTATCAACCGAAAAAGCAATTGCAGATAAAGACTCTTTACCTGCAATTAATAGGGAAATTTATCTCAAATATTTTATGGATCAAAATGTACAAATGGACGATATTTTAAAACGTAATACCCTGGAAGAATACCAAAAAAGATGGAAAGAAGTAGAAATTACATATGACCCTAATGTTGGTTATGTTGCTGAGTTATTTGATTTTTTGGTCAAAAGAGGCTTAGTAAGGAAAAAGAATTTGGATAGTTTCATTCAAGTAGACCTCTTAAATGAAGTGTTAAAAGAAATGGGTAAACCTGAAATTAAGTAACTGACCTTGAAATTAAGTAACTGACCTTTAACCGGAGTATGGGAAGAATTACTTCCCTTTAAACTCCGGTTTTCTTTTTTCGAGAAAAGCTCTGGCCCCTTCTGCGGCATCTTCGGTTTTCTGCAGAGTTTCCAGGATATGTTCGGCAAATTCATAGCCTTCCATGCCTTTATTGACAGCCTTTTTTACGGCCCGAATAGACAACGGGGGCATTTGCTTAATCTCTTCGGCTAATTCTAAAGTGGCTTCCAGTAGTTTATCATGAGGGACAACTTTGGTAACGAAACCCCACTGGACAGCCTCTTCAGCACTCACGAATTTTCTGGTCATCAGAACCTCTTTGGCCCGGAAACGACCTACTTCCACCGGAAGTCGAATAATACCATAAGGTCAAAGTATGCCTAGATAAGTTGCGGGCCAGGCAAATTTCGCCTTTTCTGAGGCTACATTTAAATCAAATGCCAGAGCCCATTGAGCGCCGTCACCGACTGCCGCGCCGTTAATTGCGCCTAGAACCGGTTTTGCGAAATCGTAGAAAGCTTTGGCCATTTCCAACAATTTGCTGTTAATTGTTTTTTGCAGTTTCTGGTCCTTCATTCCTTCCGCAAATTCATTAACGTCGGCACCGCTGCAAAAGGCGCGACCGGCCCCGGTGACAATAAGTACCTTTGTTTCGTCGTCTGCTTCAAGCTCGGTAAGGGTATCCAAAATCTCAGACCTCATTTTCATATTAACCGCATTCAACTTCTCAGGACGGTTCAAGGTTAAAATTGCCGTACCCTCTTTTTTTTCCAGGGTAATTGTTTCGTATCCCATATTCTTCCTCCCTTTCTTGTTAAATTATCCCTAATAAAAGATTCGTCCCTTAGCATAAAAACCCTTTTTTATATTTCCTGTTTAGAAGAAAAAATGACCAAAAAGAACGCCTTCTCTTGGGAAGGCGTTGAAAAGAGAAGTTTAAGTTAATGTCAAGGGTTACGTTTTGGCTTGATTATTTTGTTCAGATATCGGCGTTTCCGGTAAAAAAGATATCAGGGAGAATTTAAATATCTTTTCGGGACAGTTTACTTCACACCGTTTACAAGCGGTGCCGTTACACCGATCCGGCCGGATGAGAATTGATATGTCATTATTGTCAGGAAAAGCCAGGGCCTTCTCGGGGCATTTTTCAATGCAAGTTCCACATCCCGTGCAACCCGGGAAAGTAACTTTACTGGTATAACCTACCCTGTCTATATACGAGACTCCGCGATAACCTAAATCCGGTATATCTCGTTCATACAGCCTGATAACTTCGGGGTTTTTGGTCGGTTCGATCAATTCCGGGAGCTTATACATTTTACTGAATCTGTGGTATTGTTCCCAGGGCATACCTTCTCCCCACAATGACAATTCAAGCAAGTATGCCCGTTCAAATACCTGTGACTCGCCGAACATGCAGTGGTTGGTTCTTAATTGTTGAGCCAGGCTTTGCAGTTCCCAGAGTTTATCGGGGTCAAAAACGATATCCCGGGCCAAAGCCAAAGAAGTATTGCCAACCTGATATATCTTTTGCACACCGGGCGGCACCAATCCCACCTGAAGCGCTTTCACTGCATTAACGTAGGTGCCGGATGCTCCGGCCATGTAGGCTGTTTTTATATCGCTGAGTTCTATCCCTGCTTCCTGGGCTAAAGTTATAAAGCCGGCTCTGATGGCCCCGATGGCTTTTCCCGCTTCCACAATATCATGTTCGGTGAAACATACTTCTTTTCCTAAATGGAGCCTTTTGTCGGGCGTCTTGATCTCAGGGAGTTTTATCAGGTTTGCGGCTTTGCTCTCATGGATGATTGAAATAACTCCGGTGCCTGTTATCCCGGCAATTCTGGCCCTGCCTTTCTCGATTACGGTAGGCGCTGTCAAATCTACCAGGTCTCCGGGCACGCTCATCATTTCATCACTGAGTACAAAACAGCGAAATCCTACGATTTCAGGTTCTATATCATGAACGGCTCCCGGCGCCGCCAGCATACCGAATTCAATATGTTGTCCTTCCAGGGCCGGCCCGGCTGCACAGGAGCCCGTAATTATCCGGTTTCCTACTTTTAAAGCCATTTCGGCGTTGGTACCATAATCAGTGACCAGAGCAATTTCTTCACAATCCAATAAATTCGATTTTACCATCATGGCTAAAGCATCAGCGCCGATTTCATGCTTAACAGCTGCAGGAATAAAAACACTTGCCTTTTTCGGCAACTTCAGACCGTCAATATCAGCTGCTGTCAATTTCTTGGCATCACGGTTGGGAGGAACAATACCCATTAGTTTCTTTTTTCGCTCACCTGCATAGGCCAGGTCGCGTATTTCAATCCCTTCAAATAAGGATAATTGAATAGGATTTCCGCAGACAGCCAATCGTTCAATATTGTTGACAGGTACCTGGAGATAATCGATCACTTGATTTACTGTCTCGATTACTATGGAATGAGCGATCTCTAATCCCAGCTCAATAGCAAAATTGAGGTGGTCCATTACGTTGGCCCCCGGCAGGGGATGCCTGGCTGTCAGTACGGTGGCAATTATTTCTTTGTTTTCCAGGTCCAAGGCCTGCCCCCTGAATCCGCTGGTCCCCAAATCAAGGGCAATTCCAATCCTGCTCATGAATATTCCCCCGTTGCATCAGGCATTTTCTGAACTCTTTTTTTAAAGCTTCTTTTTGCAGCTTCGTCCCAATGACGATTATTTTGCTGGTTCCGAAACTCCTGTCCATGACGATTTCATTGATTTCATGGGAAGCCAGGTCCAAACGGACCCATTTACCACCGGCAAAAAAAACGCCCTTGGCTCTGTCAATGTTACCCAGTTGGTTCATTTTCAGCTGGTTAAACAGTTGTCTTAATTTCCTTAAATCAAAGGTCCCTTTGCTGGTTGTGCTAAATTGCTCAAATTTTTTTAACGCTGTTTCGGGTTGGGGTCGGCTGCCGCAGTTGCTGGCGAAAGAAACTGTTGGCAACGGTTCTTTGGGCGTATCTATTTCGTTGCCCAAAACCCGGCCAAAAGCCGTTAACATAATATCTGCGGATTTATTAATCTTTCTGATATTGTCTTTTATTTTTTTTATTTCATCGTAATCCACCTTATCACACTTGTTAATAATAATCACCTGGGCCATTTCAATTTGGGTTTCCACAAACCCCCTGTTTTGACCGTAAATTTCCCAAAACATGCTCACATCAATGACCACAAAAATTTTGATTTCGTCAATGTATTTCTCCAAACTGAGACTGCGTAAAATACCCATCAGGTTTTTAATGGTTGCTACACCTGTGGGTTCAATATATAGACGGTCCGGTTGATAAGTCTCGGCGATTAACCGGATTTGATTGCGTAGATCGGCATTAAGGGTACAACAAATGCACCCGTTCGGCAGCTCAACGACATCAGCTCCCTGCCCGCTAAGCAGGTCTCCGTCAAGGCCTATTTCTCCAAACTCATTGACCAGAACGGCGATTTTTTCATCCTTGCTTTTATCTTCAAGTAAATTTAACAAAAATGTGGTTTTACCTGCTCCCAGCAAACCATTAATTACATCCACGTGCATAACGCAGGCCCTGCCTTTTCGCTTAAGTTAACCCGGACCTGGCATGCCCAGGCCCGGGTTATAAAATTAGCTATTCCATTTTTCCCTCAGTTGACTCCAGCTCAGGCCGTTGACAGCATCGCTGGCCATTCCAGGAGCCTGGGAAGCATCTTTTCCGTATATGCCCAGGTTATAACCAGTGACGTATTCCAGAGAAACTGCCCCGCCGCCGCATACAAACGGTGTGGCGTAGCCGTCCTTGGTCAGGCGGTTGGAAATCCTTTCAAATGCGGTCATGGTGGTGGTCATCAGGGCGGTACCGGTTAACATTACAGGGTTATATTTCTTAACTGCCGCTACAACCTCATCTACCGGTACGTCCTTGCCCAGGTCAACAACCTCAAAACCGTTAGCCCTTAAGAGGGCATTGACAATTTTTTGCCCCAGGTCGTGAATGTCGCCTTCTGCCGTATGGGTAATAACCGTACCCTTCTTCTCCAGGGATTTGCCAAGCTTTTTCTCACATATTTCCAGTCCCTTCAGCATTGCGTCAGATGCCACGATGGCCTGCGGTAAATAGTACACCCCTTCATCCCAAAGTCTGCTGACTTCGTTCATACCCTTAATTAAACCCTCATTAATTACTGTCATGGGGTCTTTACTGGCAAGCGCTTCGTTAACGGCAGCCTCTATATTGTCGCTGTCTCCCTCGAGAACACACTGTAAAACCTTTTGCAGAGCGGCGTCTTTACTTGAAACCTTAGCTCCCTTAGCTTCGCCGGAGCTGATCAGGTCGTATCTAACAAAAATATTAGCGTAATTTGCCACTGTTGCCATCTTTGTCCCTCCTTGTAATTTTTCTAAACTGGCATTTACCGGTATTCAGGTTTACAGGCCATAGTTAGCCAAGGTGAAGCCCGGAATCAGCTTTTTATAAATATCCGCACATTCACTGATGAAATCCTCTTCTTTGTCCGGCAGGCTTTCCAATGTGCGCATTGCCGATTGCAGAGATTCTTTTTCAAATGCGGACATTTGCAGATTGCTGTCTCCCAGCATCAATTCACCGGCTTTGATAGCAGCCGCACGAGCTCTGGCGTAATAAGAAGTATTGTTTGAAACAATTGCCTTGCCAATTTCATAGGCATTTTCCGGGCACAGGATAAACCCGTGGGTATCCCTGTATTTATCAGACTGCACCATCAGTTCTTTTAATATTTTGGCATGGCCCATTTCAATTGCCGTGTTCATTAAGGCTACGTCATAGCCGAGAATCTCGGTAAATACAGCTACAGTGGTTCCGCCAAACATGTCATGATATTCCACAGCTTCGTTGCTCCAAAGGTCACAGCAGGCTGCTACCAGGTTGCCGAGAAGGTCGCTGTGGGCGCAGGCACAGGTCTTTCCTTCCATAGAAATCGGGTTCCCGGTAATAGCTTTGATAATTACATCCTCATAGCCACAGTCTTTGGTAGGCCCTTTGGCGCCCTGTTCATAAGCCACCAGGGTTCTGGCCGCGGCAATAGCCCTTGTAAGTGCGGCGAAGGTGTGGGGAACTGAACGGTCCTGATAACCGCCTGCCATAAACATGGCCACGTTTGCCTGAGCACAGTTGGTGTCGCCACCCGGTGTCGCGCCGTACTTGTTGGCGATTTCAACGACTTTTTTCCACATAAATTCCATGTCCCGGCTGCCCAGAACACCGATCCCGAATAAGGTACCACGGATATCCTGGCGGACAATGGTATAGTCGGAGATTTCTTTCCCTCCCACAGACTCTATGGAAAGGTTGTCAGCCCCGCCGGCGGCGCTGGTTTCAAAGGTTTTCAACATGTTTTCGAGGGCCACGCTGTTTCGGATATCTTCCTCATCCGGTTTCCGGTAGTCGGCAATAGTGGCCCGAATGGCGCTCTTCAACCCGAACTTGCGGTAATATTCTTCTTGCAAGCGTTTTGTTTCAGCCGCAATTTCGCCGCCCCAGTCGGGGTTCCTGGTCATTTGATATACGTGTTCCAATTCAATCTGAATACCCGGGATTCCTATGGCCACACAACGGTCAAGTACGTCAGTGACCATTTTTTCATATTCTTTTACCAGTGTTTTCTTGGTTGCTTCTGTCCCCGGTCTCGGGTGAGGAACCAACTCCGGGAAAACGTAACCCCCACCCACAGTAAAATCGCGTCCGTACTTAACAGGGTTTTTGGCAGTTCCGAAAATCATTTCATCCGAGCTAGCATAAGCCATTTTTTCGAATTTCGGCATCTGTACTAACCTCCTTCTTTAAACTAAAATTATGCGCTTGGTATAACCAAAACAGAATTCAGATTAAACGCCTTTTGTTTGACACCTCCTCCCGGTTTTGGCCTGCCTCTGCCCGGCTTTTCTAAAAATCTGTTCCCGAACAAACCCAATTGGTAGCAAATCGTTTTACACCGGACATTAACATAATTTTTTTTATGCAAGTAACATGCCAAAACCGGAGAGATAAAAAATCTGACTTACCAAGCGTTTTCTTCTCTTGTAGATACCTGATTTTTTCAAGATTTTGGGTTATGCCGCCGATCCATTTTCCAAACCCGGAATTTTGACTCATTTCTTTTTTGCTTCATTTTGGAACATATAACATATAAGGTCGAACTGTACAAGTATAATTTAACTCCAATCCATGAACATGCTTATCCTTAAAAACACTGTTACAAAATGACACAGTGTGCCATCGGAAAGAACATAACGGGTAATCCGTTTTATCACAGTTACCCGTTATATTTCCTCCTGATACTTTCCCAGCTCATACCCCTTTTCGCATCTTCTGCCATCTTGGGGGCAAGAGATGCGTCCTTGCCATATATGCTGAAATCAAAGCTGGTTATAAAGGACAGAGTAACTCCACCGCCGCCGCCACAGGCGAAAGGAATTTCAATCCCTTCTTCGGCCAATCTCTCGGAAATTTTTTTAAATGCTCCCATTGTAGTACTTAAATGAGCGGTTCCACATAAAATATCAGGCTTGTACTTTTTAACCGCACTGATAACCTCTTCTACCGGAACATCCTTACCCAGGTCAATAACTTCAAACCCACTGGCTCTGAGCAGGGCATTAACTATTTTTTGTCCCAGGTCGTGAATATCTCCTTCTGCGGTATGGGTAATAGCAAGCCCCCGTTTTCGTATGGGACACCCCAGCCTGTCTTCACAAATTTCCAGCCCAACCAGCATGGTATCGGAGGCCAGCAATGTTTGAGGCAGGTAATAAATTCCTTCATCCCACAGTCTGCTAACTTGTTTCATTCCTTTGATCAAACCGTTATAGATAACATCTACGGGGTCGTTTTCCTCCAAAGCGGCAGTAACAGCATCTCTTATATTTTCCAGGTCGCCCAGGATCACACATTCCACTACTTTTTGCATTAATTGATTATCTCCGGCAATTCTTTTGATAGAATAATAAGGACTCTCGGTTATAAGGTCATACCGGACGAAAACGTTGGAATAATCCTTTATTGGCATACCGTTTCTCCTTTCAGTTGCCGTACCCGTGACTGTTCTCCTGTTTCAGACTGTACTGTTTTATTTTTCGATAAAGAGTATTCCGGCCGATCCCCAAAACAGAAGCCGTTTTAGAAATGTTCCAGTTATAGGAGTCCAAAGCATTTTTTATCACGCTGGCTTCCGCGTTCTTAAGCTTTTCAGTGTTATTCTCTTTTTTGCTGGAGTCTTTCGGAGTATATATTCTGGCCGGTAAGTGTTCAGGTACCAGGATGTTGGATTCCACCATGTGCAAAGCCTGTTCAATAACATTTTCCAGTTCCCTGACATTGCCCGGCCAACTGTATTCCGTTAAACAATTGTAAAACTCGGGAGTTATCGTTGGAGGTTCCTGGCCCAGACGCCGGCTGATTTTATCCACAAAATACTGGGCCAGGTAGGGAATGTCTTTGGGCCGTTCCCTTAGGCTGGGTAGTTGAAAGGTAATCACATTTAATCGGTAAAACAGGTCCAGCCTGAAGTTTCCCCTTTCAACTTCTTTACTTAAATTCTTATTTGTGGCCGCGATTACCCTGGTGTTGATAGGAATGGCCCTCTGCCCGCCAATTCTCGTAATCTGCCTTTCCTGCAGGACTCTTAACAAACTGGCCTGAATGTCCAGAGGCATGTCCCCGATCTCATCAAGAAATATGGTTCCACCATTGGCGAGTTCAAATTTGCCCGGCCGGCCGCCTCTTTTGGCCCCGGTAAATGCTCCGTCCTCGTACCCGAATAATTCGCTTTCTACCAGTTCCCGGGGTATGGCGCCGCAGTTGATAACTATAAACGGACCTCCGCTGCGGCCGCTGGCATTATGGATGGCCTGGGCAAAAATTTCCTTCCCCGTTCCGCTTTCCCCCTGCAGGAGAATTGTGGAACTGCTCCTGGCAACCCTTTTGGCCCGTTTAATTAACGCATGCAACTGGGGATCGTTTCCAATAATATCATCAAATGTTAAGGTGGCCTGGGCTCCTACCATTTTATTGACCAGCCTGTGGACGGTATCTATTTCCCGCAGGGTAGCTATCATCCCGGTAATATTCCCGTTGGCGTCCCTGATAGGTTTGGCAGTTGATGTGAAGCGTGTCCCTCCCGAGGGGGTTTCGATAAAGAATTCTTTATCGTGAAATTCTTTTCCGGCAGTAATAACTTCCAGGAGTGGAAAACCAGTCCCGAAAACCTCCGAGACATTCTTCCCGATGCAGTCTTCTCTGTTTATCTGTAATATTTTGGCCCCGACTGAGTTAAGCTGAGTTATTTGGCTGTTGGCCTCTATAGCGATTAAGCCGTCATTCATGGTTTCAATGGCTGTTTTCACTTTGTTGTAGGCAATCAGCAGTTCATAAGAAGCCCTCTGGCTGACGAGCTGGTTTTCTATCGCCGATGTTGCGGCCACAACCATTCCCAGAGTATGTGGGTGTACATTCTGATATAACCCAACAATACAGAGGACTCCCAATAATTCTTTTTCCGGGCTGAAGATGGGGGCAGCAGAGCCGGTATATTCATGCATGACCTTACAGTAATGCTCACTGGCGGTTATTTGAACCGGTTTCTTTTCAAAAAGAGCAGTGCCTATTGAATTTGTACCGGCAATGGCTTCACTCCATTCGGAGCCGACGTGGTGACACAGGTGTTTTATCCGGTGTTGAATCACCGGGTCCTGTAAAACGTCAAGTACCATCCCGTTGTCGTCGGCAAGGCAGACCAGCGAATCTGAGCCCTTCAGAAAGTTATACAGATGTGACATAAACGGCATTGCGGCGTCAATCAGCTTTTGCCTGCGCCTGATTCGTTTTTCAATCTGGTAAGGGCTCAGCAGGCGCAGGTCACATAGCGAAGCGAAAGGATCGACCTTCATTCTCAGGCAGCGGTGCCAGGAATTTGCCACAAGAGGTCTTATGACATATGGTTCAATTTCAAAATTATTTATAAATTTTTCCCAAGACCGATAAATCCTGTTTAGTCTTCGGTCCATTGTCTTCCCCACTTCATTTTTATGCTCACTAACCAGTTTCATCACCACAAGAAAACTTCCTTTTCCAAAAGAATAAATAATTCTACCGTTAACGGGCTTTTTTCAGCACTTCACCCGGGTTTCTGGAAAGGCACTCCTCTAAACGGGGAGTAAAATTATAATTCACTACTTAATTAATCTTATTATAAATGAAATTCAATGCAAATTATGTCAAAATATGTTCTGCATACTATCAGATTGAAAAATAATTTGGCGGCGTTTCTATAGTTTGCCGGTTTCGTGTATCAGTTTCTTTAATCTGTTAACCATCATAATAGCATATTTAATGGCATTATGGGCGTCTTTTGCATATCCGTCGGCCCCCCATTTATTTGCTAGCTCCTCACTAAGGGGTGCTCCCCCCACCATTACTTTTACCTGGGGGTTTTTTTCCTTTATCTTCTTAATTATTTCACTCATACTATGCATGGTTGTGGTCATCATTGCTGAAAGGCACACAATTTCGGAATCTGTGCGCAACTGCTCGCGGACAAACTCTTCCAGGGGCACATCGCGGCCCAGGTCATGCACCTGAAAACCTGCCGCATCAAACATCATTTTAACAATATTTTTGCCAATGTCATGAATGTCTCCTTGGACCACACCGATTACTATCTGACCATTGACTTTAGGTTTTTCTTTTTTTAAATGCGGCCGCAGGATATTTAGTCCGGCATAGAGGGCATCAGAACACATAAGCATTTCCGGCACAAAATATTCTCCCCGTTCATACAGGGTGCCGACCTCTTCTATTCCCGGTACCAGTCCGTTCATCACCGCCTCATATATGTCGATACCGGATTTTAGCACGTCTTCTGCGGCCTTGACGACTA
>DYZU01000164.1 GCA_022735835.1 Thermincola sp. | reverse complement strand
TTGCTGGCTGAGTTGTTGCCGCCCTGAAGGAAGATACCCGGCCCTTCCTCGCTGTTTATCAAAAGCATTAAAGTTGACTTTTGGGACAGCCCCCTTTGATTTTCCAGACATTTTTTTAAATATTTGTCTTGACTTAACCATGTATATAGCTGTTACAATATATTTAGCCATGTTTTATTTTGGTTCGGAGCGCGATAACTTCCACGGACGACCACATGTTTGCGGCCGTTTGACTCCTCGCCGCGAACTTTATTTTTATATGTATCAGCATTTATATATGAGGAGGAAGTTACATGAGTACTGAGCTAAGCATTAATTTGACAAAGAATCCTAAGGAGAAGCCCCAGAACGGGAAGTTGGGTTTTGGCACTATTTTTACAGATCACATGTTTGTGATGGATTATGAAACCGATAAAGGATGGCACAGTCCCAGAATAGAACCGTACGGACCATTTTGCATTGAGCCTTCCAATATGGTCCTGCATTATGGACAAGCTATTTTCGAAGGAATTAAGGCTTACCGCACAGCAGACGGTAAAGTAAAAATATTCCGGCCCAGGTCTTACCTGGAGAGAATGAACCGGTCGGCCGAACGGTTGTGCATTCCGGCGATTGATGTAGAGTTTGTACTTGGCGCTCTAAAGAAACTCCTGAGCATAGAAAAGGATTGGGTGCCTTCCAGTGAAGGAACTTCGTTGTATATCAGGCCGTTTATTATTGCCATGGACCCGTACATCGGAGTGCGTCCGTCTTATACATACAGGCTTTTTATCATCCTGTCCCCGGTTGGGGCTTATTACCCGGAAGGGTTTAAACCTGTGAAAATATGGGTTGAGACCAAGTATGTCCGGGCTGTAAAAGGCGGTATCGGAACCGCTAAAACCCCGGGCAACTACGCTGCCAGCATCCTGGCTGCGGAAGAGGCCAAAGCTCAGGGTTATACCCAGGTTCTCTGGCTGGACGGCATCCACAAGAAATATATTGAAGAAGTAGGAACAATGAATATCTTCTTTAAAATTAACAACAGATTGATTACCCCCCCGCTGGAAGGCAGCATTCTGGGGGGGATAACCAGGGAGTCTGTACTCCACCTGGCCAGAGAATGGCGGATGGATGTCGGCGAGGAGCCACTGTCCATTAACGAGGTATATGAGGCCCACGACAAAGGCGCTCTTCAGGAGATATTCGGAACAGGCACAGCAGCCGTGATCTCCCCGGTTTCTTCCTTAAACTGGGGAGGCAAAGTCATTACCGTCAATAACGGCGAAGCCGGCGAAACGTCTCTGAAACTTTATGACGAAATTACCGGTATCCAGTATGGCACCAAAGAAGATAAATATAATTGGATGGAAGAAATAGAATAATAAAGCAATATACTTTACGGAGTCTGCTCGGTGGTGCAGACCCGTTTTTGTGCATAAGCCACAACAAAAACTCCTCAGGTAAAATTGTTAAAAGTTTGCAGGGATTTAGAGAATAATGTCGAAATAAATACGTATTAGAAAACACAGGAACTTATTCCAGACAAGGGCAAACCTGCTGAAAAGCAGGGACGCAAAGCCAAGGGTCTACAACAAAACAGTGAGCAGTAAGCAGTGGGCAGTGCGCAGTTAATAATGGATAGTAAGTAGTTCTAAGGTAACTCGCCGGCCAAAGAACTGGCAACTGACCACTGGCCACAGGCACTGATTTGTTAGGACAGCCGGTTGCCGAAAATTCCTACTTGCTTCGAAGTCCAGTTCGGCAGTAGGTTTTTTTATTGACCGCACGAAGGGGTGCTTTATCCATGACTGACGAAGAAAAGTCTGTGGAGCAGCTGATTAAGGAATTGGCCGAAATGCGCCGGCAGATAGCCGAACTAAAGAGCGCCGAAGAGCATCTCATGTATATGTCGGTACACGATGCTCTAACCGGCTTGCCCAACAGGATGCTGTTTAATGACCGCCTTCATATGGAACTGGCTCACGCCGAACGCAACCACCAGATGCTGGCTGTAATGTTTCTTGACCTGGACCGCTTTAAACTGGTGAATGACACTTTGGGACATGCTATGGGAGACAGGCTGCTCAAGCGGGTTGCAGACAGGCTCAAAAGTTGTGTGCGGAAAAGCGATACAGTCGCCCGGATGGGCGGTGATGAGTTCTGTTTTCTGCTGCCGGAAATTGCTCAGCCCGAAGACGCGGTTAAGATTGCCAAAAAGATTCTGAAAGCCCTGAAGAAACCATGGCGGCTTGGCGGCCAGGAATTCTATATCACACCCAGCATCGGGATAGCCGTCTACCCGAACGACGGCCAAGATGCGGATACGTTGATGAAGAATGCCGACACCGCTATGTACAGGGCTAAAGAACAGGGAAATAATTATCAATTATATACTGCGGAGATGAGCGATCAGAACATGGAACGCCTGACCTCGGAGATAGCTCTGCGCAGGGCGCTGGAGCGCCAGGAGTTTGTTATCCATTACCAGCCGCAGATAAATACCGAAACGGGACAGATTATTGGAATGGAGGCTCTTGTCCGCTGGGAGCACCCGGAACGTGGAACGGTGTTTCCCGCGGAGTTTATTCCCTATGCCGAAGAAACCGGGCTGATCGTCCCCATTGGGGAATGGGTGCTGCGGACCGCATGTGCTCAAAACAAAGCCTGGCAGGATGCGGGATTTCCGCCCCTGCGCGTGACCGTAAACCTTTCGGCGCGGCAGTTCCAGCAGAAAGACCTGGTGGAAACAGTGGATAGAATTTTAAAAGAAACAGGATTGGATCCCCGGTGGCTGGAGCTGGAGATTACTGAGACTGTAGCTATGCAGGATGTTGAACACACTATCTCAACGCTGCGGGAGCTTAGAGACCTGGGAGTCCGAATTGCCATTGATGACTTTGGTACCGGCTACTCATCGTTTAATTACTTAAAATATTTCCCCAACCATACCCTGAAAATTGACAAGTCCTTTGTCCGCGACGTTACGGAGGGCCGGGAGGATGCTGCCATCACCAAGGCAATTATAGCCCTGGCCCAGAATTTAAATCTTAAAGTTATTGCGGAGGGAGTGGAGACTGAGGAACAGCTTGCTTTTTTAAAACGGCAGCAGTGTAACGAAATACAGGGTTATCTATTCAGCCGGCCTCTCCCGGCCGAGGAGTTTACACGCATGTTAGAAAAAAAAATTGCGCTAAAAGACAGGTGAATTTTAATGAAACTAAAAGGAAACTGCCAGACTACAGCCATGGGCATACTGCCTCATAAAGATATTGAAGAGGCCATGAAAATAGCTTTCAGTGTGGACATTCCGTTCTGGCCCCAGCTGCCTCACGTGAATTTTTACGAGGACATGTATGTTCAGGTTACGGAAAATTTCCCCGGGGTAACGATAGATGATGTCAATTACAAAATATTTTTTGACACCGCCAGGTTTTATGAAGAGCTGCCGAACTACGTCGAGAATTATGACAATGACGATTTCTTCCGGATTGCCGGGAAATATTCAGTTGTGTACCGCAGATTTTTAAACGACCCCCGGTTAAAGAATTATCCTTTGATCAGAGGCCAGTCCATAGGTCCTATCAGTTTTGGCCTGAAGATCGCGGACGAGAATAAAAAACCGATCATATACAATGATGAGGTAAGAGTATTCTTGTATGAATTTCTGGCCCGAAAAATTAATGTCCAGCGCCGGGAGCTGGCTGAGGTCAATCCCAATTCTTTTGTCTGGATTGACGAGCCGGGGTTGAGTTTCATTTTCGGGTCTTTTACGGGTTACCCCGCTGAGGTGGCCAAGAAAGACTTCCAAGAATTCCTGGCGCTTCTGGAGGGGCCCAAAGGGGTGCATTTATGCGGGAACCCCGACTGGTCGTTTTTGCTGAAGGGAGTGGATCTTGATATCCTGTCCATTGACGTCTTAAGCAACGGGCCGATATTTGTCAAGTATGTCGACCAAATCAAAGAGTTTCTCGATAACGGCGGCATCGTTTCCTGGGGTATTGTGCCCACCATGACAGAGGAGTTCATTCAGGAATCTGTTGACTCCCTAACTAGTAAACTGGAAGAGATGTGGGATTACCTGGATGCCCGCGGTATACCGAAAAAACAGGTGTTGAGCCAGGCTTGGCTTGCTCCGGCCAGGTGCTGCCTGGTTAATTTGGACGGTAATGAAACGGTGGAAAAGGCTTTCCGGGTCTTGCATGAAGTATCCCGGCAGATCAGAGAAAAATACAATTTGGGATGAGGGGAAACCCCTCCCGTGTTGTGAATCCAAGAGCCATGACGGGTCTCTTTATTTATTGACTAACAATTTTGTATATGTTACAATTTATGAAAATTTCTCTATGCCGTTTTGGAAAAGCGACATTTTTTCAGGAGGGAAAGAACACTGTGAAGCTGCATGGAACAATGCAAGTAAACGATAAGGGTCACCTGGAAATCGGCGGTTGCGATACCGTTGACCTGGCCAAGGAATTCGGGACCCCTCTTTATGTAATGGATGAACAGTTAATCAGGGAAAAGTGCCGGGAATATTACGGGGCTTTTACCGGTACATACCCTGATTCCTTTGTCATATATGCCAGTAAGGCTTTTCTGACACTGGCCATGTGCCGTCTTGTGGAATCCGAGGGACTGGGCCTTGATGTGGTCTCGGGCGGGGAACTCTATACGGCTTTAAAAGCCGGGTTTCCCGCAGAAAAAATATATTTTCACGGCAATAACAAGTCGCGTGAGGAAGTTAACTTTGCCCTGGAAGCCAAGGTTGGCAGGTTTGTTGTAGATAATATTTATGAATTGGAATGCCTGGAACGGCTCTGCGGCGCCTTAAGGACCAAGGCGGATATTTTGCTGAGGGTTACTCCGGGAATTGAGGCCCACACTCACGAATATATCCAGACCGGTCAGATAGATTCCAAGTTCGGACTGGTAGTGAGCAACGGGCAGGCTATGGAAGGCATCAAAAAGGCGCTGGAACTGAATAATATCAATTTAAAAGGCTTGCACTGCCATATTGGTTCACAGATATTTGAACTGGAATCGTACCAGCATACGGTCGAGGTAATGATGGATTTTTACAACAAAGTATATGCTGAGACGGGGTTCAGGTTCGAGGAACTTAACCTGGGCGGCGGTTTCGGTATTTATTATGTTTCAGGGGACAAACCGGCTAATATTAAAACATATGCCGCCATAGTCATGGAAACCGTCAGACGCATGGCGGAAGAAATGAATTACCCTATGCCCAGGGTGATAGTGGAGCCGGGACGTTCTATTGTAGGTGAGGCGGGGACCACACTTTATACGGTCGGTTCAGTCAAGGACATTCCCGGAGTGAGAAAATATGTGGCTGTAGACGGGGGAATGACTGATAATCCAAGGCCCGCCCTTTACCAGGCCCGCTATGAGGCCGTGGTAGCCAATAAAGCCAACCAGCCCAGGGTAGATGAGGTTTCTATTGCGGGGAAATGCTGTGAGTCCGGTGATATGTTAATCTGGGACTTGCATGTTCCTGCTATTGAACCCGGAGATATTTTGGCGGTTTTCTGCACCGGGGCATACAATTATTCAATGTCCAGCAATTATAACCGTCTGATGCGCCCGGCAGTAGTGTTTGTCAAGGACGGCCATGCCGACCTCGTTGTAAAAAGAGAGACCCTTGATGACCTGGTAAGGAATGATGTGATCCCTGAAAGGATGAAAAAAAACAAACCCCTGTCCGTAGTAACCGGTAGTAGGCAGTGAACAGTGAGCAGGTGTTAGGTGATAGGTGCTAGTAAAAAAATCGGAAGGTTTGCGGAGCAAACCATCCATCAGACCCCCTTGGTTTTAACCAAGGGGGTAAATTATTAACAATGTTAATTTGTCAACAGCCCAACATAAGGCGCCTTGGCGGTTAACCTGCCTCAAACTGGCGAACGCTTTTTTTCTTTACCAAATTGTGATATAATATTGCGGTAACAGTGCAAGGGGGAGCGGTATGGAGATTATTGTCAGCCACAATAATACGGATCTGGACGGGTTGGCTTCAATGATAGCCGCCAAAAAGATATATCCTGACGCCGAACTGGTTTATGCCGGTAAACTCCATAGAAACGTCAGGGAATTTATGGCCTTGCACAAAGACACTTTCACCTTCATGCTGGCAAAAGACGTTCCTTACAAAGAGGTTACCCGGCTTATCCTGGTTGACACCAAAACTCCCAACCGGATCGGCGAGGCCCGCGCCGTCCTGGAGAATCCGGGCCTGGAAGTACATATCATTGACCATCACCCCAGGGTCGCGGATGATATTAAAGGAAGTTACGAAGTAATTGACCAGGTGGGTGCCACCACTACCCTTATGGTGGAACTGATGAGAGAACGCGGCATATCCATCAATTCATTTGAGGCAACCGTTTTTGCCATGGGCATCTATGAAGACACCGGCAGCCTGACCTTTCCCACCACCACACCCAGGGATGCCGAGGCAGTGGCTTATTTACTTTCCAAAGGGGCAAAACTTTCCGTGGTTGCCGATTTTATTGACCGGCCGCTGTCGGAACAGCAAAAAACCCTGCTGAACACGCTTATTGTTTCTTCGGAAACATATGATATTAACGGAGTCCAAATTTTGCTGACCAAAGGGGAAACCGACGACTATGTGGGGGGCTTATCCCTGCTGGTCCACAAGCTTATTGACGTGGTCAATATAGATGTGGCTATAGCCGCAGTGCACATGGGCGACCGGGTTCACCTGGTGGCCAGAAGCAAGGATGATGCCGTAGATGTATCGAAGATACTTGCCCACTTCAACGGCGGGGGCCATGCCATGGCTGCCTCGGCTACTGTCCGGGAAGGAAACCTTGAGGATATTATTGCCAAAATAAAAGAATTATTAAAAGAAAATGTCCGGCACGAGGTTGTGGCCGAAAATATCATGTCAACCCCTGTTAAGACCGTGCCGATGAATACCACGATAGAAGAGGCCGGGAAGATACTCCTGCGTTACGGCCATACCGGGCTTCCGGTGGTGGATGGGGAAAAGATGGTAGGCATTATTTCCCGGAGAGATATTGAAAAGGCCAAACATCACGGCCTCGGCCATGCACCCGTCAAGGGTTTTATGTCAGGAAGGGTGATCACCGTTTCCAAAGAGACCCCTCTGCCGGAGATCCAGCATTTGATGATTGACCACAATATTGGCCGGCTGCCGGTGATTGACGGGGGCAAAATAGTCGGTATCGTATCCCGGACAGATGTACTGAGGACGCTGCACGGGGAGAATTACCCCGAGAAATACGAGAAGGTTTATAATATCACGCAGCCGGTGGCAGGTAAAGGGTATGACAATGTTACCGAATTAATGCTGAATAACCTTCCGCCCGCCATCAGAGACCTTTTGGGACAGGTAAGCTACCTGGCTGACAGGGAAGGGTTCGCGGTTTTTGCGGTGGGAGGTTTTGTGCGGGACCTTATCCTGGGTGTGGAAAACTTGGACATCGACCTTGTTGTGGAGGGAGACGGTTTGGCTTTTGCCCGGGCCCTGGCCCAATTCCTTTGCGGAAGGGTGCGAATCCATGAGAAGTTCGGCACCGCCGTGGTCATTCTCCCCGATAATTTCAGGATAGATGTGGCCACCGCCAGGACCGAGTACTACGAATACCCTGCTGCCCTGCCAAAAGTAGAGGTGTCTTCCCTCAAACAGGACCTGTACCGGCGTGACTTTACCATTAATGCCATGGCGATTACCTTGAGTGCCGAGAATTTCGGGGGATTGGTTGACTACTTCGGGGGGCGGCGGGACCTGGAAGAAGGAATTATCAGAGTTCTGTATAATCTAAGTTTTGTGGAGGATCCGACCCGGATTTTAAGGGCTGTCCGTTTCGAGCAGCGCTATAATTTTAAGATCGAGAGCCAGACCCTTTCCTTGGCTAAAAATGCCATCAAATCAAAAATGCTGGCCAAGCTGTCGGCGGACAGGGTCAGAGAGGAACTGAAACATATACTTGGGGAGGCTTCACCGGTTGAGGCCATTCTAAGGATGCGGGAACTGAATATCTGGTCCTTTATACTGCCGGAGGCCAACCTGGAACAGGAAACGATTGAAATATTGAGAAAACTGCCGGCAGCCATCGACTTTATGAGGAATATTCATCTTGACAAGTTGGACGCGTGGGTGGTATACCTGGGCGTGCTGGTCAGGAAGACCGGTTGCCGGGTTTCCCAGATTGACGAAAAGCTCAGGCTCACCAAAGAGGAGAAAAGAAAGTTGGCCGAAATACTGTGCCGCTGCCCTGAAGTTGTAGTTTGGCTTTCGCAGAACAAACCGATGAGAATCAGTGAGATTGCCGCAGTGTTGAGAGGTATTTCCAATGAGGGTTATGTATATATCATGGCCAGCGCCGCCAGTGACGTGGTCAGGGAACGATTGAAAAACTATCTGGCCCGGTCAAGGCACAATAAATTATCCATAAATGGAGAAGATATTAAGAAACTGGGATACAAACCGGGGCCTTATTTTAAGGAAGCCCTCGATGCCGCCAGGGATGCCAAGCTGGACGGGCAAATAACCACCAGAGAAGAGGAGATTCGATTTGTGGAAGAATACCTGACGAAAATCGGGGTTACGGAAAGGAGCTAATGCTATTGCCTTCAATCGATATTGAAAGCGTGCTTTTGACGCTGCCGGCGCTTTTGATAGGTTTAACCTTTCACGAGTATGCCCATGCCCTGGTGGCCTTCAAACTGGGCGACCCGACAGCGAAAAACCTGGGCCGGCTGACCCTTAACCCAATCAAGCATCTGGACCCGCTGGGAGCAATTTTCCTGTTAATCTTTAAGTTTGGCTGGGCCAAGCCTGTCCCTGTTAACCCATTCCACTTCCGGGGAGACAGGCAGAGAGGCATGTTGTGGGTCTCCCTGGCCGGACCCGCCTCCAATATGGTTATTGCAGTTGTCACAGTATTGCTGTGGAAGATTATCGGCTTTCAAAAAAATATTGTTGACGGAATTCTTCTGTATATATTCCATATTAATGTGATTTTGGCGGTGTTCAATTTTATTCCGGTTCCTCCCCTGGACGGGTCCAAGATCCTGGCGGGCCTGCTGCCGAGAAGGTACAGCCATATGGTTTTTGTCCTGGAAAAATATGGTGTTGTGATTTTGCTTCTCCTGATGATAACCGGCATTATCAGCATGGTGTTGATACCCGTTGTCCGGCTTGTGGAAATGGCTATAGCCAGCCTGGTCGGATTTGAAGCGCTACAGAGTATGCTGTATTTTATGTAGTGAAATCTGCCGGATTGCAGGCAGTAAAGAATTTTTTAAAGAAGAATTATCTAGAAGGGGTTGTTGAGATGAGCAAGGGTACTATTCTGAGCGGCATGAGGCCGACAGGAAAACTCCACATGGGACACATGAGCGTACTGGAAAACTGGGTAAAACTGCAGGATGAGTATAACTGCTACTTCATGGTAGCCGACTGGCATGCACTCAGTACAGAATACCAGGACCCGCAGGGGATCAGGGAAAAGGCCAGGGACATGGTGATTGACTGGCTCACTGTGGGCATTGACCCCGAGAAAAGCGTAATTTTTGTCCAGTCGGATGTCAAGGAGCATGCCGAACTTCATTTACTGTTTTCGATGATCACCCCGCTTTCATGGCTGGAAAGGGTGCCGACCTACAAAGACCAGATTATCCAGTTGGGCGAGCAGGGTAAAGACATAAACACTTACGGGTTTTTGGGGTATCCCTTGCTTCAGGCAGCCGACATTCTTGTTTACAAAGCTACCGCGGTTCCGGTCGGGGAGGACCAGCTGCCTCACCTGGAATTGACCAGGGAGATTGCCCGGAGGTTTAATTATCTGTTCAACTCGCATGTGTTTCCGGAACCGCAGTCAATTTTGGGCAAAGTAGCCTTTTTACCCGGAATTGACGGGCGCAAAATGAGCAAGAGCTATGGCAATGTAATCAATATTTCCGCCACTACCGATGAAATAACAACCCAGGTAAGGGGTATGATTACAGACCCGGCCAGAATTCACAAAACGGACCCCGGCCATCCGGATGTCTGTACAGTCCACACCTACCACACCATTTATAATAATGAAGACGTTGTCGGCATCGAAGCGAGCTGCAGGGCCGGCAGTATCGGCTGCGTGGCCTGTAAGAAGGCCCTGGCGGAAAAACTGGACCGTTTCCTGCTGCCGATGAGAGAAAAACGGGCCCGGCTCGAACAGAACCCGCAGTATGTGGACGAACTGCTGGCCGAGGGGGCGAAGAAAGCCCGCCAGAGAGCGGCGGAGGTCATGGCAGAAGTCAGGTCGGCGATGAAAATAGTGTAAGGAGGGGGCCTGTTGGCTTACCAGATAAAACTTGAGGTGTTTGAAGGGCCTTTTGACCTGTTGTTTCACCTTATTGAAAAAAACGAGGTTGACATATACGATATACCCATAGCCAAAATCACGGAGCAATACCTGGAATATATTGCAGTGATGCGGATGCTCGACCTGGAAATAGCCAGCGAATTCCTGGTAATGGCATCCCAACTGCTGGCAATCAAGGCCCGTATGCTGCTTCCCAAACCCCCTGTCCCGGACGAGGAACCGGTTGAGGAGGATTATGACCCGAGGGATGAACTGGTGGAGCGGCTTTTGGAATACAGGAAGTTCAAGGCCATTGCCGACTGCCTGCAGGAAAGGGAAGCCCTCATGAACAGGGTTTATACCAGGCCCAATGAAGATGAGATGTTTCTGCACCTGTTCAGTGAAGAAAACCCCCTGCAGGGAATAACTATGCATACTCTGCTGGCCGCTTTGCAGGAAGTATTGGACCGGGTGGCGGAACGTGACCTGGTGGGTGAAATCCCCAGGGATGAAGTAACCATTAAAGACAAGATGAGAGAGATTACGCGCCGGTTATTTTTTCAGAGCCGGGGAATAGTCTTTAAAGACCTGTTCCGCCCGGGCATATCAAGAGTAGAGATTATTGTTACATTTCTGGCCCTTCTTGAATTGATCAGGGTTGGCAGGGTAAAGGCTTACCAGTCCAAGGCGTTTGGAGATATTATGGTTTACAGCAGGGAGAAAGAAGCTGCCGAAGCTTGAAGGAGTGTAAGTCATGGGCCTGATGTTTCCCAGGGAGACAAAGTCCGTTATTGAATGTCTCTTGTTTGTATCGAAAGAACCGTTAACACTCAAGACCATGTCCCAGATCATGGAACTGCCGGAAGAGGAAATTAAGACCTTAATTGAAGAACTGATCACGGAATACAATAACGAGCAACGCGGGATCAATATTCAGCTGGTGGCCAACGGTTACCAGATGTACACGCGTCCGGAATTTGCCCCCTATATCGAAAAATTGTACAAGCCCCAGAGTACGTATGGGTTATCCAAGGCAGCTCTTGAGACTTTGGCCATTATAGCATACAAACAGCCGATAACCCGGGCTGAGATAGAGGCAATCCGGGGAGTAAAGGTGGACAGTTCCCTCGGAACCCTGATAGAAAAAAACCTGGTGAAAGAGGTGGGCAGGAAGGAAGGTCCCGGACGCCCGATATTGTTTGGGACGACTCCCGGCTTTCTGCGGTATTTTGGGCTCAAGGACCTCTCCGAACTGCCCGACCCGGAAGAATTCGCCTATCGGCACGGAAACGCGGACAGGTTGGATTTTGACATGGAAAATAAGCAAAGGGAAGGTGAGCAAATGAATTTTGATGCCATTAAAACTATTGCTGTGGTAGGTCTTTCCGATAAACCCGAGAAAGCCAGCTACAGGGTGGCCAAATACCTTCAGGAATGCGGGTACCGGATTATTCCGGTGAACCCCATGGTAGACGAAGTCCTGGGCGAGAAGTCTTTTCCTGACCTTAACTCGATACCAGCGGATATAGAGATTGATGTGGTGGACATCTTTCGCAGGCCGGTTGATGTGCCGCCGGTTGTGGAACAGGCGGTGGCCAGGAAAGGAGTAAAGGTTGTCTGGATGCAGGAAGGCATTGTGCATGAAGAAGCGGCCGAGGTGGCCCGCCGGGCGGGGCTGGAAGTTGTCATGGACAGGTGTATTTTAAAAGAACACCAAAAATGCAAACTAAATAAATAGCAAAAATTGAATAGTTCAGGCGCTGTAAAGCAAAAATAATACAGTAAAGGAAATAGTATCAAGGTGATTCATTTGGTCGGTATCGGTATTTATGTTTTCCTTCTGATAATTTTCATTGTGGCGCTGATGTTCCTCCGGATTCGTTTTGAGGTGGAATACAAGCGGCAGGGGCCTGACGACAATATCAAGGTAGAAATGGCGACATTGCAGGGTCTTATCAGGTATCAAACCAATATACCGGTGGTAGAACTTGACCGTTACTTCCTGGAACCTGTGCTCAAGATTGAGACCGGTATACAGGGGGCGGTTTCACATCCTGTTGAGGACAAGGGCTTGATCGTAAAAATACCGGTCTTAACTGCTGTATTGAGCAAATTGCCGTTATACCTGCAACAGGGGTTGGAATACCTGCAACGTTACCGGAAAGTGCTTAGAAAACTGCTGAAAACAATCAGGTTTCATCACCTGACCTGGATCACTCAAGTAGGCTTTGGTGACCCGGCTGACACAGGTGTAGCAACAGGTATACTTTGGGGAATGAAAGGATATCTTTACAGTGTATTCCGAAGCCATGCGGGAACTGTTGTGAACGCTCCCCGGTTGTCGGTAATTCCTTGTTTTGACTGTACCTGTCTGAGACTGGACTTTCACTGCATATTTGATGTGAGAATCGGTCATATTATAATTGCGGGCCTAAATTTTGTAAAACTTGCGTTAAAACCTTAAATACGCCAGGAGGAGGAAAACAAATGGCCGATCACCCGATAGAAGGTCTTATGAAAACTGCAATGGAGAGTATAAAGCAAATGGTTGATGTTAATACAATTGTGGGAGACCCGGTTGAGACCCCTGACGGCAGTGTAATTATTCCTGTTTCCAGAGTGGCTTGCGGTTTTGCCGCCGGCGGAGGCGAGTTTGAGGCCACCGGCCAGCAAACTGACCAGCAGGGCGGCGGTCAGGGCGGCCAGCAGGGGCGAGGGACATCTCTTCCCTTCGGAGGCGGAAGCGGGGCGGGAGTTTCCGTCCAGCCGGTAGGTTTTCTGGTAGTAGGCCAGGGACAGATCAGGCTGCTTCCGGTGTACGGTAATGCCGTGGTTGACAGGATTATTGATGTGGCGCCGCAGCTTCTTTCGCAGGTTCAGAGTATGTTCAGAAGAGAAAAAAAACATCCGGAATGCTAGCAAACAGTGGGGAAACCCACTTTTTTTAATGGGGTTGAACAATTTAAATTAAAGTCGCACCAAAAACTTTTAGCATATAATAACCAAAAGTGAATAAAGTTTTGGCGTCAACCTAACCGGAAAGGAGGCTCAACCATGAAAATTGTAGTAGCCGGAGGCGGTTGGGCCGGGTGTGCCGCCGCTTATTTTGCCGGTAAAGCCGGGGCGGATGTAATTCTTTTGGAAAGAACGGATCTGCTGCTGGGGACCGGGCTGGTGGGAGGTATTGTCAGAAACAACGGCCGGTATACGGCTGCCGAAGAGGCTGTGGCATTAGGAGCCGGAGACATTTTTGGCATCATCGATTCTGTTGCCAGGCATAAGAATGTTGATTTCCCCGGACACAGGCATGCTACCCTGTATGATGTGCAGAGAATAGAGCCTGCTGTCAGGAAAACGCTGGAAAACAGGGGGATCAAAATTAAATTTCGCAGCCTGGTCAATCATGCCGGTGTAAAAAACGGTACTATTGAGTTTGTGGAAACCCAGGCGGGAGAAAAAATAGAAGGTGACGTGTTTATTGATACTACGGGAACGGCCGGCCCCATGAAAAACTGCATCAAGTACGGGACAGGCTGTGCAATGTGCATCCTGAGGTGCCCTTCATTCGGGCCCAGGAACAGCCTGGCGGGACTGGCGGGAGTCAGCGAGATAATGGCGGGAGAAGGAACGCACCAGTTCGAAGCCATGAGCGGTTCGTGCAAACTTGATAAAAGGTCTTTAAAAAAGTCTCTTGTCAGGGAACTGGACCGCCATGGAGTGGTTATCATTCCCCTGCCGGAAAAGTTTCACAAAAAGGATTCGCTCCGGAGAAAAGCCTGCCAGCAGTATGCCATGGATGAATACGCCACAAACCTGATTATTCTTGATACAGGCCATGCCAAGCTGATGACCCCGTTTTTTCCCATAGAAAGCTTGAGAGAAATCGACGGTTTCAGGGAGGCCCGCTATGCGGACCCGTATTCCGGCGGGCAGGGAAATTCAGTAAGATTTATGGCTATGGCTCCGTGTGACGATTCCCTGAAGGTTAAAGGGTTAAATAACCTCTTTTGCGCGGGGGAGAAAACAGGACTGCTGGTAGGCCACACTGAGGCGATTATTACCGGAGCCCTGGCCGGCGATAATGCAGCCAGGGCCGCCAGGGGTTTAGCGCCGAGAATCCTGCCGCCGGAGCTGGCTGTAGGTGATATAATATCCTTTATGCACGGGCAGATGAAAACCGAGGAAGGATTGAAGCAAAAATACACCTTTTCAGGGTCGGTGTATTTTGAAAGAATGAAAGAAAAGGGATTGTACATTACTGACCGGTCGAAAATAAGTGAAAAAGTCAAAAAACTTGGATTGACCGGTTTTTTTCGTTAAATGGGCAACCGCAGAACCCTGCCGCAGGTGGGGTTCTAATTTTCCTCCGGGGGTCATAATTATCATATAACGCAGGATTTTCATGTACCCGGGAGGGCGGGAAATGGTTAATGTAATCTGGGTTGGGATGCTGTTAATCGGAATAATAGTGGCAGCCATTAACGGGAACATCGATGCCGTCACTACTGCCGCCTTGAAAGGCGCTCAGACCGCCGTTGACTTTGCCCTCGGCCTCATTGCCATAATGGCTTTTTGGCTGGGGATAATGAAAGTGGCGGAGGAGGCCGGTCTGGTCAGGCTGCTGTCAAGGATTGTCAAACCCGTAACTGCCTTTCTTTTCCCCAGTGTACCCCGTGACCACCCGGCTATGGGGGCCATTATCATGAACCTCAGCGCCAATATCCTGGGGCTGGGGAATGCGGCCACCCCCATGGGGCTCATTGCCATGAAAGAACTGCAGAAACTCAACAGGTCCGACCCCCGGACTGCCAGTGACGCCATGTGTACGTTTCTGGCTTTAAATACCTCCTGTATAACGATTATACCAGCTACAGTGATCGGTATCAGAATAAAAGCGGGGTCGGCCAATCCCACCGAAATCGTGGGCACCACCATATTTGCCACCGCCTGCGGCATGACGGTGGGAGTGATAGTGGACAGGGTCATGAGAAGAATATACGGGTACAGGAAATGGAGGTAGCCGGGAAAATTTACGGGGGTAGCCAAAGATGTTTATAGAAATGGTTTCGCTTGCCGCGAAATGGGCAATTCCGTTGATTTTATTCGCGATAACCCTGCTGGCTTTTGTCAGGAGGGTTAATGTTTATGAAACATTTGTCCAGGGCGCCCAGGAAGGCTTTACCACGGCCATTAAGACCATACCTTTCCTGGTTGCCATGTTTGTCGCCATCAGCGTGTTCCGGGCTTCCGGAGCCATGGAACTGTTTGTGCAAGTATTGTCCCCGGTTACGGATATGTTTGGCATTCCGGCAGAGGTAATACCCCTGGGGATTATGAGACCTTTGTCGGGAGGGGGAGCCCTCGGCATTACTGCTGAATTGATCAAAACTTACGGCCCGGACAGTTTTATCGGGAGGCTGGCTTCAACCCTGCAGGGCAGTACGGATACCACTTTCTTTGTCCTGACCCTGTATTTCGGGTCAGTAAATGTCATCAGATACCGTTATGCGGTCATAGCGGGACTTTCCGCTGACATCACCGGTTTTATTGCCTCGGTTGTGATCTGCAATCTTGTCTTCAAATAGTTACAGTGTACTTATCATTTTTGCACAAAGAACCGAATTACAGTATAATGGTAATACTAAGCTCAGCGGTTGGCGCCGGGGCTGGTCGTGATTGTTGTAAAGAAGGTAGGGTGTGCAATGGAGCGGTTGCAGAAATTTCTGGCCCATGCCGGGGTAGCTTCCAGAAGGTCATGTGAGAAACTGATTGCGGAAGGTCAGGTTAAAGTAAACGGAACAGTAGTGCGGGAAATGGGCATAAAAGTTGACCCGGAGAATGACGTGGTAGAAGTTGCCGGGAAAGTCATTCAAGAAAAAGAAGAGAAGGTATACATTCTCTTAAATAAGCCCAGGGGTTATGTTACAACCCTCAGAGACCCGCAGGGGCGGCCCAAGGTTACGGATCTCCTGAAAGGGTTAAAAACCAGGGTTTACCCTGTCGGGAGGCTCGATTTTGACACCGAAGGCCTGCTCCTGTTGACCAACGACGGTGCCTTGACATATGCGCTGACCCATCCCAGGCATCAGATAGGTAAGACTTACACGGCCCTGGTACAAGGGGTACCTGACCAGGACAAGCTCAAGCGCTTTCGGAAAGGGCTTCGCCTGGCAGATGGGCCGACTGCCCCGGCCAAGGTGAAATTGTTAAAGAAAAGGGGAAACAATGCCCTTTTGGAAATAACTATCTATGAAGGCCGTAACAGGCAGATCCGCCGCATGTGTGAAACAATAGGCCATCCTGTCCTGGAACTGAAGCGTGTTTCCCTGGATTTTCTGAAATTGGGGGAACTTGCCCCGGGTGAATTCAGGCGCCTGACAAAAGGTGAAATAAAGAGGCTGAAAGATAAAATAAGCAACTAGTTTTTTATTGTGATAAAATAGAAAAGAGGCTTCGGCATAAGTTCTATTCTTGGAGGAGGACAATCACAACATGAAGGTAACTGTGGCCCAAGTCAATCCGGTGGTGGGAGACATCGACGGGAACCTGCGGAAAGCGGTTAAAATACTGGCCGACATTAGTAAAGATTCTCCTGATTTACTGGTCTTTCCCGAACTTTTCCTGGTGGGGTATCCCCCCAGAGACCTCCTGGAGAGGCCGTCTTTTATTGAAAAGGCCTGCGATGCGGTCCAGGAACTGGCTAAGATTTCGGAAAATCATCCCCGGACCGGGTTAATTATAGGCGCTCCGCTGCCAAGTGCAAAACAGCCCGGGAGAGGGCTTTACAACACCGCCGTATTAATTTACCAGGGCAAGGTACTAACCAGCCAGCCCAAGTCTCTGCTACCTACTTATGATGTATTTGATGAAGCAAGGTATTTTGACCCCGCGCCGGAAGTCAGCCCGGTGCCTTTTAAAGGGGAAACTGTGGGAGTCACCATATGTGAAGATGCCTGGAACGACCCTGAACTATGGACGAAAAGGCATTATTCCTATGACCCCATCGAACAACTGGTAAAAAAAGGCGCTTCTATCCTGGTCAACATTTCGGCCTCCCCGTTTCAGATAGGAAAAGAAGAGATCCGCTACCGGATAATCCAAAACCATGCCCGGAAACATAAAATACCGTTCGTCTACGTAAACCAAATCGGCGGGAACGATGAGCTTATATTTGACGGCAGGAGTTTCTGCGTAGACAAGGACGGCGAGCCTATTCAGGTTTTCCCGGCATTCCGGGAACAGGTGCAAACCGTCGATATGAGCAAAAAAGGGAGACCGGGGCTGTATGTTCCCCAGGATAAAGTGGAATCCATATATGAGGCATTGGTTCTGGGTCTCCGGGATTATATCCGAAAATGCGGTTTTTCCAAGGTGGTTCTGGGCCTCTCAGGCGGAATCGATTCCGCCGTTACATGCTGCCTGGCGGTAGCGGCTCTGGGGCGAGAAAATGTCCTTGGTATTTCTATGCCTTCCCCTTACTCTTCACCGGGGAGTATCGAGGATTCAAAAAAACTGGCCGAAAATCTTGGCATAGAATTCAAGGTGATTCCGATTTCCGGCATCTATTCGGCTTATCTTGAGACTTTGGCGGACTATTTTCGGGGGAGAGGTACTGACGTTACCGAAGAGAACATTCAGGCCCGGATTCGCGGGAACATCCTGATGGCTTTTTCCAATAAGTTCGGGCACCTGGTGCTTTCCACGGGAAATAAGAGTGAGGTGGCAGTCGGCTACTGTACTTTGTACGGAGACATGAGCGGGGGATTGAGCGTTATTTCCGATGTGCCTAAAACCATGGTATATGAGTTGGCCCGTCATATTAACCGGAACCGGCAGCTTATCCCCCGGGAAATTATAGAAAAAGCGCCGTCTGCGGAATTGAGGCCGGACCAGCGGGACCAGGACACGCTGCCGCCGTATGATATCCTTGACCAAATACTCCATTACTACCTGGACGAGGGATATTCAGCCGGCGAAATTATCGGTAGGGGCTTTAACCCGGAAACCGTGCGCTGGGTGATTGAAACGGTGGACAGGAATGAGTATAAAAGAAAACAGGCGGCTCCCGGGCTTAAAGTTACCTCAAAAGCCTTTGGAATGGGGAGAAGAATGCCCATTGCAGCCAAATATAATTCCTGAGACGCGAAAGTTTTGGGCAACACCCTGGAAAAAGGAGAGAGTTAATTGAAAGCGGAAATCATTAATCCTTTTTTGACTGCTGCTCATGAGATCCTGGAGATTGAAACCGGAATAAAAGGAGTACGCGGCGAGCTGTCGTTGGCTTCCTCTAAGTGGACTACCCAGGAAATCACTGTTTTAATAAATGTCATTGGGGCTGTAAGAGGAACTTTCCTTATTGGGATGTCAATTTCCACCGCTTTAAAATTAGTGGAGAAAATATTAGGAGAGCCGGTGGAGTCTTTTAACGACTGGGTTATCAGCGGTATTGCCGAATTGGGCAATGTTATTGCCGGCCGGGCTCTGGCCAAACTGGAAACGACAGGTTATATATCTGATATAACTCCTCCCATGCTTCTCTACGGGCAGCGGGCCAGCATATCCACATTGGAAAGAAAGAGAATCCTGATACCGCTTCATTCGGATATAGGAGTCATTGAATTGAGTGTAGCGCTGGAAGAAGGTGGAAATTAAAACAGTGGCTGACGAAACAGGAGTAACAAAAACAGGCCGGAAAGTTCTTGAACTGGCCTGTTTTCTTGTTCTAATTCCATGGTCTTATAGGCTTATCAATTGTCTTGCTCCATTTTTCCACCCCGTGGGCGCCGTACCTGCTCAGCAGGTTGGCCACTTCACTGGCTTTGGAGTTATTGGTTTCTATAACAGTCAGGACGTAACCGTCATCAACGAAATTTTCAATCTGAGCTGCGCGTTCATGGCCTACCCCGTAATAACCAAGAGCTTCCGCCAGCGATTTATCTCCCTGGATCAGGGTTCCCGCCAGGGGTCCGCCGGCGGTTACCGTTCCGATGACCGGGAGTTCAACCTCGTCTGCCTGGACCAGGAAGCTGTCAAAATCATGGAGAATACCGATGGAAGGATCACCGCTAATCTCTTCGGCATATTCTTCATTGATTCCCAGGTCACGGTCAGGATACTTTTTTACCAGCAGTGATATCTGGTTGTTGGCATGACCTGTGGTTTCAATCTGAGTCAGGGCTCTCTCGGCCTGGTCCAGGGATTTAAAAAGCCCTATAACAGTGCGGCGCAAACAAATCACCCTTTCAGAAATATTTGATCAAGCTTTTCTGTCTTAGTGTTTATTGCTAATTCATTTTTATGCATATTAATCCACAGGATGTCCAATGATAATAGCAGGTTATAATAGCAGACAGGTAATGCCAGGAGAGTGAAGTTAGATGCCCAGATGCGCCAGGTGCGGCAATAATTTCAGTTTCGGCAGCACCTATGTGCCTCCCGCAGCTCCTACAGCAAACGGCCCGGTATCGGGGCTGGTGGCTAATTTTGACCATAATGGTTATATTACTGAAATGGAAAGTCTCGGGGCAGACCTGGATACGGCTCAGGAAGCCTGGGAAAGGCCTGAAGATTATTTCAATATCTGTTACGAATGTGGCAGTGAACAGGTTATCTGGGATTAGAGTGAACAGCCCTTTAGTCATCTATTAAACAATACGACCTATGGTAAACACCTGTCGCAAATAAGTTTTTATTTCTGGCGGCAGGATTTTTTCTGACATTGGCGAAAATTAACAAAAATTGCGGTATTGAAAGGAGAACAGTATGGTCAGGACAAAGGTGGGTGACGAAATGCTCAATTCGGCAATTCGGGCAAAAGTTAGATTTGACTATAAAGGTACGCAAAAGCCGGGGAAATTCTTTTTCGGGGGCAAAAGCACCGAGGAAGTTGCGGAGGAAATGAGGGAGCAGCAGGTGGGCATGCTGCGCAATGTACCTATCCAGGGGATAACCATTGACGAGGTGGACATGAGCGGTGATGTTTATACCGTGTTTGATGAAATACTAAATGCCCAGGTAGCTTATGCTCCCGTTATCCTGTCCATAACTTCTGACAGCCTGGAGGACATCATCAAACTTATTGCCAGGTCAGAGTTCAGAAAGATAGAAATTCTGGAACCTGACAATATGGTATTGACGAAGACCGACATTGAACGGGCTCTGTTCAGGATCAGCGAGGAGTTCCGCGGTTACCGGCTGTTTTTGGAAAGAAAGTTCAGCGCCAGGTAAGAAAGGGATAACAACGGAAAGGATTGATGTTTGTGGGGGAGTTGTCTCTTAATGATATTGTGCAAAAAGTTGAGGAATTACCGGCCCTGCCGAATATTACGCACAAAGTGCTGAAACTCACCAGCGACCCCAAGACCACCATTCCCGAATTGTCTGAGGTTATTACAAAAGACCAGGTTCTTACTGCCAAGGTGCTGAGGATGGCAAATTCGGCGTATTACGGTTATGCGCGGAGGATTTACAGCATTAATGAGGCAGTGGTTATTTTAGGTTTCGGTACTATCCGGAGCCTGGTGCTGGCGGCATCGGTATATAATGTGATGGACAAGGAGTTTCAGGGATACTTTTTACCGAAGGGTGACCTGTGGAAGCATTCCATGTCCACGGCCCTGACAGCCAGGTCGCTGGCCAGAAGGACTGGTTATGAACTGCCCGACCAGGCATTTATAGCCGGCTTGCTGCATGATATCGGCAAAACGGTTTTAAATACATATATGACCAGCGCTTTTCTTTCTGTAATCAATAAAGTGAATGAAGAGAAAATTCCTTTCATGGAGGCGGAACGGCAGATACTTGGTTTTGACCATGCCGTGGTGGGAGCCCGGGTGGCAGAAAAATGGAATCTCCCCGAAATACTGGTGGAGGCTATCGCCAAACATCATTCTCCCAGGGAAGCTATAAATAACCCCAAACTGACCTCTATTGTCCACGTGGCTGACGCTGCCAGTATGTCCATGGGTATTGGGCTTGGCGGGGACGGCCTGTTGTACCCCTTCGACGGTTTTGCCACAGACCGATTAAACCTCACGGAGAACATGATAGAAGAGACTATTGCGGAAATAGCCGATTCCCTGATGGATGCCGAGACGCTGTTGGAAAACTAGTTGCCCTGGTACTGCTTTTTTTCCCGGGTTATGATGTCAATCATATTATTCCGGTCGTTTTCGTCAACTATATATATGTTTCCTTTGCCCGCTTCAGCCAGCAAGGGAAGAAATTTATAGTCCGGGTCGATGCCGATGCAGACAAAACGGATTTTTTGTTCTGCTATCATGGCTGCCGCTTTTAGCGCGTCTTTAACGGGGTCGGTTGTCCACAACGGGTGATTCGGAATCCCGTCGGTAACCAGCACCAGGAGGGGGTTGCGAGGGCGTTTATTTTTGAACATGTCCAGGGTTACGGTGATGCCGTGGGCCAGGGGTGTCAGCCCGCTTGGCACAATTTTAGCCAGGCCTTTGTGGAGGTCTTCATAACTCCTGGTAAATGGTACCATAACTTTGGCTTCCTTCTCCTGGAAAGTAACCAGCGAGATTTTCTCCCTGCTGTTTAACAGCAGGTATTTGGCCACATAACCGACGGCTTTAATGCGTTCTCCCATCATGCTGCCGCTGCAGTCGACCAGCAGACAGGTATCTACCGGCGCATAGGATTTCCTGGCGTAGACGCGAATATCCCTGTCACTGATCTTTATCCGAGAAGAACCGCTCAAAAAACATCTCTTGGCGGCTTGGACCACCGTTTCCGGAACCGCAATTTCCCCGGGCCATGATTTATTGCTGTTCGGAGGCACGGTTTTATGCCGGTCGGGGAACTGTTTTTCTTTTGACTTCAGGTGGGAATAACGGAAGGAACGATATCTTGCCGGGACAGCCTTAAACTGCCTGATAGTTTTGCGTATTTCAGCAGCCAGTTCTTTCTGGTTTCGGTGCAAAAATTCTTCCATCTCACGACCGGTTTTCGTCAAGGTATAACCAAACGGGGTCAGCCTGGCCAGATTTGCGGATACTATTTGGGAGAGGATTTCCCCCAGGTTTTCATGAATCCGGTGGAGGTTGGCGAGCTTATAGTTTCGCACCGGCGTGAGAGCCTGAAGGAGATCGGCCGCCGCTTCCATGCTGCCCAACTGGATGGAAAGGCCGGTAATTATCTGGAACATGTTTTGTCTTTTCAGGACTTCAGGCATATTGTCAGTGATGGGCGGCAGGTAAAGAGAAGAACGGGAGGTTAAGGGAATATCTCTCTGGCCTCCGTAGTGGACTATCTTGAAAACCGGCCTCAATTCACCTCCCTGGTATATAACGGAACGTTCCACCTCGTCAATGATACAGTAAACCAGGCTGTAATACCTTGGAACCAGCTTAGCCAGTATGTGGACGTGGCCGATATACCTGTCATCAGTCCCGCGCACCGCTTTCTGGTCAGGGTCAATTACGGTACCGTAACCCATCGCCGTATAAAGGATTACTTTTCTGGCCAGGTTGGCGGCCGCCAAATTCTTTTCTTCTTCACTCCGGTCATGGTTGCGGTCAACAACGGTAAGATAAGCGGGAATGATCCGGCGAATACGGTTGGCTACATCAACCTGGTTGATTTCCCCGGGCCGGTGGAGTACGTCGATATGCACAACTTTATTTGGTTCCTCGGTCTGCAGGTAATACAAACCGGCGTCCCTGTCCCGGAAAATACTGATTTCCCCGGAGTGTTTGCCGGATTCCTGATGCATCTTCCGGCTGACCACTGCGGTACTGCCCATGATAACACCCTGGTCCAGACTGAAATAATCCTGCAGGCGGCTGGATATGATTTTTAATTTTTGATTATTGTAGCTTTCACTGGAATTACGGACCACAAAAATCACCGACCTTCTGGCTTGATCAGGTTTTCCAGGCTAATCTCGTTAAGGCGTTTTACGCTGTTATTTTTTTGCTCTCCGGGGTATGCCGGTTTTTCAAACTTATTACCTGCTGTATCTCCGGGTGTAACGTTAACGGAATCATTGCCATTCTGGCATTTAATTCCCAGAAAACTCAAAACAGGTTTTATGAACGAGCTGCTGCCTGAATTATCAGGGGCAGAATTAATGATCCCGGTCAGAACTTCACTGTCTACCCTGTGCCTTAGGGCCATGGGCATTATCCTGATTATGTCGCTTACCAGCACGGTCTCCCTTTTTTGGAGGGCACAATTTAATATTGCCGCATGCTGAATTGCCTCGACAGACCGGAAACTTTCCAGTCCATATTTGACATATATCCTGGCGATGTAATTCTGCAGGAATTCCGGCAATGCAAGATGGGCGTACCGGGCTGCTGTCGTTTCCATTTCTTTTCTGAACTTAAGTTTCTTGTCAGCCTGGTTCTGTTCCATATCAAGTTTCCCTCTGCTGCCGGGCCAGCTCTGTCTCAGGATGTCGGAAATAATGTCGGGGTCATCGGTACGGCCCATCGCTATAACCAGGTCGAAGCGGTCAGCCAGCTGGCGGCGTATCTGCTGCAGCGAGCCCGGCTCTTCGTCCGGGTTGGATGCTGCCCATACAGAAACCTGCACCGGAATCTCCACCACCGGTAGTCCTGTCTCCTCAATCTGGATCCGCCCCGGCTTGGTACCCATAACATCAAGCAGGACATCCGTGAGCTCAGGAGATGTATCAGCCAGCCTGTTGATTTCATCAACAAAGATGATACCCCGGTGGGCCTGGGGAATTATTCCGGGCAAAATGGCGGCTGTTGGGTTGGCAGGCTCAGTTATTTTTGCTAAGTCTATGCTCCCGGCGATAGTGCCGATCTTTGCCGAATGGGAGATTTCCAGGAACGGCATGGGTACCTCTTCGGTTCCCAGCGCCGCTATCTGCTGAGGCGTAAGCGCTTTATGGTGTGGACAGTGTGGTTTTTCAGGGGCACAGTTGTACAGGCACCCTCTGATTCTGACTATATGCGGTAAGATATCCCGTACCGCCCTCATTATTGTAGTTTTTCCGGTCCCTCTCAGCCCTTCGGCGTGAAGGTGCAGGGGGACTCCCCATAATGAAGATATGATGGCCATTTCCACTGCATCAAACAAGTCGGTGTTTCCTTCATGACGAGCCAGTTGAAGATAACTTTTCATTGGCAATTCCTCCTTCAATAAAACGTTACTGCGGCCAAAACAGAGAGGCCAGCATAAAATGCTGGCCTCTGGACTTACCGATGTCTCCGGACTTAAGTTCCTCAGGACGAAACATATTCAAATATCTTTTTAATTGTTCTATTCGTAAGCCAACTTATTTTTCCTGCCCTTAATGCTAGAAAAAATTTGCCTATTAATCAATTTTAAGCCGGGGTTGCAGAATGTTTTACACCGGCATATGTTGAAAAATGACACTGGTATGCTTATCTGCTCCCAGGCTGCCGGAACATTGCACAATTTGCAGGAATTTCCCCCGCCAACTAGAAAAATGATAAAGATATAAAACAAGAGAGGAGGACTTATTGGACTCGCAGATGTGACGGCGTTGTTCAATAAAAAGAAAATGGCTAAACTCCCCGGGAAAAAAGAAATAGTAATACTTGAAGGATTTGTAATTCTCCTGCTTATGCAAAGCATTGGCACGTTTCTGACCAATCACTTTAAACTGATTCTTCCCGGCAATCTGACAGGCCTGCTTCTCCTGTTTCTGGCTTTACTCTTGAGGATTGTCAGACTTGAGCAGGTAGAAGGGGCCGCCAGGCTTCTGCTGGATAACATGATGGTTCTGTTCCTTCCCCTTAATGTAGGACTGGTCACAATTTTACCCAGGCTCAAACAGGAGCTGCTGGCTATCATCATCAGCCTGCTGGCCAGCACAGTCATCGTAATGGTGGTGACGGCCAAGGCAGTGGAAATGGTGGAAAGGGGGCGCGGGAATGCTAAACAGCCTTCTTAAAGAACCGCTTTTCCAGGTGACAGTGACTCTTGTGGTCTATGTGCTCGTAAACCGGCTGTACAGGAGGTTTCATATTTTCCTGTTTAATCCCCTGCTTCTGGCTACAGTTATACTTATCTACATATTACGGTATGCCGGAGTGGATTATGAAACCTACTCAAAGGGAGGGAATATGATTACCTTCCTGCTGGGCCCTGCCACAGTGGCCCTGGGGGTACCCCTCTACAAGCAGGTTCCCGCCATTAAAGCCAATCTTAAGTCCATCATTACAGGCGTGGTAACCGGGAGCGTTACGGCCATCGTAAGTACCGTTATCCTGGCCAGGATCCTGGGGGCGAGCAGGGAAACGCTGTTGTCGATAGCCGCCAAATCAACAACTATGCCCATTGCTTTGGGAATAACGGAAATCCTCGGGGGAAATGATAAACTTATTGTCCTCTCTGTCGCCGTAACGGGAATATTCGGAGGGGTAATAGGCGCTGAGGTAATGAGACTGGCCGGGGTCAGGAGCAGGATTGCCGTGGGAATCGGTATAGGAACGGCTTCACATGCCGGCGGAACCTCCAGGGCAGTTCAGCTGGGGGAAACAGAAGGGTCAATGAGCGGCGCTGCCATAGTGCTGACCGGGTTGGTAACGTCGCTCATTGCACCGTATCTGGTTAAGTGGTTGATTTAGTCTCGCCACTGATTTACAGGGTGATGCAACATGAAAGTCATAGTTATCGGAGCGGGGGCGGCCGGGCTGATGGCGGCAGGACATGCGGCGGCCGCCGGGGCAGAGGTAACGGTACTGGAAAAAAACAAACTTCCCGGAAAAAAGCTCCTTATTACCGGAAAGGGGCGCTGCAATATCACGAATACGGCTGAGCTCCCGGAATTCATTAAACAAATACCGGGCAACGGGCAGTTCCTGTACAGCGCCCTGAACCAATTCGGTAATAATGACTTGATACGGTTTTTTAACGGCCTGGGTCTTCCGACCAAAGTTGAACGGGGCGGGCGCGTGTTTCCCGTTTCGGACAGGTCAAGAGACGTGGTTGACACCCTGGTGAATTTCTGCCGTACTAACGGAGTGGAGTTCATATATTCGGCTCCCGTGGAGGAGATCCTGACAGAGGACGGATGGGTCGCGGGAGTAAGGCTGAAAGACGGCAGGGAATACCAGGGCGGGACGGTAATTCTGGCCACCGGCGGTTCTTCCTACCCCGGCACCGGCTCTACGGGAGACGGTTACCGCATGGCCGGGCAACTGGGCCATACCGTCACTCCGCTGAAGCCTGCCCTTGTTCCTCTGGAGACCGCCGAGGAATGGGTCAGGGATTTGCAGGGGCTTACCCTGAAAAATGTGGAGGCAACTGCTTGCCATCAGGACAGGAAAGTGGCCCGGGAATTCGGGGAGATGCTTTTCACCCATTTTGGCGTCTCCGGGCCCATTATCCTTACAATCAGCAGGTCAATAGCAGGGTTGCTGCAAGAGGGCAAACAGGTTTCATTAAAGATAAATCTCAAACCGGCTCTATCAAGCGAACAGCTGGATGCAAGAGTTCTGAGGGATTTTGCCAGGTATGTGAAAAAGCGGTTCCGGAACTCCTTAAATGACCTCTTGCCCAGATCACTGATTCCGGTTATCGTCCGTTTGTCAGGCATTCCGGGGGAAAAGCCGGTTCACCAGGTCACCAAAGAGGAGCGGCTGGGGCTGGTGAATTTAATAAGGGAGCTGACCGTTACCGTTACCAGGCTCAGACCTTTAAAAGAAGCCATTGTCACGGCCGGCGGGGTCTCGGTCAAAGAAATCAACCCTCAAACCATGGAGTCGAAAATAGTGAAAGGGCTGCACCTGGCCGGAGAGGTTGTGGATGTGGACGGGTTCACCGGCGGGTTTAACCTGCAGGCCGCTTTCAGTATGGGCTATGTGGCCGGAAAAAGTGCGGCAACCGCTGCATGTAACCGCTTTGTTGATTTTTAGCCGGGCATATATTATAATAATATTTGAATATGATGGCAGGAAGGCAGGACGGTGCAGGGATAAAAACACTCCGGCCGGAGTGTTTTTTTGATTGAGAGAGGTGTATACCATTGTCAAATCATGTTGGTAGCCGTAAAACAGCTGCGGTTGCCATTAAAATGGCCTTAACGGAGAGCCGGGAAGAAGAAAAGCTTCTCCAGAAAAGTTATGCCCAGGAAGGCATTAAAACTGCAGCCGTTGATTACGGCGGCGAGTTCATCACCTCTGTAAAAAAGATAGTGGAACGGGCTGTTGTGGCCGCAAAAAGAGAAGGTGTGATAAAGGATACCCATGCCGACGAAGGAGCGGTGGCCGGAGCCACCCGGGAGGCGTTGTCCCAGGTAATGCCGAAGGCCCTCGGACTTAATGTGGGAGGGAAAATCGGCATCGCCCGGCAAAGCGATCACATTACCGTAGCGGTCTTTTTCGGGATAGGATTGCTTCATCTGGATGAGGTAGCCATAGGTCTTGGACACAGGGCCGTACCATAGTGACAGGGATCGCAGAAAGGAAGGATGGTGTTATGGGAGAGAAAACAGTTCGCGGAATCAGAGGAGCTATCAAGGCACAGGGCAACACTGCGGAAGACATCTGCCGCGCTACCGCGGAGCTTTTAAAGGCCATAGTAGAAGTAAATGAAATCAGGACAGAAGATATTGCCAGTATCTTCTTTACGACCACACCTGACCTGAATGCTGATTTTCCGGCAACTGCCGCCAGGGAACTGGGCTGGAACCTGGTACCGCTGCTGTGTGCCAGGGAAATCGATGTTCCGGGAAGTATGCCCAAACTGATCAGGGTGCTGATGCATGTGAATACCACCAAGACCCAGGACCAGATAAAGCACCAGTACCTGGGGGAAGCCGCCGTGCTCAGGCCCGACCTGGCCGGTAAATAAATCAAAGAACCTGTTGACAGGGCGGTTTGGCATATGATATATTGTATACAATAGTTGGTTGAGGTTGATGAGTTTAGTTTGACAGATTCAGACCGGAGAGTATAGCTGAGAAGAGTATAGTTGAGACGAGATGAGCGGAGCGGAGCTGAGATGAGTTTAACTGGTTAATAATGGAAATAACCGGTACTCATTTGAGTGCTGGTTTTTTGTTTTTTAGCACAAATTTCGGAAGGCAGGGGAAGATGATGTTTTACCCGAGTCTCGAGGAATACCTGACTTTAAGCAGGAGTTACAACATGGTCCCGGTTTACACGGAACTGCTGGCGGATATGGATACTCCTATCTCAATATTTAAAAAGGTATGCCAAGAAGAGTACACGTACCTTCTGGAAAGCGTGGAGGGCGGGGAAAACCTTGCCAGGTATTCATTTATCGGCCTGGAACCTTTTTTAAGGTACTACTGCACCCACGGCACAGGTACGATTGAAAACAAGGACGGACAACAAAAAATAACAGGTGAGCCGCTGGGTATTTTAGAGGGGATCATGGATCAGTACCGGGCCCCTAAACTGGACGGCCTTCCCCGCTTTTACGGCGGGGCTGTCGGCTATTTCGGGTATGACCTGGTCAGGTATATTGAAGAGTTGCCCAACCGGACGACAGATGACCTGAACCTGCCGGACTGCCATTTTATTCTGACAAAGTTGGTTTTGGTCTTCGACCACGTCAGGCACAAGGTCAAAATAGTGGTGAACACCCAACCGGGCAGTGACCCGACAATATCCTATTACGATGCTTTAAACCGCATTAATGCCGTGATAAAACTGATAAATGAACCCCAACCTGCTGTCAACGGACCTTCCCGGGTGGTTGGTCCAGCTGCCTTTGTTTCCAATATGCCCAAAGAGGAATTTATTAATAAAGTCGAGAAAGCAAAAGAATACATAAGAGCAGGCGACATATTCCAGGTAGTGCTCTCCCAGCGCCTGAAAATGCCCCTCCAGGGCGATCCGTTCGATATTTACAGGACCCTGCGGACGGTTAATCCCGCTCCCTATCTCTATTATCTCAATTTTGGCGGAACGGTAATAATCGGTTCTTCTCCGGAAATGCTGGTCAGGGTGGAAGACGGTATAATCCAAACCTGCCCGATAGCCGGTACGAGGCCGCGAGGCAGGACGCCCGCAGAGGACCTGGCCCTGGCAAAGGAACTTCTGGCGGACGAGAAGGAGAAGGCCGAACATGTCATGCTTGTGGACCTTGGAAGAAATGACTTGGGAAGGGTCTGTGCTTATGGTAGTATAGAAATAAACGGCTTTATGGAGATAGAGCGATACTCCCATGTCATGCACATCGTCTCCACGGTTACCGGCCGGCTAAAACCGGGTCAAACAAGTTTTGACGCTCTCAGGGCGTGTTTTCCCGCGGGAACGGTTTCCGGGGCGCCAAAAGTAAGGGCGATGGAAATCATAGAGGAACTGGAGCCCACCAGGAGAGGTGTTTATGCCGGCGCCATCGGGTATTTCGGGTTTACCGGCAATATGGACACCTGTATCACGATTCGCACTATCCTTGTTCATGAGGGAATGACTTATGTGCAGGCCGGGGCCGGGATTGTAGCCGATTCCCAGCCGGAAAGGGAGTATGACGAAACTATCAACAAGGCCAAGGCACTGTTGGAGACCCTTATGCTTAAGGAGGTCGGATAATGATTTTAATGATTGACAACTATGATTCATTTACCTTTAACCTGGTCCAGTACCTGGGCGAATTGGGAGAAGAGATCAGGGTTTACCGGAATGACAAAATCACCGTGGAGGAGATTGAACAAATGGCTCCCGACCATATCGTGATTTCTCCCGGTCCCTGCAGCCCCAACGAAGCGGGAATTTCCCTGGAACTGATTGAAAAACTGGGCGGCAAGATACCGATCCTGGGGGTTTGCCTCGGACACCAGTCCATCGGTCAGGCATACGGGGGGAAGGTGGTCAGGGCGGAAAATCTTATGCACGGCAAGACTTCCCTTATCTACCATGACGGCAAGACCATTTTTGCAGACCTTCCTTCACCGTTCACTGCCACCAGGTACCACTCCCTGATTGTGGAACGGGATTCCCTGCCGGATTGCCTGGAGATTACCGCATGGACAGACAAGGGTGAAATTATGGGGCTGCGTCACAAAGAGTATGTTGTCGAGGGAGTGCAGTTTCACCCGGAGTCAATTCTTACTGAACACGGCAAAAAGCTGTTAAAGAATTTCCTTAAGTTGTAAAAGAGTGGAAAGAATAGCTTAGAGGAGGAGAGCAGAGATGATTAAAGAGGCGATCAACAAGGTAGTCAGCGGTCAGCACCTGACCCAGGACGAGGCGGTATCATTGATGGATGACATCATGAGCGGGAAAGCCACGGACGCGCAGATTGCGTCACTGATCACGGCCCTTAGGATTAAGGGGGAAACGGTAGACGAAATCACCGGATTTGCCAAAGTTATGAGGCAAAAAGCCACCCCGGTAAAAACGGGGCACCCGCTGCTGCTGGACACCTGCGGTACCGGCGGCGACGGCTCCCATACCTTTAATGTTTCCACGACAGTGGCATTTGTGGTGGCGGCTGCGGGGGTTCCGGTGGCGAAACACGGGAACCGCTCAGTTTCCAGCCGCAGCGGCAGCGCAGATGTCCTGGAGGCGCTGGGTGTCAACATTAACCTTACCCCTGAGCAGGTGGGAAAATGTATAGATAAAGTGGGGATCGGTTTCCTTTTTGCCCCGGCCCTGCACGGCGCCATGAAATATGCTATCGGGCCGCGGAGAGAAATCGGTATCCGGACAGTCTTTAATATCCTGGGGCCCCTGACGAACCCGGCCGGGGCCCAGCGCCAGATTCTCGGAGTATATGACCCGAACCTGACAGAGGTGATGGCCGGGGTACTGGCTAACCTGGGTACCGAGTCCGCCTTTGTTGTGCACGGCGACGGCGGCCTTGATGAAGTCTCCATTTCAGGCCCGACCAAGGTGAGCGAGGTAAGAGACGGAAGAGTGATTACTTACTACCTTGACCCCAAGAATTACGGCATCGAATATGCCGGATTGGAGCGGATCAAGGGCGGGACTGCGGAAGAAAACGCGGCCATTACAAGAAGCATCCTGGAAGGGGAAAAAGGCCCCAGGAGAGACATTGTCCTGCTCAACGCGGCAGTTGCCCTTCTGGCCTCGGGCCTGGTCAAGACCGTGGAAGAGGGCCTTGAAAAGGCAGCTTCGGTTACTGATTCGGGGGCGGCCGTTAGAAAACTGGATGAACTGGTTGAGTTTACCCAAAAATTTGCTGAACCGGAAGCTAAAGTAGGTTAACCGGAAACAGCAGTTCAAATACGCTTGCCGGCTAAATGCGGCAAGTGTAAAGTGGATGGAGGCGTGGCGGTGATTCTGGACAGTATTGTGGCCCATAAGAAAAAAGAAATAGAGGAGAAAAAACTGGCTGTTCCGATTGAAAGCCTGCAGGAAAAGTGTGACCGCACAAAAACCAGGTCCTTCTCAGCCGCGCTGAGAAAACCCGGTCAAGTGGCCCTGATTGCCGAGATTAAAAAAGCCTCTCCTTCCAAGGGGCTGATCCGGGAGGACTTTGACCCGCAGGAAATCGCCCGGATTTATTCTTCGGCCGGTGCCGCGGCAATTTCCGTACTGACAGACGAAAAATTTTTTCAGGGCAGCCCCAAGTATCTCGAAAAGGCCAGGAGTATAACGGATATACCTTTGCTGCGCAAGGATTTTGTCATCGATACATACCAGATTTATGAGGCCAAAATCTGGGGAGCGGATGCGGTATTGCTGATTATGGCCATCCTCTCCGACCGACAAGCGGGAGAGTTACAGAAGACGGCTCTGGCACTGGGAATGGAATGCCTGGTGGAAGTGCATACACCGGAAGAGCTGAAACGGGCGTTGTCAATGGGAACCCGCATTATCGGGATCAATAACAGGAATCTGAAGACATTTCAGACAGACCTTTCCACAACTTTTAAGCTGCGGGGAATGATTGCAGATCCGGCCGTTACTGTAGTCAGTGAAAGCGGTATCAATACAAGAGAAGATGTAATAAAGCTGAGAGACCACGATGTTCACGCCATGCTGGTGGGTGAAGCCCTGATGAGAGAGCAGGATATCAGGAAAAAGATACTGGCATTGCTGGGAAAAGAAGGTTCGGAACCGGGTTTGCCGCGGGAGCTGGCCTTATGATTATAAAAATCTGTGGTCTGAAAGAAATCGAACATGCGGTGAAAGCCGCCGAACTGGGAGCTGATTTCCTGGGCTTTGTATTTGCGGAGAGCCCCAGGAGGATTACCCCGGAACAGGCTTTGGCGATCATCCGGGAACTGCCCCCGGCAGTGCGTAAAGTCGGTGTATTTGTTGACCAAACTCCCGGGGAAATAAATGATATAGTTTCTTTTTGCGGCCTTGATCTTGTCCAGCTGCACGGCCGGGAAACACCTGAGGACTGCCGGCAAATATCCTGCCCGGTTATTAAAGGGTTCCGGGTCAGGGACATTGATTTCCTGCCAGAGATGAGGACTTATATGGACAGTGTGGAAATGTTTCTGCTGGATACTTACGTCCCGGGTTTACCCGGTGGTACCGGGAAAACGTTTGACTGGTCCCTGGCCCGGAAAGCTGCGGAATTAGGAAAAATCATCCTGGCCGGCGGGCTGACCCCCGGCAATGTGAGAATGGCCGTAACGACGGCGCAGCCTTACGGTGTTGACGTAAGCAGCGGGGTGGAAACAGGGGGAGTGAAAGACCTGGTAAAAATCGCAGCTTTTATAAGTCAGGTAAGGGGGAGAGAAGATGTACGCGTTACCGGATAAAAGAGGGCATTTCGGCGTTTTTGGCGGCAAATTTGTACCGGAAACCCTTATGCCGGCTTTGGCCGAACTGGAAGAGGCTTACGAAGAAGCCAAAAACGACAAGGCCTTTGTTGATGAACTCAACAAGTACCTGAAAGAGTATGTGGGCAGGCCCTCGCTTCTGTATTATGCGGGGGGGCTGACCGAGTACTGCAGGGGGGCCAAGATATACCTCAAAAGGGAGGACCTCAACCATACCGGGGCTCACAAAATCAATAACACAATCGGCCAGGTCCTTTTGGCCAAAAGAATGGGCAAAAAACGGGTTATCGCCGAAACCGGCGCCGGTCAGCACGGTGTCGCCACTGCCACCGCCGCGGCCATATTCGGCCTGGAATGTGTTGTTTTCATGGGAGAAGAGGATATCAAGAGACAGGAACTCAACGTATTCCGGATGAAACTGTTGGGAGCAAGGGTGGAGCCTGTTTCTTCCGGCAGCCGGACCCTCAAGGATGCGATGAACGAAGCCATCCGTGACTGGGTGACAAATGTCAGGACTACTTTTTACGTCTTAGGCTCCGTCGGCGGACCTCATCCGTACCCGATGATTGTCCGTGATTTTCAGAAAGTTATCGGGGAAGAGACAAAAAGCCAAATAACGGAACGGGAAGGAAGGCTTCCTGATTACATAATTGCCTGTGTAGGCGGGGGCAGCAATGCCATGGGCATTTTCTATCCCTTTCTGCAGGATAAAAATGTTAAACTAATAGGTGTGGAGGCAGCCGGGCACGGGTTGGACACCCCGTACCACGCCGCCACCCTGACCAGGGGCTCCCGGGGAGTGCTGCACGGGGCTTACAGCTATGTTCTGCAGGATGAGGACGGGCAAATCCTGGAAGCCCACTCCGTTTCAGCCGGCCTGGATTATCCCGGGGTGGGGCCGGAACACAGTTACCTGAAGGAATCGGGAAGGGTTGAATATACCAGTGTTACGGACGGCGAAGCCCTTGATGCTTTCCGGGTACTCTGCCGTACGGAAGGAATTATCCCGGCCCTGGAGAGCTCCCATGCCGTTGCCTATGGGTTGAAACTGATTCCTCAACTGGGCCCGGATAAATTAGTTGTGATCAACTTATCAGGGCGCGGCGATAAGGATGTGCAGACTGTCGCCGGGCTGCTGGAGGTGAAATAAATGTGTAAGAAATTTGGCTGCCAGCCGCATTTCGAGGCAGAAAAGAAAACGAACTTGAAGAACAGGATTTCAGAAAAATTTTCCGAATTAATCCGAAAGAAAGAGAAAGCCTTAATTACATTTCTAACAGCCGGTGACCCGGACCTGGCCACTACCGAAGAACTGGTTCTGACCCTGGAAAAAGCCGGGGCTGACATAGTTGAACTGGGAGTACCATACTCTGACCCGCTGGCAGACGGTCCGGTCATCCAGCAGGCGTCCCAGCGGGCGCTGAAAGCCGGGACCAACCTGAAAAAAATTTTGCAAACCGTTTCCCGGCTGCGCCAAAAAACCCAGATCCCGCTTATTCTGATGACGTATTACAACCCGTTGTTGAAATACGGCCTGGAAAAAACAGCTTCGGACGCGGCGGACGCGGGAGTTGACGGGTTTATAGTCCCGGACCTGCCCATGGAAGAGTCCGCAGAGTTTTCCGTTTATTTGAACAATAAAGGATTATATTTGATTCCCCTGGTGGCTCCTACCAGCGGCCGGGACAGAATAGCCAAAATTACGGAGAACGCGAAGGGTTTTGTTTATTGCGTTTCCCTTACGGGAGTTACCGGGATCAGGGATGAACTTCCGGATAACCTGAAAAGCTTCCTGGATACAGTCCGCAGCTGTACCAGGGCGCCGCTGGCGGTAGGTTTCGGCATATCCACCGCCGAGCAGGTGGCAGTGATATCTCAGTATTGTGACGCTGTAATAGTTGGCAGCGCTTTAGTAAAAAATATCGGTGATAAGGGTAAATCACCCGCTTTGACAGACTCTGTCTATAAAATGGTGAAAAACCTGAAAGAACCGCTGAAAAGCGATAATAATGAGAAAAGAGTTTCGCTTTCCGGGAGGTAACATAAAATGGGATACAGGTTGGCCAGCAGAAAGACAAAAAAAGACAATACCCTTGTTACTATTGGGGATGTTGTTGTGGGAGGAGAGCAGCTTACTGTGATTGCCGGACCCTGTGCGGTGGAGAACAGGGACCGTTATATACAGATTGCGCTCCAGCTGAAAAAGATAGGAGTCCAGATGCTCCGGGGAGGGGCCTTTAAGCCCCGCACTTCGCCGTATGCATTTCAGGGCCTGGCTGAGGAGGGGCTGGATATTTTGGCGGAAGCCAGGAGGATTACCGGACTGCCTGTAGTGACTGAAGTGATGGATACCAGGGATGTGGAAACAGTAGCCCGGTATGCCGATGTTATTCAAATCGGCAGCAGGAACATGCAGAATTTCGTTCTCCTGAAAGAGGTTGGCCGGGTCAGCAAACCGGTTCTTTTGAAAAGAGGTCTGTCGGCTACTATCGAAGAATGGCTGATGGCTGCCGAGTATGTGATGGCGGAAGGCAATTCCCAGGTAATAATGTGTGAAAGAGGGATCCGCACCTTTGAGACCCATACGAGAAATACCCTTGATATAAGCGCCATCCCCGCCATAAAACACCTTTCCCATTTGCCTGTGATCGCGGACCCGAGCCACGCTGCGGGAAAATGGGGCATGGTGTCTCCCTTGTCCAAGGCCGCGGTGGCAGCGGGCGCCGACGGTCTGCTCATAGAAGTGCACCCCTGTCCGGACGAAGCCTTGTGTGACGGGGGTCAGTCCCTTACCCCGGCTAATTTCGCGGACCTGATAAATGAAATCGTTCCGGTGGCGGATGCAGTAGGACGGAAATGCCAGTATCAGACAAAATCTCTTGTCAAAAAAAGTGTAATATGATAGGATATTTTATGTAGTATGGCAGGGTTTTTTTAAAGACAGACAGGCGATGGAGATTTCAACAGCAGACCGGCAGGATGGTAGGAAGGGAGGTCATAAAGTGGGCGTTAAGTTCGGGCACTCCTTTTTGGGGTGCCCTTTTTGCAAAGTTGAAGTAAGAACGGTTTGGAGGTAATAACATGATTGTGGTAATGAACAGCGGCGCTACCAAAGAAGAAATCAACCAGGTTCTGGAGAGGCTGGAAAGCCTCGGCTTCAGAATACATCTTTCCGAAGGTGTGGAACGTACAATAATTGGAGCTATCGGGGACAAAACAAGATTAAATGAAGTTGCCCTGGAAGCAATGCCCGGGGTCGAAAAAGTGGTTCCGATCCTGCAGCCGTACAAACTTGTCAGCAGGGAGTTCAAGACTCACGATTCGGTCGTCAAAGTTGGAGACCTGGAGTTTGGCGCCTCCCAGATACATGTGATGGCCGGCCCGTGCGCGGTCGAAAGCAGGGAACAGGTGCTGGAAACCGCGGATTTGGTAAGAAAAGCCGGAGCAACGGTCTTAAGAGGCGGGGCTTTTAAACCCAGGACGTCTCCTTACGCCTTCCAGGGACTGGAAGAAGAAGGCCTTAAAATTCTGGCCGAGGCCAGGGAAAGAACCGGCCTTAAGATTGTTACGGAGGTAGTGGATCCCCGGACTGTCGAGCTGGTTTCCAGGTACGCGGACATTTTGCAAATCGGGGCCAGAAATATGCAGAACTTCTTTCTTTTGAAGGAAGTTGCCACGGTGGATAAACCCGTTGTCCTGAAGAGGGGACCGTCGGCAACTGTGGAAGAATGGCTGATGGCGGCTGAATACCTGATGTCTGGCGGCAACTATAATGTGATCCTGTGTGAGCGGGGAATACGCACATTTGAGCCGTACCTGAGGAATACTCTCGACCTCAGTGCGGTTCCCGTTGCCAAACACCATTCACACCTGCCGGTGATTGTTGACCCCAGCCATGCCACCGGCAAGTGGAAGTTTATCAAACCTATGGCTATGGCGGCTATCGCTGCCGGAGCCGACGGGCTGCTGATTGAAGTTCATCCCAACCCTGCCCAGGCTCTTTGCGACGGCCCGCAGTCCCTTACCCCCGAAAACTTTGCAGCATTGATGAAGGATATCAGGAAGGTAGCAGAAGTAATGGGCAGGACTGTGTGAAGGGATTGCCGGGATTAATTGATCAAAGAAAACTCCTGGAGGACGGTTTACATGCAGCCTTTGTTCAATCAAGTTACTATAATAGGTGTCGGGCTTATAGGAGGGTCATTGGGAATGGCCCTCGTAAGCCGCAGTTTGGCCCTAAAGGTGGTCGGGGTGGATATTGAAACCGACAGCCTGAAGCTGGCCCTTGAAACAGAGGCAATTCACGAAGGAGCATCTGACCCCGGAACAGCCGTAACGGATTCAGACCTGGTTATAATTGCCACACCTGTAGGGTTAACGGTGGATATTCTCCGCAAAATAGCCCCCATCATAAAACAGGGGTGTATTGTTACCGATGTCGGCAGCACAAAAGCGGAGATTGTAAGGGAGGCGGACAGGATAATGCCTCCCGGCGCTTATTTTGTAGGTGGACATCCCATGACCGGATCTGAGACGGCCGGAGTCAGGGGAGCGGATAGATACCTGTTCGAAAACGCGGTATATATATTGACCCCGTCCGGCAAAACTGACCGGAAGGCCATTGACAAAGTCAAAAGCCTGGTTTGTGCCCTGGGGGCCAAGGCAATTGAAATGGACCCGCAGGAACATGATTTGATGGTAGCGGCTGTCAGTCATCTTCCTCACCTGGTAGCTGCCGCGCTGGTAAATACGGTAGGTGAGGTGCAGAAAGAGCATGACAGGGTACTGATGCTGGCGGCAGGAGGGTTCCGTGACACCACCAGGATAGCTTCCGGCCACCCAGTGATGTGGAAGGATATTTGCCTTTCCAACCGGAACAGTATCCTCGCTATACTGGATAAATTCAGTGAGGTTCTGGACCAAACCCGCCGGATGATAGAGGAATGTGACGACAAAGGCCTTGAGGAAGAATTTGCCAGGGCGCGTGAATTAAGAGGGAATATCCCGTCCAAACTGAGGGGATATCTTCCCCTGGCTCACGAAATAGTTGTTACGGTTCCGGACCGCCCCGGGGTTATCGCCAGGCTGGCGGGATATATCGGCGATGCGGGAATAAACATCAACGATATTGAAATCCTAAGAGTCAGGGAAGGAGAAGGAGGAACCATCAGGCTTGCTTTCGGCAGTGAGGAGGAACAGGCCAGGGCGGTGAAAATACTCCGACAAAAAGGAATCAGTGTTAAGAAAAGATAGAAAGCAGGAGGGGTTGCCCTTGCATCTGCAGGTCAGCAAATCAAAAAAACTGGTAGGTCAAATAGAGGTCCCCGGAGACAAATCCATATCCCACCGGGCAGTAATGTTGGGTTCTCTGGCCACAGGGGTCACGAAGATCAGCAATTTTTTAATGGGGGCTGACTGCCTGAGTACCATTGAGTGCTTCCAGGCCATGGGAATCGAGTTTGTTCAGGAAGGCAACAATACCATTACAGTGAAGGGAAGAGGCCTGCACGGCCTGCGGGAACCCGAAGATGTCCTGAACGTCGGGAATTCGGGGACAACTATCAGGCTGATGATGGGAATTTTGGCGGGCCAGCCTTTTTTTTCCACAGTAACAGGAGACGGCTCAATTCGCAAAAGACCGATGGGCAGGGTAATAGAGCCGCTTAGAGAGATGGGAGCCAGCATTAACGGAAGGCAAAACGGCACCCTGGCCCCTATTGCCATTCAGGGCCGGGTTTTAAGACCGATAAAATTTGTTTCGGCTGTGGCCAGCGCCCAGGTTAAATCGGCGGTTCTACTGGCCGGGCTTTATGCCAACGGCCAGACAACCGTCTGGGAGCCGCAGAAATCGAGAGACCACACGGAAAGGATGCTTTCTTACCTGGGAGCCGATATTGAAGTAAAAGACCAGGTGGTTAAGATCACGGGGAATCCCAGTCTGGAGGGGAGACCGGTGGAAGTTCCGGGGGATATATCCTCAGCGGCCTTTTTTATGGTGGCTGCAGCTATAATTCCGGGTTCCCGGCTGAGAATAAACCGGGTCGGCATTAACTCTACGCGAACAGGCATTATTGACGTGCTGCGCAGCATGGGGGCAGATTTAAAAATACTTAATGAGGACATAGTCAACGGTGAGCCGGTCGGGGATATAGTAATTCAGGGCGGCGACCTTCAGGGGACGGTAATAGAAGGCTCCCTTATTCCCCGGCTGATTGATGAAATTCCCGTTATAACCATAGCTGCGGCAGTCGCAAAAGGAGAAACGATTATCAGAGATGCGGCTGAACTAAAAGTAAAAGAGACCGACAGGATCTCGACCATGGCCGGCGAACTGCGTAAAATGGGTGTTGAGGTTAAAGAACTAAAAGACGGCATGATTATAAACGGTGGTTCGGCCCTCACGGGAACCATCTGCGAAAGCCACGGGGACCATCGCGTCGCTATGTCAATGGCTATAGCAGGATTGGTGGCCGACGGTAAAACCACGGTGAAGAACGCAGAATGTATTGATGTTTCATTTCCCGGTTTTGAAAAGGTTTTAAAAGAATTAATAAAATAAAAAATAAGGATATGTTATTTTATTTTGATGGGAAGGGAAGGCAAGTCCACACCAGACCCGAAGTCATAAATAGTATAATCCGCATCCATATGTGTTTCGGTTTTTTTGTTAGCCAGAGAGATTCTTACGTTTTGGCGGAACAATATCCTTACAATGTATTTAGTCTCAGGGTCAATGTATAACGTATAGTTCTGCAATACTGAACAGTTTTTGAGAAAATTGGTCAGTTCCTGGCGCCTGTCCGGTTCCCGGGAGATTGTCTTGTGAAGCTGTTTTTGCAGGAAAAGTTTAAACTTTTTGGAATTAGACAGGATTCTGACCACCTTGACTTTTTTACCGTTAATAACATCGTCTTTCAGAAAAACCGCATTTAAGGAGATTTCCGGCACTTGGGCCAGGAGAGCGTGTACGGGTTTATATCCGGGCTGGATCAGGGTGTTAGGGTCAAAAGGCACTTTTCTCCAGTATTCGTTAGATAATAGATATATGGCGTCTTTTTTGTAAAAGGTTTCCGAATGGTAATTTGCCTTACCAAGTTTCATTTTCATTTTCATGTGAGAATAACCCGGAGACTTGTATGCACCTGTGGCGGTGAACTCTCCGTAGCCGCCAATACCTATATACTGGACCTTGCCGACGCCATGAAAGCGGTATGAATCAGCATTTTTCATCACATTCAGGGAATCGGCCACAAGTTGGGTGGCGGAAACGGTCTTATTTTGATCCGGTGAGGATTTATTCCCACATCCCGGAACAGAAAGTATAAAGACGATTAACGTCAGGATTTTCACTAACACGAAAAAATGTCTGCTCACCTGCGGATAAGCACTCCTTTCAGAGAATAGATTTCGTTATGTAATCAGGAGTTCCTGCATAGGAGAACTGTTTGAAAAAAGGAAAAACACAAAACTCTAGTTTGCAAAAGGAAAATCCGGGTTTTTGTCGAAAAGAATTATCTGCGTTTTTATTTTCAGCAGCAATCTGTTTAGGTAAGGAGTGAAATAATGCAGCGAAACGGCAGGAAGCCTGTGGTGGCAATTGACGGCCCCGCCGGCGCCGGAAAAAGTACGGTGGCCAGGCAGGTTTCGAAAGAGTTGGGGTACATCTACATAGATACAGGGGCCATGTACAGGGCAGTAACCTTAAAAGCGCTGAGACAGGGAATCAGCATGAAAGACGAACAGGCTCTGACTGAATTGGCTAAGAAAACCGACATCAAAATTTCGTACTGTGACCATACCCAGATTATTTATATGGACGGCGAAGATGTTTCAGCCGAGATCCGGTCGCCCAGAGTTTCGCAAAACGTTTCGCTGGTGGCCAAGGTACCCGGGGTCAGGCTGGAAATGGTCCGGCTGCAGCGGGAACTGGCCAAAGGAGGAGGTATCATCATGGACGGAAGGGATATCGGTTCGTATGTCCTGCCAGATGCCGACTGCAAAATCTTCCTTACTGCTTCCGCGGCCGAGAGGGCCAGAAGGCGGGCCAGGGACCTCCGGGATGCCGGTTACGAAGTTGACCTGACTCAACTGGAACAGGAAATTGCCTGGCGGGATAAAATTGACAGCACCAGAGAAATGGCCCCTTTGATACAGGCCGAGGGTGCTATATTAATTGACACTTCCGAGATGAGCTTTGACGAAGTGGTGCAAAAAATCAAAGAATGCATTGAACAACAAACAATAAACTGATCATTAACAAAAAATAAAGGCGCTCCGCCTTTTTTGTTTAAATGGTCACGGATCATGCTTTCATAATTGTCTTGGAGGAATTTGTGTTTTTATCTAGAAATAAACACATTAAGACTGCGTCCATATACAATACTAATGGTAGTCCGGACTAATGACAATCCCACGGATTTTTTGAGGTGATAGGATGGAAACAATCCTTGCGCCCAAGGCGGGGTTTTGTTTTGGGGTCAAGAGAGCATTGGACCTGGCGATGAAAACGGCCAGGGAAACCAACAAAAAGATATACACACTCGGTCCTCTGATCCATAACCCGCAGGTAGTTGAGGATTTGTCCCAAAAAGGCATTAAGGTTGTGAAAGACCTTTCAGAGATACCTGATGAAGGGGTCATTATTGTCAGGTCACACGGAGTAGGCCCGGAAATATTTAATAAGGCTAACGAACTGGGTCTGCAGATAGTAGACGCTACCTGCCCCTTTGTGAAAAAGGCGCAGAAGCTGGCCAAGGAGCTTAACGAACAGGGGTACCAGGTTGTAGTCGTGGGAGACAGGGAGCACCCCGAGGTTACCGGAATAATAGGGTGGACAGGCCAGCAGGCGATAGTTATAGAAACTCCCGAGCAGGCGGAAAAACTCCAGCCGTTTAAGAAAATAGGGATCATCAGCCAAACAACCCAACCGGAAGAGAACTTTGAGCAGATTGTTTCGGTTTTGCAGGACAGGGCCGAGGATGTAAAGGTGTACAACACCATCTGCAATGCCACCAAAGACCGCCAGGATGCCGCTGTTGAGCTGGCCAAAAAAGTGGATGTAATGATTGTGATCGGCGGGAAAAACAGTGCAAATACCCAGAAACTGGCCCGTCTTTGCGCTAATACCGGGACACGGACCTATCACATTGAAACTGCCGATGAAATTAAAAAACACTGGCTAACAGGCAAAAAACTAATCGGTATTACCGCCGGGGCGTCAACTCCGGATTGGATAATTGAGGAGGTCAAAAGTTACATGGAAGAGATCACTAACCAGGAAACCGAAAAAAGGCAACTGGAGGAAGCTCTGGCCGTGAAGGAGCTTCATCGGGGAGATATTATAAAAGGAACTGTGGTCCAGGTAGGCGACGATGAGGTGCTGGTCGATGTGGGAGGAAAATCCGAAGGGGTTATTCCTCTCCGGGAAATTTCCTGCTGCGAACTCAGATCACCCAGGGAAATGTTCAGAATAGGAGAACAGGTGGAAGTTGCCGTAATAAGCGTGAAAGACGATGAAGGGAAGATCCTGCTTTCCAAGAGAAAAGCCGATGCCGAAAAAGCCTGGGACACATTAAAAGAGGCGATGCTCAACAAGACCCCCGTAGAAGGGTTTGTAACTGAAGTAGTTAAAGGGGGGTTACTGGTAGATGTGGGCGTCCAGGGTTTTATGCCTGCTTCCCTGGTAGAACGCGGCTATGTGGAAGACCTCTCGAAATATGTGGGGGAAAAACTGAAGGCCCTGGTGATTGAAGTCAAGAGGGAAGCAAAAAAAATCATCCTTTCAAGAAAAGCAGTTCTTGAAGAAGAATACCGGCAGAAAAGAGCGGCTTTATGGGAAGAGATCGAAGAAGGCCAGGTCCGGAAGGGAATTGTCCGCAGACTTACCAACTTTGGGGCCTTTGTGGACCTGGGCGGCATTGACGGTTTGCTGCATGTTTCGGAAATGGCCTGGTACAGGATTGCTCATCCTTCTGAAATACTGAAAGAGAATGACGAGATAGAAGTCTTTATTTTGAGTGTGGATAAGGAGCACGAAAAAGTTTCCCTGAGCCTGAAAAAGATTATACCGAGCCCGTGGCACAATATTTCCGAAAAATACAGTGTGGGCCAGACGGTCACCGGCAAAGTCGTCAGGCTGGCACCTTTCGGGGCCTTCGTTGAATTGGAGCCGGGAGTTGATGCCCTGGTGCACATATCCCAGCTTTCCGAAAAAAGGTTGGGTACCCCGGGCGAAGTTGTTAATGCAGGGGAGGAAATTACAGCTAAAGTAATTGATATTGATCCTGAAAAGCATAAGATCAGCCTTTCTGTAAAGGAACTAAAAACAGGAAAAGAAAAAACCGAAAGTGATGCTGAGCTTAAGAGACACCAGGCCCAACTGGAAGAAACCCCGGGCCCGACACTCGGTGAATCACTGGGAGAAGAGCTGAAAAAAGAAATAGCCGAAGCAGTTGAAAGAAGCGAACCGGCAAATGATACGATGGATGAAGCAACCGAGGAGGAAGGACATTAATCCTTCCTTTTTTTGTTGTTTTTCCACGGATAAATAACCGGCATTTACAAAAACTAAAAATAAAAATTTGTTCGAAAAGACTATCCAGGCCCCCATGATCATAAATGCCATAACCGGAGGAGGTGTCGTTCCAGGAAAATCAACCCTGACGGGTTAATAGTATATTTCTCTTAAGCCTGGGGAACTCTAATAAAGTAGTTAAAAAATCATCAGCTTACAGAAAGGAGAGTACATATGACCAGGTTCCCCATAGGAATTATTTCTCTGATAGTTGTATCGGTGCTTGTTTTTTTTGGTCTGGCTCACAGGGTGCTGGACCGGATGCGGATTTCCGACAGGACTGCCCTGGGAATTCTTGTGGCCATGATTATCGGCAGTTTTATTGATATTCCCATTTCCCTGGGAAGAGTAAACGCGTCGGTAAACGTGGGAGGAGGGTTAATCCCGATTGGTTTGGCCATCTATGTTTTAACCAGGGCCGGAGCCACCAAAGAGTGGGTGAGAACGTTAATAGCCGCCGGGGTAACCGGAATAGTGGTGTATTACATTGGGTCGGTGCTGATGAAAGGCAATCCGGGAGGAGCCTTTGACGTTCTGGACCCGATATGGGTATATCCCATTGTAGGCGGACTGGTGGCTTACATCGCCGGCAGGTCCAGGAGGTCGGCTTTTATTGCGGCTACACTGGGCGTTTTACTTGTAGATGTTTTTAACTGGATTTATTTGCTGGGTACCGGAACTCCCGGAAGAGTCATGATCGGCGGGGCGGGAGCCTTTGATTCAATTGTTCTGGCCGGAATAGTTGCGGTGTTACTGGCCGAAATAATCGGTGAAACCAGGGAAAGGCTGCAGGGAGGACCGGCCAGCCGGGGGCGTCCCAAAAAGCTGCTGCAAAGTTTAACAAATAAGGAGTATGAAGATTCGCCCAAGGCAGGGGACAGTGAGCGCGCGGATATTAATCCGGAAGAACAGGAGGCCTAAAAATCTTATGAACAGGAAAAGCAATCTGATTTTTGGAATATTAACCCTGGTTGTTGGGATTGCGCTGATAAGCGTCCCGCTCGTGCAGGTGTTCCCCCGGGTTATGGAAACGATGCCGGCTTCCATTATTGACCGATTTCAACTGGCCGGAGGTTATGAGCAGGAACTGCAGGCCGGGGAATATATAACGGTTCTTGACGAAAAGAACGAAGCGGTTCTGGATAAGACATCGAGAGTTGTTTACGTGGGAGACGAAATCATCAGCGAAACCAATGAACAGTACCGCATAACACGGGTTAAAGGTAACAAAGCCTTTGCCAGGAGAATTGGCAAGGCTACCGATATCGTCTGGAAAGAGGAATGGGATACGGCCCCTGCCAGTACCAAGGCTGCCCAGGCCAACATGAAGCAAACTCAGGTTGCCATTTACCATACGCACAGTGATGAGTCATATGTGCCGACTGATGGCAGCGCGAATATTCCGGCCAAAGGGGGAATATTTAAGGTTGGCGGCGCACTTGCTTCCAAATTGAGGGAGAAAGGGGTGGCAGTGGATGATGATAAAACGCCCCATGAACCGCATGACGCCAATGCGTACCACAGGTCCAGGAAAACAGCGGTAAAGTTGCTGAAAAACAGGCCTATAGCCCTGTTGGATGTCCACAGGGACGGCGTCCCCGACCCCGATTTTTATAATAAACACCTGGAAGGGGAAGACATCACCAAAATCAGGCTGGTGGTGGGCAGGCAGAATCCCAATATGGCCACCAACCTGGCGTTTGCCAAAAACATCAAAGCATATATGGATAAACACAAGCCTGGCCTGATTAAAGGGATATTTATAGGCAAGGGGAACTATAACCAGGACCTGGGTCCGCGGGTTTTGCTGCTGGAAGTGGGGACTCATACCAATGACAGACTGAGGGCTGAAAAAGGCGCCGCCGTTTTTGCCGACGCCCTTCCGGCAATTCTTAATATTCAGGGCGTAAGGGGAAGACCTGCCCCGCCGGCGGAAGCCCCGTCTGAAACCAAAAGTTCCTGGACAACCGTTGGCTGGATACTCGGCATAATCCTGGCGGCCGGAGTCGGGTTTTTGTTCATCAGCACCGGAAGCATTAAGGGAATGAAGAGCAAAATCGGCGAACTTAGCAAGACGGAATTCGCAAATTTCTTTGGGCTCGGGAAAATCAGCCGCAGGTTGTCCAACAAAAAGAAAGAATAAGTCAAATCAAGAATAAATAAAATTTTGATTACGGGAGGGAGTCCGGATGGAACAGTATGGTATGACCATTGGCCTGGGAATCCTGATGGGAACCCTGGCCAGAGCATATATGCTGAGGTCTGATTACCGCCAGTATCCGGGCTATCCTCATGGATATGTGACCCACATGTCTTTGGGATTTATTGCCGCAGCTTTGGGGTCAGTAGCCTTACCAGCGATAGCAGAAAAAGAATTTGCCGCGGTTACTTTTCTGGCTTTAGCGGCCCAGCAGTTCCGGGAAGTAAGGAACATGGAACGCGAGAGCCTGGCGGCATTGGATGAGGCAGAACTGGTGCCAAGAGGCAAAGATTACATCGAAGGAATAGCCAGAGTATTTGAACAGAGAAACTACCTTGTCATGGTAACCGCTCTCGCAACCAGTGCAGTCCATCACTTTACCCGCTGGCCCCTGTTATCACTATTAACCGGATTCGCTTTTTTAGGTGTCAGCGAATATCTGATGAAAGGAAAGGTAATAGGAGATATCGCCGAAGTCGAGGCAGGACAACTTCATTTTGCAGGACCGCTGCTCATGGTAAACGAAATTGAGATCATGAATGTGGGGCTCCCGAAGATGAGGGAAAAAATATTAAGAGACGGTCTGGGAGTTGTCATTCATCCTAAAAATGACAACGCCAGGGCAACCCTCAGCAATATGGGACAGCGGCAGGCCATTGCCAACGTAGCCACTGCTGTTCTCGGGACCAAAAAAGACGTAGACACCCCCGAGTTCACTCCAATAGTGAGAAAGAATATTGATGTCGGTTCCATTGCTCTTTTTTGTGTACCTGCCGAGAAAGATATTGACGGTCTGGTAGCGGCGGTGGAACGTGTTCCGGTTCTGGAAAGCGCCCGCCGGGCCCCTCTCAAGACCAAGGCCGGCCGCATAGCTGCCGATTAGGGTGAATAGAATGGCGAAGGATAAACTGTTAGCTGTAGTAACATTAAACAAGGAAGCAGTTGGCGGAGATGTTCCTATTTTTTTTGCTTCCACTGAGGAAGAACAGGCCAGGATTGCCGGCACCCTGGCCCAGGTAATGAAAGCCATGGTGCATGACGTTGGAAACGGAGTTTATGTAATTGTGAAACACTGATAAATATTTGTAAATCCTGAAGCCGAAGGGATACCGGGTATGAAGATAATCTATCACTGCTACGGGGGAGCCCATTCTTCCGTTACTGCCGCGGCCGTTCATTTGGGTTGGCTGCCGACGGACCGCCTGCCGGAGAAAGAAGAACTTAAACAAATACCCTATTTTGACAGACCTGTCGCTAAGGACCACGGCCATATCCGGTTCATGGGCAGGGACGAATTCGGCAATGACATCTACATTGCCAGCCGGAGAAATGAATCCAGAGTTTTTGAAAACATGCTGAGGGGGCTAATGGAAATATATAGGCTCCCGGAACAGGAATTTGCCATTATTGATGTAATGCCGTATGTTAATTGGAAAATGGTTCTGGGGGGGTTCACTTCCCGGAGAATGGGATTGACCTGGCCCGGCAGGTCTATCATCATCAAAGGGGTCAGGTATTCATACTGGCAGATTGTCAGCCTTGTGCAGAGAGTAAAGGTCATGACAGCTTCCGGAAACAGGAGGATAAAAATGTAAACTGGGAGGAGCAATGAAAGTATTTTTTCTATGCCGGACCGGGCGTCATACTTCACTGTTGGCGGCTGCCCTGTATTTGGGGCTTTTAAAAAAAAAGCCCGGTTCTAACGAAGACATGCACAGTAATGACATATTCGGCCTTCACGGGTTTGATGCCAATTATTGCAGGGATGATGGCAGGCCGTTTTTTGTCGGTGCGGACCGTGATGATACAGAAGTATATACAATCGGAGTCCGTAATGTGGGGCCGATAATGGCCAAGGCGGCTAACGATTTTATAAGCCTGGTGGGTACCAAAAAAGGAGAATGGTGTGTCATCGATACTTCCCCCGTGACCAGCAGATGGACCTCCGCCGGTCTATGTTTGAAAAAAATGCGTTTATACTCCCTGGCCAGATTCTTTTTTTATCTGGGAGCCAGGAGAGAACTGCCTTTTTTATTAAAACTGGTTGAGGAAAATAGGAAAATGTCTTTCCATTCGAAAAGCGCCTGAAGCGCTTTTTGTTGTATTGCCTTGACTTTCCCTGGAAATTTGAAGGATAATTATGAAGAGTAAAAAGGAAATGAGGTTCATAGCCGGTGGGTGAAATTAAAGCGACGGTAGAGAAAGTTGTTCCCGGAAGCATCGCCGGGGATTTGGGAATAGAAAAAGGAGACAGGGTGATATCTATAAACGGGAGGAAGCCCAGGGATTTTATCGAGTACCGGTTTCTGTGCGCCGACGATGAGCTGGAAATGGAAATTAGGAAAAAAAACGGCGATGTCTGGGTTTGCGATATTCTGAAGGAGTACGACGAAGACCTGGGACTGGTATTTGAGGAAGACACTTTTGACGGGATAATGAGCTGTGTTAACAAGTGCATCTTCTGTTTTGTCGACCAGATGCCTCCCGACTTGCGGGAATCGCTGTATATCAAAGATGACGATTACCGCCTTTCGTTTATGCACGGCAACTTTGTAACTCTTACCAACCTGACGAAAAAGGATTTCGACCGTATTGTAGGCATGAGAATAAGCCCCCTTTACATTTCTGTTCACTGCACCAATCCGGGCTTAAGGGAAAAAATGCTCGGAAACAGGCGGGCGGGAGAAATCATGGGGCAGCTCACCATGCTGGCTGAGGCGGGCATCGAGATGCATACCCAAATCGTGCTTTGCCCGGACATAAATGACGGGGATGAACTGGTGCGAACCATCAGGGACCTTTCTTCCCTGTGGCCCCGGGTCAGGTCTATTGCTATTGTGCCGGTAGGCCTCACCAGACACCGCGAAAACCTGCGCATATTACGGAAGATCAATTCTGCGGAGGCAGCCGGGCTGATTGACAGGGTCCGGGAATACCAGCGGGAATTCATGCAGAAATTTGGGTCACCTCTCGTTTACCTGAGTGATGAGTTTTACGTGATAGCCGGGAGAGAGTTTCCCAAAGCCGAGTTTTACGGAGGTTATCCCCAACTGGAAAACGGTGTGGGGTTGGTCAGGTTGTTTTATGACAGCTTTGTCGAAGAGAGCAGCCGCCTGCCGGAAGCCCTGCATAAAGCCAAAAAAATTGCCATTGTCACCGGAGTCTCCGGTGATTATGTCCTGCGTCCGATAGCGGAGCGGTTAAACCGGATTAAGAATTTACATGTGGAACTGGTCAGTGTGTTCAATGAGTTTTTTGGGGGTCACGTCACCGTGGCCGGGCTTTTGACAGGCCGGGACGTGCTCAAGGTCCTGAAAAAGCGCCCTTCCAGGGACATGGTATTGCTGCCGTCGGTGATGTGCAAACGTGATGAACCGGTTTTTCTTGACGGGACTGCCCCCGGTGACCTGGAAAAGGAGTTGAATGTGCCTGTCAGGGTTATTAATATAGATGAAGGCGCCAAACAGCTTATTGATGTAATTATGGAATAAGGAGGTCCTGTTGTGGCTAAGCCTCTTGTGGCGATAGTAGGGCGGCCCAATGTGGGCAAGTCTACACTGTTTAACAGAATAGCGGGTGAGGGCCGGATGGTGGCCATAGTGGAAGACAAGCCGGGAGTTACCAGGGACCGGCTGTACCGGGATGCCGAATGGCTGGGCAGGGAGTTTACCCTTATTGATACGGGTGGGGTGGAGTTCCAGAATGTTACGGACCAGATTTCCCAGGGAGTGCATTTGCAGGCCAAGCTGGCCATAGAAGAGGCAGATGTAATCCTGTTTTTGGTGGATGCCCGGGAAGGCCTTACCCCGGTGGATGAGGAAGTGGCCAAAGTACTCAGAAAAACAAAAAAACCGGTCATCCTGGTGGCCAACAAGGTAGACGATTTTAAAGGCAATTACGATGTATTTGATTTTTACAGGCTGGGCCTGGGCGAGCCTTTTATGGTCTCGGCTGCCCACGGAAAAAACATAGGGGACCTGCTGGACCGGGTAAATGAGCTCCTGCCGCCGGTTGCGGAAGAAGCCGAATTAGATGAAGATATTATTAAAATAGCCGTTATCGGCAGGCCCAATGTGGGCAAATCATCAATTGTGAACGCCACTTTGGGTGAGGAAAGGGTTATTGTGAGCGATATTCCGGGGACTACGCGGGATGCCATAGACACGTATTTCGAACGGGACCATAAAAAGTACCTGTTAATTGACACCGCTGGGATGAGAAAAAAAGGGAAAATCCATGAGCCTACCGAAAGATATAGTGTAGTCAGGTCTTTAAGGGCAGTTGACAGGTCTGAGGTCGTTCTGATGGTTTTGGACGCTGCGGAGGGAGTGACCGAACAGGACAAAAAGATCGCGGGATACGCTCATGAAGCGGGGAAAGCGATAGTTATCGTGGTCAACAAGTGGGATTTGGTGGAAAAGGACGATAAAACCATGCTCAGGTTTACCGAGGACATCAGGGCGGAGCTCGGGTTTTTGCAATATGCCCCGGTTGTTTTCGTTTCGGCTTTAACCAAAAAACGGATTCCCAAAATACTCGAACTGGTTGATTATGTAGCCGAGCAGCATGCGATGAGGATATCCACCAGCACTTTGAATGAACTGATTCAGGAATCGGCCCGGCTTAACCCGCCTCCCTCGGACAGAGGCAGAAGACTTAAGCTCCTGTATGTTACCCAGGCCGCGGTTAAGCCGCCGACGTTTATTATCTTCGTTAATGACCCGGAACTAATGCATTTCTCCTACCTGAGGTATTTGGAAAACCAGTTGCGGAACAGTTTCGGATTTGAAGGAACTCCCATCAGATTTATTGTCAGAAAACGTGAAGAAAAATAGCAGGGGGAGAGCCGATGAATTATTTAGCTGTAATGACCGGTTACCTGCTGGGTTCTATTCCCTTTGGCTACCTGGTCAGCAAGTACTGGAAAGGGATTAACATCCTTGAACACGGCAGCGGCAATATTGGTTTCACAAATGTTTTGCGGACAGTGGGATGGCTGCCCGCCATCGTAGTTTTATTCGGCGATGTCGGGAAAGGGGCGCTGGCCGCGTGGCTCGGTGTAAGAAACGGCGGGGAAGCATTCGGTATTTTCTGCGGGATGGCGGCCATGCTCGGCCACAGCTTCTCCGTTTTTTTAAAGTTTAAGGGGGGCAAACTGGTGGCCACCGCCCTGGGTGTGCTGCTGGTCCTGGCCCCTAAGGTGGCTCTGGTGGGCGCCGGAATGTGGCTTTTGACCCTGGCCCTGACCAGGTATGTATCAATGGCGTCAATACTGGCTGCCGTGAGTGTAATACCATCCATGTTCATTTTCGGGGAATCCCCGGGAATGAAGGTTTTCCTGGGTATTGCGGCGGCTTTTTTGATATACCGGCACAGGTCCAATATCGGCAGGCTGCTCAAGGGGACCGAATACAAAATAGGCCAGAAAGCGGAACGCAAATAGGAGGGTGAACATGGAGCGGGTAGCTGTTATCGGGGCCGGCAGCTGGGGCACAGCGTTGGCTGTCCTGCTGGCCAAGAAAGGTTTAAACGTCAGGATGTGGTCATGTGAAGAGGATGTGGTGGCAGAAATAAACACCAGGAAGACCAACCAGAAGTACCTGCCGGGGTTGACCATTCCCGGAAACATTGAGGTTTTCACTTCCCTTCAGGAGGCCGTCCAAAACGCTGCGGCTGTTGTTATGAGCATACCTTCCCAGGCGTTCAGGGAAGTCCTGCAAAAATTAGTGCCTTTACTGCGCAAAAACCAGCTGATCGTGAATACCGCCAAGGGTATTGAAGAGTCATCGTTGAAACGCCTGTCAGAGGTTTTCCGCGAAGAAGCAGGTGAAGGGCTTTATAAGAACTTTATCGTTTTATCAGGCCCCAGCCATGCCGAAGAGGTCAGCCGTGATATTCCGACGGCTGTGGTTGTGGCGGGGCAAGACAGGGCTGCCTGTGAACACGCCCAGGAGCTGTTTATGACGCCGAGGTTCAGGGTGTATACCAACCCGGATATCGTTGGTGTGGAAATGGGCGGGGCCCTGAAGAACATTATTGCCATCTGTACGGGGATATCCGACGGGCTGGGATTTGGCGACAACACCAAGGCGGCCCTGATGACCAGGGGCCTGGCGGAAATATCCCGCCTGGGAGTTGAGCTGGGGGCCAACCCCCTGACATTTGCCGGGTTGGCCGGAGTCGGTGACCTGATTGTCACATGCACCAGTATGCACAGCCGGAACAGGAGGTTCGGGATCGAGATTGGAAAAGGGAAAACCGTGGATGAAGCTCTTAAAACAGTGCGGATGGTGGTAGAGGGCTACCGGACAACTGCGGCGGCTTATAAACTCATGAAAAAAACCGGGGTAACAATGCCGATTGTCGAACAGGCTTACGGGGTGCTTTACGAAGGGCAGAATACCGTCGAGTCCGTGTCCAAGCTGATGACGAGGGGAAAAACGCACGAGATGGAGGAAGTGGTCCGGACGGCATACCCGGGTTGGTAAACAGAATGGAAAAGGGCTGTCCCATAAGGGCCTGTTGACAAACTTCTTTACTTTAAATATACAGGTGGCAGGTATATTCCTGCGAACGGCCACAATCTCCACCGGCAAGCCGCTCACGCTTATGCGTTCGCGGGCCGGTGGACGA
>DYZU01000163.1 GCA_022735835.1 Thermincola sp. | reverse complement strand
CTGTCAGGGCATTGACATAGACGATGAAAGTGTCCCCGTTGAGTTCGCCTTTGAACTCATAGGCCAATACCTCCTGAAGGTTTTCCAGCGGTATCACGGCCAGCCTTTTAGATTTAACCTGCAATTGAGGGTTAACCGCCATCAGCGCCTTCTGTTCACTTATTTTTGGTTTTGGCAGCTTTCTGGCGCGGTGGTTCATGACAAATCCCATTCCCTCAAAACCGACGGCTTCACCGGTATCCAGGGCCACTTTAACCTTCATCAGGTCAGGGTAAATGAGAACTCCGTCCTGCTTATACTGAAAAATGACGACTCCCGTATTCTGCTGCTCAATAACATATGTCGGTTCCATGTCGGCCAAGTTCCTGTCAGCCAGAAACCTGCGTGCTATGGAAACAGCTTTTTCGGACGATATCGTCGCCCGGTTAACCGGCCTTGTATTTAACATCTGCAGGACATGCCCGCCTTTTTTCGATACGTCAACTATAACCACGGGGGTTTTAGCGTTTTGAGGCGTCAAATGGATCCTGTATGCCGGAATGTTCCCGTTTACATTATCAGTTTTGACTGCCCGGTATGCCTGTTTCGCACCTGCTTCCGTAAAATTCCGGGCCACGGCAGCAGCCTGCTCCCTGGAAATTTTATCGCCCGTTAAGCCTTTCGGCGCCCTGTTGGCAATGTGGTCCGAAAACGGGCCGTCATATATTAAGGTGGGGAATTCTTCCATGTTCTTGTCAATCCTCTGCAGGCCCACCTGTACGGAAACAGGCCGGTTCCGCAGTTTGCGGTCAGACTCGCCCTTCATCTCCCCCCAAGATAATCTGCCGTCGGCGGCGGACTTCTCAATCTTCTGCAGTTCGGCAGCCAGATAACCGGCTTCCGTGTGCAGCCGGTTTAGCTTTCTTATGTCCTCCTGGCTCACCGGACTGTTGCGCGCATATTTTTTAGCCAGGGACCAGGCAAAATCCCCTGTCTGGGTCAGAAACTTGGAAGTCCTGGTTATACCGGGACCGGCAATGGGAATTTGGTTCAAATTCTCCTGGGCCGCAAAGGCCTGCTGCCAAATATCCGCAAAAATCATCATTCTCTGGGTGGGAGAATTGGATACAATTCCTTTTGACAGCATAACTTCCACATTTTCCACGTTCCCGACCAGCTCGTAGAAAGACCTCTGGTTGCGGTTGTTTATATAAGTGAGAAGCTGTTGTTTATCTCGCGACTGGGTATACCCCCAGTATGCAAACCCGGTTACAGCCAGTACTCCGGCCAGAGCGGGAATTATCCACCATCTTTTCAAGGCAAAGTTCCTCCTTAATTTAGATTATTACCAGAATTTCGATTATTACCTGGCAAAAACATGGGCGCCGATTTGCGTGACAATCGGCCTGGACCAAATCCATTTGCTTACCGGCTTGGCCGGGTTCCAGAAAAACAGGGCGCCCTGGGTCGGGTCCCAGCCGTTCATGGCATCCTGGGCAGCCCTTACAGATTCGTCGGAAGGCGCTGCGTTAGCCACACCGTTGGTGATGGATTCAAATGCATTCGGCTGATATATGACCCCCGCCAGTGTGTTGGGAAACTGGTCACTCTCTACCCGGTTGAGGATTACGGCAGCAACCGCCACTTTACCCAGATAAGGTTCATTCGCGGCTTCTCCATTGACAACCCTTGCCAGCAGGTAGACATCATCGCGGGCTGAAACGCCTCTTGAAGGTTGGTATGTGGCCGGACGGCCGACGTTAAAACCGAGAGCAGCCCAGGTGGAAGGGCCGACCACCCCGTCTACGGCCAACCCGTTTTTCGCCTGAAAACTCCTTACCGCTGCGGCAGTATCGGCGCCGTATATGCCGTCAACAGGCCCTTTGTAATATCCCCAGTCTCTCAATCTTGACTGCACTCTTGAAACGTCGCCTCCCGTGGAACCCCAGTAAAGGGTGGGCGGCTGAGCGGAGAGGTTTCGGGAGTACAGAAAAACACCCGACAGGACCGACAATAATACCGCCAAAAGTACAATTTGCCTTGCTCGCATGACTATCATCCTTTCTTTGCTTCATTCTTTTGTTTGACTCTTTGCGCGTAACCGTTTAAGTCCTCTGCGCCGTTGGGCCACCTTCCGCAGCATCCAGAATGTATGCAGTTCCTCGTCAATCATGTTATTCCACAGCAGGTCTTTGACCGCCGGGTCATCGACCTGGCCAATGAGTTCTTTGTAATGAATAATCGCTTTTTTCTCCAGAGCTATGTTAAACCTTAAAGTTCGTTCCCGTGACGACAGGCTTGTCAGCCTGCCCGCAATTTTTCCCGTTATTGCGCCTGCCACTTCCCCGATTAACGTCGGAGTTTCCCCCAGCTTCTCTATTGTTTCACGGATATTCTCAACATGTCCCTGCTCAATCTCCGCAAATTTCCTGAGCGCCCTCGCCAAATGGGGGTCTCCCGCTTCCCTGCTTTGGGACTGGTACAGGGCCACCTGATTGATCTCGAGGGAATAAAACCAGTTTAGCTTCCTTAACAGGGCTTTCTTTTCCATTACCCGCCCTCCTCAAGCCGGCGAAGCGCTTAATTTGTTAATTCTCCTGTAAAGTTATGATATCCCTTCCGATATTTATCTATGTATCAGGTCATCCAAAAAAGGAAAGATTGTTCTCACAAAAAAAGGGCTGCCCCTTTTTGTGAGACAACCCCTGTTTGAGCACAGGTGTTTGCGAGTCTGTTATTCACTGCCAGTTATACGGCCCACCGGTTCCCGGGTTCCCGGGGTGGTGGGGATGTGTCTGAATATCCTGCTGGGTGTACGGGTTCTGTTCAGCCTGCCAGGTTTGCCGGGCTTTTTGCCCCTGCTGGCCCTGTTGCCCCTGCTGGCTTAACAACTGGTCAACTTCCTGCTTCCCCCGGGAAATAAACTGCGCTTCCTGGGGGTCAAGGATTTCCAACAGGTGAATAAGCTCTCCGACATGCTGTCTTTCTTCGTCACGGATAGAGTGCAAAATGGTTTTTACCCTCTGGTCGTCGGCAGCCATGGCATGCGCGTCATAGGCCATAATGGCCTCCAGTTCCCCGGCGAGCTGGTGAAACCGCAGGGCGAAGCCAAGGACGGCGTAGCGCCGAAGGCGCCATGGACGGCGCCTTCGGCGGCGAAACCCAAGGCTTCGCGAAAACTGAGGTTAGTTGGGCAGACGAGTAACATCTAAAAACAGAGAAAGCAGGCAGACCCTTCTTTTTACATCGCCACCCAATCCTTAAACACCGGCTGGTATCCCTGTTTCCGGATTGCCTCCTTCATCTCTTTTACCGACCTGGTATCAGAAATGTCAAACTGGCCGTCATGGCCGTTTCCGTCCAAACGGCCGCCAACCTCGGTACAGGACCCGGCAGACATCCTGGTCACACCGAGTTTAATTAAATTGTCTCGAAACTCAGCCCTTTCCCTGGTGGAAATGGTAATGCCGGCCCGGGGCAAAAACAGCCGGAGAGCCGTAATCATCTGCACCATGTTCCGGTCCGACACTTCCGCCCTGGGCCTGAACCGGCCCGCCGCCGGCCTGATACGGGGGAATGACACGCTTATTTCTGTCTCCGGATACTTGTCCTGGAGGTACCTGGCATGCAGCCCGAGGGCAAAAACTTCTGTTCGCCAGTCTTCGAGCCCCAGCAGAACTCCCAGGTTAACGGTCCGCATTCCGGCCTGACAGGCCCGCTCCGGGGCGTTAAGCCTGAAAAGGTAATTCTTTTTGGGGCCTTTCAGGTGTACCTGATCATAAGTAACGGGATCATAAACCTCCTGGTAGATAGTCAGGCCGTCGACACCGGCTGAAATAAGGGTTTTGTATTCGTCAACTTCGAGAGGGTAAATTTCAATGGAAATCGATGCAAAATACCTGCGCAGCCTCTCTGTGCAGGCAGCAATATAATCCACCGGCGCTTCCACACGCGATTCCCCGGTAAGGATCAGAAGATGCCGCAGTCCCGTTTCGGCAATAATTTGCCCCTCTTTTTCAACCTCGTCAACAGACAGGGTCCTGCGCTGCACCCTGTTCTGAACGTTAAAGCCGCAGTAGACACATTGATTGGAACAGTAATTTGAAAGATAAAGCGGGGTGTACAGGTAGATCACCCGCCCAAAATTCCGGACTGTCACCCGGTGGGCCTGCTGCGCCATTTCTTCCAGCTTTTGTTCGGCAGCCGGTGACAGCATGGCCAGAAAATCCCATTCAGAGACTCTGCTCTTTCCGACAGCCGCACCGACCCTTTCCGGCGTTGTATTTTTCAGCCAACCGCCGATGCCAGTTTCCTGGTAAGCTTTATATACATCATAAAATCCCATCTTAAACCTCTCCTGATACTAATTGTCACTACCCACGACTCACTACTCACTCCCACTACTCACTGTTCCGTATCCCGCAGAAATCCCGTCAAGGGCGAGGAAGCCTCCGCGTATTCCTTCACAGCCCCCGGCCCGGCCAAAAAAGCCTTCCGCCCGGCCCTGACAGCCAGGCCGAAAGCCTCCGCCATGGCCACCGGGTCTTCTGCCACGGCAATGGCCGTATTGACCAGTACTGCCGCGGCCCCCATCTCCATAGCCTCCGCGGCTTCCGAAGGCCTGCCGATTCCGGCGTCCACAATAATCGGGATATCAATTTCATCAATCAAAATCCTGATCAGCTCTTTTGTCTTCAAACCTCTGTTGGAACCGATGGGTGAACCCAGAGGCATCACGGCGGCGGCGCCCGCGTCTCTCATCTGCCTGGCCGCCATCAGGTCGGGGCTCATATAGGGAAAGACTGCAAACCCCTCTTTGGCCAGTGTTTCCGTAGCTTTTAGGGTTTCGTAATTATCGGGAAGAAGATATTTGTTGTCCTTGATTACTTCTATTTTGACCCAATTGCCGCATCCGGCGGCCCGGGCGATCCGGGCAATCCTGACCGCCTCATCCGCAGTGCGCGCCCCTGACGTATTGGGCATAAGGATGCATTCTCTGTCTATATAGTTGAGCATGTATTCCTGCGGGTTGTCAAAATCAACCCTGCGCAGGGCTACGGTTACCACCTGGACCCCGGAAGCCCTGATGACGCCCGGCAGCAGGCTGTCCGACGAAAATTTGCCGGTCCCCAGGAATAACCTGCTGGTAATTTCTTTCCCGCCGATTCTCAAAACATCCACTTTTAGCCCCCCCCAACAAACCGGAGTATTTCCAGTTCGTCATTTTCTTTTAAAACAATGTCCGTCCAGCTGTCTCTGTCAATAATATCCCCGTTATACTGGATAACCGCCTGGCCGGGTTTTATTCCCTTCACCTCCAGCAGTTCAAGCAGAGATAACGAAGCGTCCAGTTCCGCAATTTTTCCGTTGATTTTAACCTTCACTGTCCCACCGCCCCGCATAATAGTTTCCAAAAATAATTGAGGCTGTTCAAAAACGAAGTTCAGCTCTGACGCCGCTAAACGAAGTTTTTCAACAGCCTCACTTAGCTTCCCTTCGCCGGTATTACCCAGGAATCAGGTTCCAAGGGTTGATGCGGGCGCATCTCTCAGCCTTAACAGGCACCCCTAGCTAAATCTTCTATAACTTTTCCTTAATTATATAATTTTTCTTCAGTTTTGTAAATGAATGATTTTCACAATATGTTCTGAACTTTGCGAAATTTTGCTAAAATTTGTACCCGGACGGTCTTAATAAACCGCCAATGGTTATATTGAGAACTAAGCTGTCATAAAAGTTAATAAAAATCTTGATTATTAACATTGCCAACCAAACAAGCAGATATATTTCCAAACGGCTGCGTTTTTTGATGGCTAAAGGAAAATTTAATTAAATTTTTGCGCAGTCCCATTAAAATGAAACTAGATAATAACAACAAAGTTAACGGGAAGGGGGTCGATAGGCCGGCATAGTTCAGGATTGCGTTTTAAAAATGACGCCAAGTCAAGTTCCGGTTTGCCAAAGAAACCGGAAACTCCTCTGGCTCCACTGTTCATTTTGTCCCGGGCAATTAACAGGTACTACCGCTCCTCCTCATCAAAACGGTATTATTGTTTAGCTGATCCCCTGTGACTTAAAACTAATAGTGCAGTCAGAGAGCAAAGTTTGTTGTTTACTAAAGAATTATTTTAAGGAGGTAGAAATATGAACGCTGAACGGATTAGAGAGTACTGGCGGAAGAACGTCGCCCTGATCACCGTTCTGCTGATCATCTGGGCGGCAGTTTCCCTGCTGGCGGCAGTTATACTGGCCAAGCCGCTGTATGGTGTCAGTGTAGGAAAACTGCCGATGTCGTTCTGGTTTGCCCAGCAGGGATCGGAGATTATTTTCGTTATCATGATTTTCTACTACAGCTGGAGAATGGATAAACTTGACAAGGAATATGACGTTGAAGAAGTCAGGTACAGCAAGTCCACTCCGATAATTCCGCAGGATAAGGAGGTAGCCAAATGAGCGTTGAAACCTGGACTATTATATT
>DYZU01000162.1 GCA_022735835.1 Thermincola sp. | reverse complement strand
TATTGGAAGTTAGATGTTGGAAGTTGGAAGTTGGAAGTTGGACTATCGGTTAGGGAAGGGCCGGGTATGTTCCGCAAGGGCGAGTGCTTGCAGGAATATACCTGCCCGTCCAATATTTTGACCGATTCTTCAAACTCTCTTGATTCGCTTAATCTGAGGGCTGCCGTCATCGCCGTGAGCAGTCCCCCCGACAATTATTTCAGGAATGTGAATGGTCGGCTGGGCATCGGAAACCGGAACTCCCTGGCCGTCTTTTCCGCAGGTGCCAATAGTGTAACCAAGGTCACTGCCGACCATATCCACAATTTTCAGGACTTCCGGCCCGTTCCCGGTGAGCGTGGCTCCTCTTACCGGGCCCGCAACTTCCCCGTCTTTGATGAGGTAGCCCTCGGCCACGTCGAACACGAAGTCGCCGTTAGTGGTGTTTACCTGCCCTCCACCCATCTTTTTTACCAGTAAACCGTTTTTCACATGTCTTATGATTTTTTCGGGGTCATCTTTGCCCGGCGCAATATAAGTATTGCTCATCCGGGGAATAGGTTTGTCCTGGTAAGATTCGCGGCGCCCGTTGCCTGAAGACTCCCTTTTTTCCCGCATGGCCGTTAGCCTGTCGTACATGTACTCTTCCAGAACGCCGTTTTTGATTAGGACCGTTTTCTGGCCCGGGCAGCCTTCATCGTCAAAGCGGAAAGACCCGTACTTTCCTTTAATGGTGGCGTCATCAACAACCGTCACCAGGTCAGAAGCCACTTTTTCTCCCCTGCGGTTGGCGTAAACCGACAGCTTTTTCTGGACCAGGTCGGCTTCCAGGCCGTGGCCGCAAGCTTCATGGACCATAGTCCCGCCAGCCTCTCCGGCCATCACCACAGCCATCTTGCCGGCAGGGGCAGGCTGGGCCTCCAGCATTTTTACCGCTCTGCCGGCAGCTTCTGCGGCCACGTCTTCGGGAGAATACTCTCTGAAGAGCTCAAAACCGGCAAACCCTCCGACTGCATTGTAACCGGTTTGTATCACCCCGCCGTCCAAAGCCACGGTGTTTATCATGAAACGGGTCCTCACCCGCTGGTCTTCCACATAGTCGCCCTCGGAATTGGCAATAACCACATTCTGAATCACATCAGCCATGCCCACGGTTACCTGTTTTACCCGCCTGTCAAAAGCCCTGGCCGTTTTGTTGGCCCTGTTCACAATCTCCACTTTGTCGTCAATGCTTACCCCGTCCGGCATTTCAGAAATTGCAAAATCAACCACGGGTTTGACTTCCCGCAAATCGACGGTCACGTCTTTTTTCCCGCCGGCCGAAGCGCTCCCGGCAATTTTGGCAATTTGGGCCAAACCCTCTTTTGACACATCATTGGTATAAGCATAAGCCGTGGTATCACCTGATATCACCCTTATCCCGGCCCCCACGTCAATACCCGAATTTATGCGTTCAATTTTGTCCGCTTCGCATGCGATACCGACAGTCTTCTTTTCTTCAATGAAGACATCGGCGAAATCACCGCCTTTGGCCACCGCCAGCTGAAGTATTTCCTGCAAATCCCCTTTTGATAGCACGGGAACACCTCCACCCTCAGAAACATTTTGCCACCGTTTAGTGTTTGTTGAGAAATAACGTACTATACAAATTCAAAACAATTCTCCTGCCTTCAATAGCCTAAATCTTATCACTGCTTGCCATTTGCCTTTGCGCGGCCAAAACCTCGTAAAGAACGTCATGGGATACGTCAGAAACTATCCTTACCCGGCCGACGGTTTCCGGTAAAACATACCTGACCTTCCCTCCCAGGGCCTTTTTGTCATGGTACATGCTTTCCACTATCTCCGCAGGGTCCAGCTGACTGAAGGTCAGGGGAAGCTCAAATGTTCGGATGAGGTTTTCGATGCGTCCGCCGTCCCCTGGATCCAGCATGCCGAGTTTGACGGCTACCCGGGCCGCGGAAACCATTCCAATGGCCACCGCCTCCCCGTGCACGTATTTTTTGTAACCGGTCAATGACTCAAAGGCGTGACCAAAAGTGTGCCCGTAATTTAAAATTGCCCTCAGGTTCTGTTCAGTTTCGTCCTGTTCCACAACTTTGGCCTTGATGGAGCAGGAGGTTTCCACCACCCGGATCAATTCTTTCGCGCCAAGATTTTGGATATTTGGGTAGTTGTTCTCGAGGAATTCGAAAAATTCCCGGTCCTGAATCACCCCGTATTTGATCACTTCGGCCATACCGGCCCTGAATTCCCGGCCGGGCAGAGTTTTCAGTGTGTTTATATCCGCATAAACCATGCGCGGCTGGTAAAAAACACCGATAATGTTTTTCCCTTTCGGATGATTAACAGCCACTTTACCCCCCACGCTGCTGTCCACCTGGGCCAGCAGCGTGGTCGGCACCTGAATAAAAGGGACCCCTCTCATATATGTCGCAGCCACAAACCCCGCCAGGTCTCCGATTACTCCTCCCCCTAACGCCAGGACAGCACATTTCCTGTCGAGGCCGCTATCAAATGCCATATCGTAAAGAACGCGAGCCGATTCCAGGGACTTGTATTCCTCCCCGTCAGGCATTTCGCCCCAAACAACCTCAAATCCCGCCTTTTGCAGGCTCCCGGCAACTACGTTCCCATACAGGTTACGGACGGTTGGATTGGTCACAACCATAATCTTATGGCCAACTCCCAGCCCTTTTACATATACGCCGATGTCGGGGAGAATATTCCCGCCGATATAAATCGGGTAGCTTTTTTCGCCCAGGTCAACTTTTAACGTTGTAATAGAATGTTCTGTTCCGGTCATTTATGTACTCCTTTTTTCAATGGCATCTGTATAAATGCGGCTTACTTCTTCAACAATTTCGTCCAAACTGCGGTTTGAGGTGTCCACGGCTCTGCCGGCAGCCTCATAAAAAGGCTGTCGCTCTGCCAACAGCCTTTTTATGGTCTCCAGCGGTTTTTCCGTTTGCAGCAGGGGACGATCTTTCTTCTTCTTTACCCTATCGTAAATAATCTCCGGGGCCGCTGTAAGACATACCACAACCCCGTTTTGCTTCAACATCTGTACATTGGCCGGGTCCAGGACAACACCGCCGCCGGTGGCAATAACCTGGTTGTCGTCCGCGGTTACCCTTCTTACCGCGGCTTTTTCCTCTGAACGAAACCGGATTTCTCCGTGTTTTTTAAAAATCTCGTTCACCGTCATCCCGGTAACCCGTTCAATTTCGTGGTCGGTATCTACAAACTGCATGCCAAGTTTTTTGGCCAGTTTCCTGCCTACCGATGTCTTACCGGTGCCCATAAAACCTACCAAAACCAGATTCGGCATCTTTACACCCGCTTTACATAATCTATATAAGAATCGTAATTTCGCTTCATTTCCGCCAGGCTGTCCCCGCCAAACTTCTCTACCAGGGCCCTGGCAATTTCAAAGGCCACCACTGCCTCGCCCACCACCGCGGCGGCCGGGACAGCGCAGATATCAGATCTCTCTATGGAAGCCTCATACGGCTCCTTCGTAGCCAGATCCACGCTTCGCAGGGGCGTGTACAGCGTAGGGATGGGTTTCATAACAGCCCTTAAAACCAGCGGTTCACCATTGGTGATACCGCCCTCCAGCCCCCCGGCCCTGTTGGTATTCCTGTAAAACCCTCTGGCCGGGTCATAGAATAATTCGTCATGAACCTGCGAGCCGGGCAGTTCCCCGGCTTTAAATCCGATGCCGATCTCAACACCCTTGACTGCCTGGATGCTCATCACAACCTGGGCCAGCCTGCCGTCCAGCCTCCGGTCATACTGGGCATAACTGCCCAACCCTACCGGAAGGCCGGTGACAACTATCTCGAAGACACCCCCGAGGGAATCCCCCTCTTTTCTGGCCCGGTCTATCTCCTGTTTCATCATTTCCTCTGCCGCCGGGTCTGCACATAACAGTTCCGACCGGGAGGATTTTTCCCGTATTTCTTCGGGGCTTGGCTCGCCGGCTGGAACAGCGGCCTTGCCTATCCTGATAACATGTCCCGTTATTTTAATGCCGAACTGCTCCACCAGAGCCCGGCCCGTGGTTCCGGCAGCCACCCTGGCCGCCGTCTCCCTGGCGCTGGCCCGCTCCAGGACATTGCGAATATCCCGGTGATTGTACTTAATAGCTCCAGCCAGGTCAGCATGCCCGGGCCTGGGTTTGGTAACAAGGCGGTCGCCGATTCTGGCCTCAGTCCCCGGTGACATTGTCTCCGACCAGTTGGCCCAATCCCTGTTCTCCACCACCAGACAAACAGGGCCGCCTGTGGTGAGGCCCCCTCTGACTCCGGCAGTGATGCGGGCAGTGTCCTTTTCAATTTGCATCCTGCCGCCGCGCCCGTACCCTCCCTGGCGGCGGGCCAACTGGATGTTTATGTAGTCCTCGGTCAAAGGAACCCCGGAAGGAAGCCCTTCCACTATGCTGGTCAGGGCCTGCCCGTGGGACTCCCCTGCAGTCAGGTAACGCAGCAAAACTACCACTCCTGTTGTAGAAAAATAAAAACAGTAAATAACAGCCTGGAAATACAAGTGCTATTAACTATTATGAGGTTATTTGGATGGGATGTCAATGTTGGGGCCATCATTCTGAATAATAGATGTTACCGTAAATAGTCAGGTGAATAGTCTTATAAACGCGGCTTGCCTTATCTCTGAGGACAATTCTCCCTGCCTGGCTGGTATGGCCGTCTCTGGCATAATTAACATATCTGTAAGGAATATTATCAGAAGTCTGAGCGCTGGATTTTCCGCCCAGACTAATTAAATCAATTTCAACTTTTTCATGAAGTTTGCCAGATTTTATATCTTTCCAACCCGGAGTAAGCCCTCCGGCAGTCGAATCTTTCTTTTTTATGATGTAGGTTGAATCAGAAAAAAAACACACTCTGTAGCTCACCCCGTCCCTCATGGCCCCCTCCCTGGCCAGCTGCAGGTTGGACGCCAGTTCCCTGGCTGTGCCCTCCACTGCCAGTTCCGTGGACTCGTTCTGCCAGGAGGCAGGAAGCGCAATGGCTGCCATTATCCCTATGAGAGCAATTACAACTATAACTTCCACTAAGGTTATGCCGTCTTGTTTTTTTATTTCGAGATTCATGACCGATCACCCGGCTTGTCTATATAAATGGGTCGCTTTTAGTAACCGATGCCGGCGGAGGAACATCGGAGCCGTTCTCTAATCCTTCATGCCCTTTCTTAAACTGATATACATCAAGGAATAATATGGTTCTAAGCCTATCAGGATGTTCTGCCCTAATCTCCACCTTAGTCAAATTATTAATTCGCTGAAGGTTCTCGGTTTTTTCAAGAAAAGCCCTTGTCTGGGCATAGGTTCCTGTTATCGTTATCTTTACGGCCAGGGAAGCCAAATTAGCTTCAACACTCTCATTGCCTTTACCCGTTTCCATTTCTTCCAAGGAAACCGAGGTTTCACCGGCAGCCTTATTTATATAATACAGAAGTTCCGCCGTTTCCGGGCTAACCGGCAAACGCCGCCTTAAACTGTCCAGCGAGGCTGTTAGTTCTGCTATTTTTCTGTCGAGTGCTGCCTCGTTTTGTGTAACTTTCCGAATTAAAGACAAAGCAGTCTCTTTAGCCTCCAAGTCATTGCGCACCTGTACCAGCTTATCCCAGTAAGGCAGCAGCACATAGGTGATTAGAATTGCCGTAATCCCGAAAGAAACAGCCAGTACTATCAGGTTCTTTTCTCTTTTGCTCAAAGCTATTGCAGTCATTACTCATTACCTCTTTTCGGGGACTTGGATGAAATACCAACTTCAAATTCTGTTTTCTCACTGAAAAGTGGTTCCATTTTCTTGGAAAAAACAATAGTGCAACCTTCGGACATGGATAAATTTTGCAGTTGATAAACGAACTGAGATACGGTCAGGTGGTCCGGTCCCGTACCCTGGAGGGTAAATTTGCGGTAAATGTAATCGATGCCATCGACCTTGCTTGGATTAGATTCAAATATTAAGCTCGTCAACTTAATGGCCGGCGGCATTATTCCTGACAGTTCATCCAGTGTTTTGGTAATCCTGTTTTGCCTTTGTTCCGCATTATCCAGGTGTATTTTAATTGCTGCAATCTCGCGGGCCAGCCGGTCTCGTTGGCCTATTTTTGATGCTACTGCACTCATGGCCCGGATCTGTCTTTCCGTATCCGCCACGTTTTTCTGAACCCACCGGTAGTAACCCAAAACCAGCCCGTTGATAATTATGCATCCCAAGACAATAATTACGCATATGGCAACCAGCCCTTTGCTGGGACCTTCAACTCCGGTTTTTACGCCGGCTCCGGTTAAAGGAATCAACAAGTTTATCCTCTTCTGCAATTTGTCACACCTCACTTTAAGGCCAAGCCGACGGCAACTGTGAGAGCAGCCCCTGCTTCGTTCAATTCCTGCACCCGGGGCTTTAGCTTAGACGACAGTTTCAACTTCTCCAGGGGATTCAGGATAACAGTCGGTATACCAAACCTTTCACTGCACATGGTATCCAACCCTTTCAGGAGGGCTCCTCCGCCTGTCAGGAAGATCTTTTCCAGGTTCAGATCCTTTTGATTGGTGAGGTAAAATTCAATGTTTCTCCTGATTTCATTAATCACTTTCTGCACGACAAATTTAACGGCCTCGGTTTTTTGGGAAAGGGCGGCTTGCTTCAAATGAGATTCCCCCGTCAAATCCAGGGTCTTTTTTACTGTTTCCGCTGCCTCTCTGGATATACCGCAGCCGGAAACCAAAGCATCGGTAATTATTTCCCCTCCGGTCGGCAGCACCCTCATAAACCTTAATATATTGTCAGCAAAAACGAAAAGACCTGTTGATGACGAGCCTATATTGACCATGGCATAACACATCTTTTTTTCTCCCGGTTCAAACAATGCCGTTACCCGGGCCAGAGCCAGCGGCTCAATATCAACCGCCTCAGGTTCCAGTCCGATACACCTGATCAATTCAGTCAATTCCCTGACATGACCGCGCCGGGCAGCCACCAGCATAACTTCCTGTTTTCTGATCCCGCCCTCATTAAAATCCCTGACCTTGACATAATCAACAACCAGGTCTTCGGCCGGGATGGGAAACTGGGCCTCTGATTCGAACCTGACCGCCTCCGCTAACTCTTTTTCAGGCATCGCAGGAAAAACAACATGTCTTATTAACACTTTGTCACTTTCTACAGCGCACAGCGCTCTCGGTAAATCCCCTTTTTTCGGGAGGTTGATTTCTTCTTCGAGAGCTGCTCTTAAGGCAACCGCATTTATTTCCCGGTCAGTGATTCCCCTGGGAGTGGGAATAACGGCCAAATTAACAACTTCATAGGCATTTCTAGATATTGTCAGTTCAATTGCTTTCACGCTTGAATCGCCGATATCTAAACCGAAATACCGTTTCTTCCTGGTAAACAACGACATACCGGACATCTCCTCCTGCTTGGGAATAGTTGAGTTTGCATCACTCGTCTTCTTCCTGCCAGCGGACGATTTTATATTCCGCAAGACCGCCTTTAACAAAGCCTGTTTCGCAGTTTTCAACTACATTTTTAACAATGTCCGAACAGTAAATTACGCTCGGCGTTTCGCCGGAAAAACCCTTCCCGGTTACAATGCTCCCGTAAACCGTTGGCTTGCCTGCTACTTTTATTTCCCCGCATGTATAAATAACCCCGTAAATTCTGGGGTTTCCACTTATTGTTATGTCCCCCAGGGCAATGATTCCCACCGATTTGCCGGGAATTCCGGGGCTCCCCAGGTCTTTACTTATCGTCACCTTACCTTCGGCAAGGATGACTACATTTTCGTTTATTTCTCCCAATTGGCCATTAATGCTTTTTAAAAACGTACCGGATAGGTACACAACGTCATTCACCGCAACATTTAAAGTGTCATTCTTTGTGCTTTCGGTTTTAAAATTTGCAAAATCGACGACCGGAAAGGGAATCTCACTTCGGCCCTCAACGGCATATTGAAAGCTCGTCACAGGCTCGGCGTCGATATCCGCGGAAATTATATTCATAATCGTTTGCCCCGTCCCCCAGGGTATAAAACCGGTGGATGTAACTTTATAAGCATTTGTCAGGGTATTTTTTTGTATTTTAAACATCACCTGTCCTTCCGGGCCAACCGGTTCGGGCAAAGTTGAGTAATTGTAATCCCCGTATATCCCGGACGCTACTTGCTCCTGCACCCAGGCCAACGCCTTGTTTACGCCGGACTCGGCGATATAATGAACCTGCTGGCGGCTTTGGTTGCTTTTAACCCTTATGTAATTGCCGGTAGACATGCTCAGCAGCGCGGTTCCGGCCACCAGGACAAACAGCATTACCATGATGGTAAATACCAGGGCCGCGCCGTCCTGAGCCTTCAGTCTGCGTAAAATCTCCATTCTTCCACCTTCCGTCATTCAACCACCCGGTAAGCTTCCGATGTGACAGTCATTCTGCTCACAGTCTGGGTGCGGTTGTTTTTCCGGAATTCCCCCTCCAGGGTAATTGTACAAGGACCGGCTGAGATATTCACTTCAGCCGCTTTAATAAAAACTTCTGTCGGGGAAGTTAAAGGCACCGGAGTTGCCTGCCCGTTCTTAAACTTAAGCACACCATTGACATTATCAAATATGATTTGTCTATCTTTTTTTTCCCCATTTACTTTTTCAATTTTGTACTCCAAAATAACGCCGGGCGCGGTATTAGTTTTCAATCTCCCTTTAGCCTGCCTGACCTCACGCGAGATGAAGTCCAGGGCAAAATGAAGGTTTTCCTGGAGGGTAACGTTGGCCCTGCCGGTATCCCAGGTATTCCTGGCAACCTTGAATATGGGAGTCAAAACCCCGATAAGCAGCCCCAGGATAAGAAAAGTTACCAGCATCTCCACCAGGGTAAAACCGTTTTCGCTTTTGAGGTCAATGGATTTTGGGATAATAAGTTTTCTATACATACGTTATTTGCCCCTTACCGTGACCAGCCGGTATTCGCGGCCGACACCGAACCTGTCGGTCCAATCCACGTAAACAGATATTTCAACTGTTTTCAGAGCAGGGTTAAACTCGGGCCAGACAACCCTGGCTTCGTATGTTGTCCCATTTATATCCCTCGGCAGGTCGGTAACGGATCCGCCTGATGAGTTAAGGGGAATTTTCCGGTATTTTTCTATATACTCCTGAGCCAGTGCAGCCGCCGCCATTTCTTTCCCGGCGCTGTCATTCATCCTGATCGTTGAGGCCAATATGGCAAAAGCCACCATGATTGACACAGAGAGGAGAAGAACGGAAACCACCGCTTCCACCAGGGTAAAACCTTCTTCTTTAGATAAAAAAGGGTCCATTATGAACACCTCAAGGTTTTTATGTTTCGTTGTAAACAGCTCCATTGACAATAGTGTATTTTTTAAATCCTGCAGGTGGGTCGGGAATTTTTCTTACGTATGGTCCTTTCCAGGTTCCATTGGGAGCGATACCGTTGGTATCGTCGTCTAATACATTAAGTCCGCCCAGGTCAACAATAGATTTTCCCGTATCCGCCTCAGCTCTGTCTACGGCAGACTGAAGCATCCGGATATTGGCTTCGTTGGCATTTATACGTGCATCGCTTGTAACGCTGCCGATAATCCTTGGTAAAACCACAACTGCCAGGATACCGATGATGACAATTACCACAATCAGTTCGATCAGAGTGAAACCGGATTCCTGCCGGTCGGCTTTTCTTAAGTGTTTGTTCAGTTTTATCAGCATTTCGGTTCACCTCCCTCCAAATCTATATGTTTTTAACGCTTTCGTAGATTTTCAGCAGCGGCCATAGGAAGCTTATAATCATACCGCCAACTACCACCCCCAAAAAACCGATTAAAAGAGGTTCTACCAGGGTGGAGAAATTATCAAGGGTGTATTTGGCCTCCTTTTCGTAAAAGTCAGCGACTTTCTTCAACATGCTGTCAAGGTTTCCTGTCTCCTCACCCACAGTGATCATCTGGATCACCATCGGGTAGAAAACCTCAGTGGCTTTCAGGGGGCCGGCCAGTCCTTCCCCTTCCCTGATGCTGTCCTTGGCCCGGGCCAGCCCTTTGATTATGGCCGAGTTGCCTGAGGTTTCTTCCGCCACCTCCAGGGCCTGCATTACCGGCACTCCGCTGCCCAGGAGAGTGCCAAGGGTGCGGGTCAACCTGGCCGTGGCAATCTTCCTGACCACTTCCTTGACTACAGGGATCCGCAGTATTACTCTGTCCAGGTCTTTTTTCCCCTGCGGCGACCTCAGGTAGCGGGCCAGTGCGGCAACAGCCAGAGCCAGGGCCAGCAGAACAATGAGGAAGTACTTCTTCAGCAGGGTCGAGCCGGCCATGAGAACTCTGGTTGGCAGGGGCGGTTCAATGTTCAGGGAATTGAGCATGTCCGCAAAAGCGGGGATAACAAAGATAATCATAACAGCAAGGGCGGCCAAAGCAAACAGGCTGACAACGAACGGGTACCCGGTGGCGGTCTTGATTTTTTCTTTCAGTTCGTACTCCTTTTCAAAATGCTTGGCCAGCCTGTTTAAGACTTCGGCCAGGATGCCGCCCGTCTCGCCAGCCCTGATCATGGCCATCATCAGGGGCGGAAATATCGCCGGATATTTAGTGAATGCGCCCCATAGGGAGCTGCCGGCTTCCACTTCCCGCGTGATATCGGCAAGGGCCGTCCTCAATCTCGGCTTTGATGTCTGTTCTGCCAGGATTGACAGGCTCTTCAGAAGAGGCAGCCCGGCATTGATCATTGCAGCGAACTGGCGGCACATGACGGAGAGGTCCCTGGCATTTACCGGCATCAACCCGGAAAAGGTCTCACTGACGGTCGGAGTCGCTGTTTTGGCCTCCACCTTGGTTACTATGTAGCCGTTCTCCCGCAGCCGTTGAACCACTGCCTCTTTCGTGTCCGCCCTGATCTCTCCGGCGTATGCCCTGCCCAGCTGATCTCTTACTTTATAGACAAAGGTTTTAACCATGGAATTGCTCACCTCGGAATCCTTTTATCATGCGTCGATTTCTTCCCCCACAAATATGACCTGCATAACTTCCTCAAGGCTTGTCAACCCCAGAGCCATTTTCCGCAGGCCATCCTCCCGCAGGGTTATCATACCCTCTTTTACAGCCGCAGACTCAATTTTGTCGGCAGGTGCGTTCCGGTTTACCAGGTCCCTGATCCGGGGGCTCATAAACAGCACTTCATTTACGGCCAGGCGTCCGCGATACCCAGTATTGTTGCAAAAAGGACAGCCCACAGGCTTAAAGAAAAAGTTTTTTTCACTGTCGTGCGGCGGTATTCCCAGCTGCCGCAGGAGGGATTCAGAAGGTTCATAAGGTTTCTTGCATTCCGGACAGAGCCTGCGCACCAGTCTCTGGGCAGAGATTCCCACCACCGAGGAAGATACCATAAACGGCTCAATGCCCATATCCACCAGTCTGGTCAAGGTGGAGGAGGCAGTATTTGTATGCAAAGTAGATAATATCAGGTGTCCGGTCATGGCAGAACGAACCGCAATCTTGGCTGTTTCGGTGTCCCTGATTTCTCCCACCATGATGATGTCAGGATCCTGGCGGAGTATGGACCGAAGGCCGCTGGCAAAAGTCAGCCCGGCTTTGACATTTAACTGAACCTGGTTGATTCCTTCCAGGGTATATTCAACAGGATCTTCAAGAGTGATGATGTTTTTCGCGGGAAAATTAATTTCATTAAGTACTGAATAAAGCGTAGTGGTTTTCCCGCTCCCGGTGGGCCCGGTAACCAGGATCATGCCATAAGGATGCTTGAGTAATTTTCGGAAATTTCTTAAAATTTCCGGCAGCATGCCCAGTTCTTCAAGCCGGAATAAGCCTCTTGATTTATCGAGAACCCGCAGCACAACCTTTTCTCCAAATATAGACGGCAGAGTAGAGACACGGAAATCTATATACTTGTTGTCGATTACCATCGGGATCCGGCCGTCCTGGGGAAGTCTCTTCTCGGCTATATCCAGGTTGGCCATAATTTTCAGCCGTGAAATGACAGGAGCGTGCACCCGCTTGTTAAATTTATTTATATCCATGAGCGCACCGTCGATCCTGTAACGAATCCGCAGGTCTTTCTCCCTGGGTTCAACATGAATGTCACTGGCCCCGTTGATAACGGCCTGGGTAAGCAAAGAATTAACCAGCTTCACTACCGGAGCATCACTGACAACCTCCCGGAATTGATCCGGACCGGCCTCCGCAACATCTGAGGCCGTAATTTCACGCAGGTCCTCCACCAGCTTTTCAATCGACTGCTTACCGTAATATCCGGCTATGGCCTCATCTATCTCACTTTCCGAAGCAATGGCCGTTTCGACCTCACATCCGGTAACAATCCGGACATCGTCGACAGCAAATACATTTAACGGGTCCGCCATGGCCAAAACAATACTGCCGTTGTTCCTGCCTATAGGAATTATTTTGTACTTCCGGGCAAGATGTTCCGGTATTATTTTGACAATTTCCGGATCGGGCCGACGCTTTTTCAGATTGACAATCGGGACATCAAGCTTAACCGTGAGAATCCTCAAAATAGCGGTTTCACTGACATAACCCATGCTTATCATAATTTTACCAAGCCGTTCGTTAGTTTCTCTTTGTCTTGCCAGAGCCAGCTGTAACTGCTCTTCGGTAATTAAACCCTCGTCGTGAAGGATTTCTCCAAGTCTTTTTCTGGCGAATTTCGACATTTTTCTCTCCTTATATTTCTATTATCAATGTCAATTATTTACGGCACAATTCCCATTATTCGATTTGTTTTCTCTTTTTCCTGCTAAGATATGTTTATTTTACTATAAATTTCTATAAATTTTGTATTTAGCCGCAAAAAAAAAAGAAGCTCTAAGCTTCTTCCTGTCCGGAAACCCTTTTTACCTGTATCTTGTCTTTTAAAAACTCAAAAAATCCCTTATTCTTCTCTTCCAAAAGCTGTTCTTCAATTTTTGTTTTCTGGCTGCGCAGTTCCCTCACCTGCTCAGCCAGTTTGCTGCTTTCTTCCCGGTAATTATACAACTCCTGCATAATGGCCGAGAACATGAAAAACACCGTAGTCTTGAAATTGCTTTCAATACCCAGGGCGCTGGTCAATGTCCTTTCCATCTCCAGCCTGCGTTTCGCCCCTTTGATGGTAAACATCTCTGTATACAGGAGTTCCTTGATCTGGCCGAGGGTTTCCAGTTGCTGCTGAGAGAAACGTTTATGCTGGCCTTTCTTCGCCCTGACGTTCAGAAACTCGGCAAATTCCTTCTCCCAGAAGCGTATGGTGCTGGGCTCCACCTGGAGTATGGTGCTGACCTGCTGAAGAGTCAAGTGCTTTTCCATATGACACCCCACCTATACACCATCATTATAAAAATTTTGTTGTTTTGGTATTTCAGTGCAGGCAGGGCGAAATCCTTCCTAAAAAGAAGACTTTTTTCCAACACTTACCAACAATATTTGACAATCTAATCCTTCTTCAGGACCGATACCAGGGCTTTCCTCATCACCTCCAGGGGAGGTTCAACTCCTGTCCATAGCTGAAAGGCGATAGCGCCCTGGTAGAGAAGCATCCCCATTCCGTTTAATACGGGTAATCCCTTTTCCCTGGCTTTTTGCAAAAGAAGTGTTTCCCGGGGGTTATATATAAGGTCACATACTAAGGCACCCTCAGGCAAAGCTTCCAACCGGACCGGCGGCATCTCCCGGGTGTTGGGATGCATGCCCAGCGGTGTAGCGTTGATCAGAATATCTGTTTCCCGCAGAGCCGCCGAAATCTTGTCTTCATCCCAGGGGGTTTCTCCCACCAGAGTTGGCGAAGACTTGTTTATGGCGCTCCTTAAACCGGCCACTTCCTGCGGGATGGGTGTGGTAAAAGTTATTTCAGCCGCCCCGGCCAGGGCCAGCTGAACCGAAACAGCCCTGGCCGCCCCTCCTGCGCCGGCTATGAAAATGCGCTTGCCCCGGGGAGAAATCCCGGCCTCCAGTTCAAGAGACATGAGGAATCCCGGCGCGTCAGTGTTATAACCCTTTAGTCTGCCATTTTCATTGACAATCGTGTTAACTGCACCGATCAGTTCCGCTTCCGGAGCCAGACCGTCCAGGAATTCCATTACTGCGCTCTTATGCGGGATTGTTACATTTACCCCCTTCAGACCAAGCCCTCTGATACCCTCAACTGCTTTGGCAATATTCTCGGGTTTGACCGGAAAAGGGACATAAACAAAGTTCAGACCCAGGGACTTGAAAGCTTCGTTGTGCATAGCCGGCGAAAATGAATGCTCCACCGGGTAACCGATAATACCAATAACGCCCGTGCTTCCGCTAACCGCAACACTCATAAAAAACCTCCTACTTATTCGGGTATCTCAATAACACCCTTTTTAGCAAGACGGTTGAGAACGAATTTCTCCAACAGCCTGACAAACCTGGTCCCGAAAAACTCTTTTTTACTGATGGGAATTACCAGAACAGTATAAAGACCCAGCCGGTTACCTCCCCAAATGTCCGTAAAGAGCTGGTCGCCAACTACCGCGGTTTCCGCCGGGGTTGTGCCAAGAATATCCATAGCTTTAAGAAATGATTTTCGTCGCGGTTTTCTGGCCCAGGCAACTCCGGGAATGCCCAAGGGCTCCAATAGTCCCACCACGCGCCTGTTAAACGCATTCGAAACCACACACAGATTTAAACCCGAAGCCTGGTATCCCTTCAGTAAATCAGCCATCTCCGGTTGAAGGATAGCCGCTTTCCATGGAATAATGGTATTATCCAGGTCCAAAATAAGGCCTTTTATTCCCTTTTCCTTAAAGTAGTCCGCTTTGACGTCAGATAAGGATGAAATATAAGCTTTGGGATAAATATTCATAAACAACTAAGACACCCCTGCTTCTGGAAGTATTATATCACAATCGGTATTTTTTGACGAGTTTTTAAGCAATGTGGCCTATTTGTGGGGTTTGTGGACAAAACTGCTTTGACAAAAAGAAGGGCTGACTGCTTTTGAGGTTTTTCTTGTGTTGCCGGGTATTTAACAACCTTCAGCCTTAAACTCCTTGACCAGTTTATTTAAAGCCCTCTTCTCAATCCTTGACACGTAAGAGCGTGAGATTCCCAGTTTGCGGGCAATCTCCTTCTGGGTTTTCTTGATCCCGTTAAACAGACCGAAGCGGAGTTCCAGGACATTCTTTTCCCGGTTGTTCAGCCGCTTGACCTTTTCCAGCAGGCGTTTTTGTTCAAAATTGCTTGCCACCAAATCGGTTACAACTTCCGCTTCGGTGCCAAGAACATCAATCAGGGTAATTTCATTGCCTTCCTTGTCTACGCCAATAGAATCGTAAAGAGAGACTTCAATTCGATTCTTCTTTATGGCCCTGAGATGCATGAGGATTTCATTTTCAATACAGCGCGCGGCATAGGTTGCCAGACGCGTCCCTTTTGTCTTGTCATAGGTATTGATTGCTTTGATCAGGCCTATGGTACCGATAGATATCAGGTCATCATTATCTTCTCCCGTACTGTCAAATTTCTTGACTATATGTGCTACAAGCCTCAGGTTCCGTTCGGTCAGTATGTTCCGGGCGGTTTCGTCACCCTGCTGAAGCAGATCGAGGTACTTGGCCTCTTCCGCCTCATCCAGCGGCTGCGGAAAAGTATTGTTTGAGATGTAGGAAACCAGTAACAACAACCCGTTAATTAGCGATATAGCAGCCAGCGCCACTATTTCCGGTACCATATAATAACCCCACCCCCGCGTTTTTTGTTATGCGTGGCCCGGTATTTTACTGTCAGTCACCTTTAAATTATATGCAGGATGAATGGGAGTGGTACCTGGACCCACCAGGTAATTTATTCCTTAAATTATCCCTCTTCAATATATTAGTCCGGGAGGCAGTTCCCGGACTATTTATTTTAACTAATTAAACCTGTCAAAATAACACTTGTACTTAAGGCAGTTCTTTATTTAAGCGAGAACTTTTTCCAATTAATATTCAGATACCGTCATTTATTTTGTATAGGTTAAGGAGTGTCTCCTCTTTTTGTGATCAGAGCAGCAAAGTTGTCCTGTGCCTGGGCGGCCATTTCGGCAGCCTTAAGTAACATTTTCCTCATTTTGGGATCCTGGGTTTCGCCGGCAATCATCATGAACGTCTGGGCAGCCATTCTCGTGTCTTTTTCATAATCCTGCAGCATATCCATATCGGTAAATTTTTCAGGCATATCAATCACTCCTGTATAAAGTGCCGGTAGTATTCCTCGGCAATGTCTTCAAACTTCTGTAAGTTCTTGAATTCGTTTTGGAAAATTTTTTGGACTTCCGGGTCACTCGCCAGGCCGGCAAAAAATTCACATTTTCTTTTGGCTACCTGTGTTTCTGATATTACTCGTTTAAGAAAAGCGGCGTCTTTGACTTTGGCCATTGTTTTCGGGTCCAGTTCACGCATTATTGCCCCTCCTTTTTGTATACTACTGCCACAATTATTATTCTATTTTTCAGCCCCAAAAATTCCAAAACAAGTGGGAAAAAAGACAGGATATCTCCTGTCTTTTTCCTTGACCAATCATTCCATTATTAATATACCAGCCAATACCTTGGCTTTTGCCGGTTTTACGATAAACTTTTTCCCGCCGCCAGCCTCAATGACACTGTCATTCATCCTTATTTCTCCCAACCTGAATTTTTCCTTCCGAAACAGCGTATCAATTTCAACCTCTGCATCATCAACTCTTATCCTTATCACCGCCCTTTGCAGATATTTCCACAGTCCTATGGAAATTCCGGATACCGGGATGAGAAGGATCGCTGCCACCAGGTACCTGGACTCGCTTAATGCCCTGATTAACAAATAAAGGTGAAACAATATGGTAAGCAGGAGGAAAAATAACTTCACATATGGTATGTCTTTATAAATTTGCATAATTCCACCGCCTTTTCGGGCCTCGGGACAGAAATAATGAATAATATATTTTTATATACTTCTAGATTTTTAAAACTCCTGCAAAAATGTTAAAATTATCGCTATAATTAATTTCACATTTTGTTAACATTTCTGCCATATTTTTTTCGAAAACTTTTATTAAAATATGATTAGCATACAACGGGACACGCTGCCGCTATGCGATTCCGGTTAAAAAATATGTACAGGGAGATGAGAGGTATGTTAAGGCTCAAAGAACGCTTTTCGGTCCTTGGAATACTCTTAATTGGTTTTTTGATGGGAGCAATGTTTATTGCGGGAGGGGTAACGGCTTACAAGTTTTATTTCCCCAAAACAGTAGTAGCGGAAGATTACAGTTCTTCAGGACAAATAAAAATTGGCCCCGCCGATATTACGCAAACCGTGAGAAAAGCCAGCCCGGCAGTAGTTAACATCGAATCATACACCGAACAGCCGTCTGAAGCAAACCCGTTTCTTAATGACCCCTTTTTCAGAGAATTCTTTGGCCGGGATTTTAACCTTAACCCCTTCCCCGAACGGTCAAAAGGTATTGGGACCGGTTTCATATTTGACAAGAGCGGCCTGATCATCACCAATGAACACGTGATTCACGGCGCTTCCGATATCGAAGTCAAAATCACCGGTTTTGACAAACCTGTCAAGGCAAAAGTTGTCGGCTCAGACAAAGAACTGGACCTGGCCGTCCTCAAAGTTTCCGTGAACAAAGACCTCCCGGTACTCAAACTGGGTGATTCGGACAAAACAGAAGTCGGGAGCTGGGTTATTGCCATCGGGAACCCTTACGGCCTAGACCATACAGTTACCGTAGGCGTTATCAGCGCCAAAGGACGCCCTGTAACCATATCAAACAGGCTCTACAAAAACCTGCTCCAGACAGACGCGGCGATTAACCCCGGCAACAGCGGCGGGCCTCTGTTGAATACGGCGGGAGAGGTTATCGGAATTAACACCGCGGTAAACGCTTCGGCCCAGGGAATCGGGTTCGCCATTCCCATCGCCACAGTCAAAGAAGTGCTTGACGATCTTGTCAACAAAGGAAAAGTGGTGAAGGCATATATAGGCGTATACCTGCAGCCTGTAGACGAAGAGTTGGCCAGGTATTTCGGCGCCTCCAACACCGAGGGAGCGCTGGTGGCCTATGTGGTGCCCGGCGGCCCCGCGGAAAAGGCGGGCCTGCAAAGGGGTGACATAATTCTTGAAATAAACAAGAAGAAAATAAAGAATCCTGATGATGCCACGGAAATCATCCGGCGCAGCAAAATTGGCGAAAGCCTTGTCTTCCAGGTCTTCCGGGACAAACATACGGAGTATGTCACCGTGAAAACCGGCGAAAAGCCGTAAGCAACAACTTCCCTTTCACATAGCAAAGCAGGGTGGATTAATCCACCCTGCTTTGTTCTTTTAATTCCAGCACTTTCTGCACGATTTCCCGGAATACAGGAGCTGCCGTACTGCCCCCGCTCTTACCGTCATTTACCAGAACCGTGACTACATAGCGGGGATTGTTTACCGGAGCATACCCGCTGAACCAGGCGTCAATTTTTGCCGGCCCCACCTGGGCCGACCCCGTTTTCCCGGCGCTGCCCCAGGGTTCCACCCAGGCCTGTCTTCCCGTGCCATATCTCGTTACCATTTCCAACATGTTCCGAATTAACCCGGCCGTGTCACGGGAAACAGCCCTGACGCCCTCACCGGGTTCAATTTTCCGCAAGACGGTTTTGTTGGCATGCCGGACTTCCCGGACCAGGCGCGGAGGCATATAAACCCCGTCATTGGCTATGGCGCCCATCATGGCCGTTACCTGAACCACACTGGCTTCCACCGGCCACTGCCCCAAACTGGCGTTCACCAGGTTGTATCGCTGAGCTATCCGGTCAAGCCGGTCCTTCGGGTTGGTGGTCCTGTACCCGATGATACGATCGTTGTCCAGTCCAAAACGGGCGGCGTAGTCGACCAGTTTTTCAGCGCCCAGCCTGAGTCCGACCCGGGCAAAAGTAGGGTTACAGGAATAGGCAAAAGCCTGGGCAAAAGTGATCAGGCCGTGGCCGTCTCTTTTGTAACACTTTACCAGGTCGTCGTCTTCCCCTAAACACAGGTAAACATCATCAGGCTTGACAAGTCCTTCCTCCAGCGCCGCTGCGGCAACTACTACCTTAAAAACCGACCCGGGCTGGTAGAGGGAGAGGCAGCGATTGACAAAGGACCTTTCTGTAGAATTAACTATCGAATTATCAAACGTATAATCGGGCCTGCTGGCCATGGCAAGAATATCCCCGTTGCCGGCATCCATAACGACAACCGCACCGTCCCTGACTCCGGTCCGGTCCATTACGTTTTCCACAATCTCCTGGATTTCGCGGTCGACAGTTAAAACTACATTTTTTCTTTGCGCATCGGTTTGCTTGTATTCCAGGCGGTATCCCAACCCCGGTAAGAATCTCCCTTTACCGTCCAGGAAGATGCGGGCCGTCGCTTCGGGCACGCTTCCCCTCAGTTCCTCGTCATATAGCCTTTCTATTCCCATTTGCCCAACCCAGTCGTCCGGACCGCGCCCGATACCCAGGTACCCGATAATATGGCTGGCCACCGGCGGTTTTCTTTCCCGCAGTCTTACTTTTGCCAAAATCACTCCGGGGAGCGAATGCCGTTTTAACTCCAAAACCTGGTCCTCTCTCAAATCCAGGGGAATGGCTTTGGCTCTGCCTTCCAGATAATTTTCTATCTTTGATTGCTCTGTTTTAAGCACCGATGCCAGTACAGCGGCCTCTTGCAGTTTATCAGTTACGGCTGCCGGAAAGACAACAATCCTCCAAACCTCCCTTATTTCTGTAAGCGGCTTTAAATTGCGGTCAAGAATCCCGCCTCTGGCCGGGATTTCCAAAGCCACTGCTTGACTCTGCTGGGAAAGAGCCTGTTTACTGAGGCGCGGTCCCATGTAAAACTGGATATACGCCAGGTGCCCCATCAAACCAAAAAAAACGAGAGTAAAAAAGAAAAAAAGAACTATAGTTCTCCTTTTTATCAAATAATCCACACGATCCCCTCCAAGGCCGTTTTTTCCTAGCATTGACTCCCGGAGGAAATTTTATACAGGCAATCCCGGACCCTTTTCACAAAAAAAACGGCCGGACAAAATCCGGCTTTTTGACAAAAACAGCAATTTATTCTTATTGTGGAAGTGCAAAAGTCTGTTCTGGTATCCATGTATGGGTGGTAATATCTCCGGGGGTAGCGCTCTTGGCCCGCTTAGGCATATATTTTCTGATGTCAAGCGGCTTATCCAGCTGGGTTTGGGCTTTACCGCCCTCGTTGTGACAGCTGAAGCATAATTTATCCACGGGGTCTTTCAACTGTCCCGGGATGTCCGCATTATGGGAAGTGTGACAGGTAATACAGCTCATGTCATTGGCGTAATGCTTGGACTGGACGAAGTCGTTGTACTGCTGGTGATGTTTCTTGGAGGCTCCGTCTTTGTAGAAGGCCGACTTTTCTTTAGCCAGTTCTTCCGGTGTGGGGGCAAGGGGTTTCATAAATTTAGCAAACTCTCCTCCCGGAATGTAGCCCAGGGCATCTTCCCGGCCCGGTTCCCCTACTTTCGGCTCCGGTCCTCTCACGTGGCACTGGCCGCATACTTCAACCTGCTGTTTCGGCTTCAAACTGGCCGGGTTAACGATATTTTCCTTGGACGGCTGAGCCGCGTGTTTGGAACCGGGCCCGTGGCAGGCCTCACAGGTAATGCCGTTGTCAACCCACTTCTTGGTTTTGGCATCATAACCGGTAGTATGGCAGGCAATACACAGGTCCCCCCAGTCCCTCTGGTTCCAGTCCTTGTCGTGATAAGGCTGCCATTTCTGGTCTTTGACAATCCACTCAGCAGGCAGGACTCTCAGGTTCTCCCCGTCTTTCACTACGTACCTCTGCTTCCATTTGCTCCCGATAGTAAAAATAATGTCTTCCTTTTTGAAATTGCCAGCCACTTCAAAGGGATTGCCCGGTTTGCTGAAATCACCGATAATAACCGCGGGATTCGCCTTCGCGTCCTGACTCATCCTGGTATGAAGAGTGTTGCCGTACTTCTCGACGATTTCCGCATGGCAGCCGGCGCACTTCTGCATGCCTACATAAGTAGCTGCTGCTGTTTCGGCGGGTTTTTCCGACTTGGTTTCTTTCTTCGCACTGCATCCTGCCACCAGTAAAATTACCAGAATTGACAGCGCTGCGAATAAGACAATCTTTCTCACCATCTTTTCACCTCCAATAATTTCTTATATTAATTGTGACGTTTTTCTCATACGCCCGTTAGTGTCAACTGTCGCATTTTTTGCAACCAAGTCTGTTCGCGGCATGAGAGCCGAAACAGGCATTTTGTAGCCGGGTAACCACCCGGGAAAGACATTGCATTTGTCCTTCAGCAAGCCCAAAACAGGGACATTTGTCCCATTCTACCCGTCCTTCTTAACCAGCCCGATGCTGGCGGCATACGCCGCGGCCTGTGTACGGTTGGATAAATTCAATTTGGTAAGGATGTTGGTTACATAGTTTCGTACGGTTTTAGCGCTGATAAAGATTTCGGCGGCAATTTCCTTGTTGGTTTTGCCCTGGGCAATCAAGGCAAGGATCCGTTTCTCCTGATTGGTAAGCTGGTTCAATGTTTTCATGGCGTCATCCACCGAAGACGACTTGGTCAGAGATTTGATCTTCTCAAACACCTGTTGGGTGACAGCCGGGTCGAGAAGCGATTCCCCCTGGGACACCCGTTCCAAATCCCGCATAAGGATATCTGTGTCCACTTTTTTTAATATGTAACCCCTGGCTCCGGCCAATATGGAAGCCATTACGGACTCTTCGTCAGAATATGAGGTAAGCATGATAACCTTAATCTCGGGCTGTTCTTCCAGTATCATCCTGCAGGCTTCGATGCCGTTTATTCCCGGCATTCTCACATCCATCAGGATTATGTCGGGGCTTAGCTGCCGCGCTTTGGTCACGCTTTCTTCGCCAGATGCCGCCTCCCCTACCACCTCAAAGGATGGGTTTGACTCCAGGAAAAACTGCAGGCCTTTCCTTACCACGGCATGGTCGTCAACTACCAGTACCCTCGCCTTTTTCTGCAATAATGTTCCCCTCCCACGGTATCCAAACTTGCACACTGGTACCTGTTTCGGTAAAAACAATTTCACAGGTTCCATTTAAAGCGGCAACCCTTGACTTGATATTCCGCAACCCCATTCCTTCCTTGCGTTCCCCGGGGTTATCGGCCTTTGCCAGGCCTTTTCCGTTATCCTTGATCTCTACTTCCAAACCGTCCGACCGGGTCCGGAAACATACCGATGCGCTGGTAGCCTGGGCATGCCTGGATACATTTGTCAAAGCCTCCCGGATAATTAGATTTAAATGCTCGGAAGCCGCCGGTGAAAGCCTGGATAGCATTCTGCTGTCGGTTTTGATCTCTACCGGCAGGGAAAGCGCGTCTTCCAGCCAGTCAACGTCACCCAGCAGCTCCTTTCCATCGTTTTCGGGCAGGAGATTCTGAATGTACCTGCGGATATCGGTAACAACGGTGTCCAGGCTGTTCAATACATACTCCAGTTGGAGGGTCCACTGGGGGTCGCTTGTTCCGGTTTTTTTCAGCCTCTGCAGGGTCAGCCCTACGGCATAGATGGACTGGATCACCCCGTCATGCAGGTCCCGGGATATTCGTTCCCGCTCAGCTGCCAGCGCTTCCCTCCTGTTTATCTCCACAAATCTCTTCTGGTCTTCCAGTTCATACATCCGCAGTACGTTCAGTATTGAAAAAGCCATCATTGTGCCTAAACCGGCTCTTAAGAGTTCCACGGGAAAACCAAACAGATTTTTGAAATTAACGACATTAATAACATTAGCCGGGAAAAAAGCGGCTTCCGGCGCCACCAGCCCCCCGGCCAGCGCATAACCGGCAAAGCTTAAAACCGCAATCTCCAGATTCCGCAAAAGCCACTTAGAACCCAGGTTTCTGAGTTCCACCCGCTGCCTGTTAAGCCCGAAAGCAGCCAGCGAAGCACCCGGGATACATAAAACATAACGGGCAAAAATTTCCATTTCATCACTGGCCAGCCAAATGCCGATGGAATGGTCTGCAAGCCAGAGAAAAAAAACCAGGAGTGCGCCAAAAACTCCCATTGGCCACAGGAACAAGCTTTTTTTATATGACTTTTCAAAAAGAGCCAACCCGAAACAGATCAGAAAAACAAACGAGAGAATCCACAGCAGGATCTGGATAAGCCTGAGCCCCTGAACGGCTCCCGGACTCAGGTAGGGCTCATTCAGGGGAATAAAAAGGTATCCCCATTCGGCGAGGCCGTGGATCAGGGCAAAAAGAGCAAGCCACGGGAGGGTTTTGGCCAGCTTTAAACGGCTGGACTTTCTCCTCTGAATAAGGATGGCAAAACCTAATAGAAAAAAAGCGAGACCATATACGAAATACAAAATGGGTCTGCCGGCTATTAAAAGAGGATTCCATTCGAACACATTGTACACCTCTGAAGACAAATTTCGACAAATGTTCGAGAAATCCTCTCTGCTGTATATGCAACCACTAAATTAAAAACCGGGGTGCAAGGCCTTTATCCCTTCTCGGCCTCCTCAGCCAATATTGTGATAGGCCATGGCAGGTTCCGCAAAATAGCCACAACCTCATCGTATGTATCAGGAGTTACATGAACGGTTACTTCTCCCGTTTGGGGGTTGCCCGTGCTGACAATACCAAGCCCGTCATATCCCTCCATCACATTGTCAAGCATGACTATGTTATTGGGTTCCATCCTTATTTTTATTTTACACCTGTTCATCTACAAGCCTCTCTCTTTTTCCCTGCGCAGCATATCCAGCGGGTGTACCGGCTTATCTACCGGCATTATTACCGTTTGCTGGGGATGGGGCGCGCTTTCTATGGCTTTCCCCTCTTCATCGGTCAAATTTGCGACCTTCTGGACAAACAGGGGCGTTTCCGGGCCGGTAATTTCCAGGTTGTCTCCAATGCCGAATTTATTCCTCTGTTCAATCACGGCCAGTCCCCTGCCGGGCAGATATTCCTTCACGATACCCACAAAATCGTAATCCCTGCGGTACTTGGAAGTCTCAACGTTCTCTCCCCTGAAGTTTTCCCGGCCGAAAAAGAAACCGGTGGTGTACTCGCGGTGGCTCACTTTTTTAATCTCTTCCAGCCAGGCCGGGTCAAATTTATAACCGGCCGGGTCGGCAAAATAGCTGTCTATGGCTTTCCGATACGCGCCCACCACGGTGGCCACATAATGGACACTCTTCATCCTCCCTTCAATCTTGAAACTGTCTATGCCGCTCTCGACAAGCTCGGGAATGTGTTCAATCATGCACAGGTCCATGGAGTTGAAGATATACGAACCACTTTCGTCTTCCGTTATCGGAAAATACTGGCCGGGCCTGGTTTCCTCAACCAGGGCATAGCGCCACCGGCACGGCTGGGCACACTCGCCCAGGTTGGCGGAACGCCCCGTCATAAAACTGCTTAACAGGCACCTGCCGGAGTACGATATGCACATAGCCCCGTGAACAAAAGTCTCCAGTTCAATATCCACTTTTTCCCTGATTTCCCTGATCTCGCTCAGGGAGAGTTCCCTGGCCAGGACCACCCGTCCGGCGCCCTGCCGGGCCCAGAACCGAACGGCAGCCCAGTTGGTGGTATTGGCCTGGGTGCTGATATGGACAGGCAGTTCCGGCATTGTCTGCCTGGCCACCGAAAACACTCCCGGGTCGGATACCAGGATAGCATCGGCGCCCAGGGCAGTTATCTGCCTGAGGTATTCTGGCAGGTCAGCCATATGCCTGTTATGGGCAAAAATATTGACCGTGACGTAAACCTTTACCCCGTACCGGTGAGCATACGCAATCCCTTCGGCCATCTGCTCCGCATCAAAGTTGCCCGCCGCAGCACGCAGCCCAAATTCTTTTCCTCCAATATATACGGCATCCGCCCCGTACCGGACTGCCATTATCAGTTTTTCCAGATCCCCGGCCGGGGCCAGAAGTTCCGGCTTCTTCATACAAATACCTTCTCTCTTAAACTCTTTCATCACTTTATCACTTCTTGAGGCTCACCGCCACCCCGTCCCCAAACGGGATCACGGTAGTCTCCAGGTTGGGGTGGGACGTAATCATGGCCAGGTACTCCCTCAGCCGCCGGACAGCGGTTTTCTGCCTGTGCTGCAGTTCCTCGTCAGGGGCCGTC
>DYZU01000161.1 GCA_022735835.1 Thermincola sp. | reverse complement strand
TACCATACCCTTCGGGATTCGCGACGATCATGGCAGAATTCGTGCTCGATTTGCCGATTTTCCTTTTGTTTTTAACAATCGGGTTATTCACTTCTGTTTATGTGGTGCCAGCTCAAACTGTGCTCTTTATAGTCGCGGCTTGTATAGTGCTCGTGGTCATCTCACTCTCGATCTTCCATCGATTTTTGGCTGCAAAGTGGGGAGCGGGCATGATGAAAAGGGTAGTTTCGCGCGTGCTCTACATTTTTGGGAGGCGAGCCAAAGAGACGAAGATAGATACTAGCATTGAAGATTTTTACGCGGGGGCCCATACCATCATCGGTCGATGGAAAGTGGCTTCTCTGGTGTGCGGGTTTTCAGCAATCCTTTGGATTTTAAGTATGGTTCGCTTGTTCGTTATTTTCCAAGCGCTCAATTACCCCCCCTCCATACCCATGTTGATGTTAGCAGTAACGTTGCCCGCGATCGTCGGTCTAATACCTCTCCTGCCGGGTGGTCTCGGGACGGTCGATGCTACGATTGCTTCGGTTTTCTTGCTGTTTGGTGTGCCAGCCGAAATCGCGGTGAGCGCGACGCTCATAGAGCGAGCCATCACTTTGATTTTTGGTACCGCGGTTGGGGCTTGTGCCACATCTTATTTGGGTCTAAAGGTGTGGGAAGCTGCGTCAAAAGGGCCCAGGCCACGTTAAAAAGTTATCCCACGATCTTCTTTAGGGAGCTCAATGAACGTATGCCTAGTAAACGCATTTTTTCACCCCTACACGGGCGGAACCGAGAAGCACATGTACGAACTTGGTAGGAGGGTTGCCAAGCGAGAAAACGTCTTTGTTTACACCTCTAAGCTCGAGGGCACGAAGGCGCAGGAGGTTCTGGAGGGAATGAAGATCTACAGGACCGATGTGAGCACGTATAAGATGCCATTGATTTATCCCCCCCCGTTTGTTATCGCTCCAAAAGTGAAGAAAGAAATTCAAGAGCTCGACGAAAAGTTCGACTTCGATATTTTCCACCTGCACGGCAGATGGTACCCTAGTTTTGACTTTGTTGCGAAGTACGCGAAAAGTAAGAAAAAACTCTTCATGCTGACACTCCACGAAGCGAGACCGGTTGGGATCAGTCCGCTGATCACTTTTCTTGGAACCCTTTTCGACGCAGGATATGGGAAGAAGGTTTTGAGGGCCGCGGATAGACTTATCGCGGTTTGCAAATTCGTAAAGGAAGACATCGCCAAGTATGGGATAAACAAAGGGAAAATAGAGGTCATCTATAACGGGGTAGATACAGAATTTTTCAAGCCGTCCAAGAAAACTTTCAAAGAAAAGTACTCTGATAGATTCGATGTTTTACTCGTGTTCGTCGGAAGGTTGATCCAACAAAAAGGGCTAACGTATCTAATTGACGCGATGGCTGAAGTAGTTAGGGAGTACCCGAGGACCGGGGTGCTGATAACCGGGAGGGGTAAAGAAAAAGAAAAACTGGAGGCAAGGGTGAGAAAACTCGCGTTGGATAAAAACATCGTGTTCTCCGGCTTCATCCCAGAAGAGCAACTGCCGAACCTATATTCTTCAGCAGATATTTTCGTTTTGCCTTCTCTTTGGGAGGTACTACCCATAGCGCTTCTCGAGGCCTTGGCGTGCGGGGCGCCTTTGCTTGTCAGCGATGCTGGTGGAAATCCAGAGGTGGTCGAAAAAAGTGTGAACGGTTTCACGTTTAAGCGTAGAGACACGCAGGGATTGGCTGAGAAGATCAGGATGATGATCGATGATGAAAAAATGAGAAAGCGGATGAGTAAGAAAAGCAGGGAGATTGCAGTAAAGAAATTCGATTGGGAGCAGATAGCTAAAAGGACCATGGAATGCTATCGAGAGAGCCATGAGGAGTTCTCAAAGCGCGAGTAGCGCTACTCAATACGCGGCGGGCAGAGGTTAGAACGTTTTCTAAATTTCTCTCAAATATTCATCCTTTTTGCAAAGAGTGAGTTTGTCGAATAAATCGACACGATAACAAAAATCCCCGTTTCTTTCTGCGCGCGGACGCGCGCGAGGGTTCGCAGGTTGTGCGCCACGGCCATGAGCAAGATGCTCGCGGCCTTCGTGGTGGGCAGTTTGCACCTCGTTCGAGAGCCGTAGCGGTTTGCCAGGCCAGCGAAGAGGGCCTCGGCTATGCCGCGCCTGCGGTAGAGCTTTCGACAACGCCGAAACTCCTTCAGCATCCGCTTTCTGAACAGGCCGTGGAACTCGTACGAGCGGGGTTTGATCACGGGCTTGAAGCCGTGCTCGGTTGCGAGCTTCAAGTTGTGTTCCGAGTCATAAGCAGCATCCGCGAGCAGAGGCTCGCCCTTTGCTCGTGAGTCTTCGAGCAGGCGCTTGAACTGGCCGCCGTCGGCAGCATTGGCCTTAGTGACCCTCGCCGAACAAACCATAAGTGCGCTGGCTTCGCTCGAGTAGCCCACGAGCGCGTGCAACTTCAGGTGCTCGCGCACCCAGAGCGTTCTGAAGGCCTTTCTGCGCTTCTTTAAGCGGGGTGTTGAGATACCCGTCGAGTCCACGACGTAGAGCTCGCAGCGCACCAGCCTCACCAGCTCCTTCCGGAGCAACACGATGAGGAGTTTTAGGTAGCCCTCGCGGAGTCGCTTGAACGCCCAGCCGACCGTGGAGTGGTCGATTGCTTTATTCATGAAAAAGGGCGCCTGCCCTTCGACCTCGCGGTATGTGTAATCGAGGCACTGTCTAGTTGCGCAAATCGCGGCATGCCTTCGCGCTGAAAACTTGGGGCGCCTGCCCCTTCGCGCCCGCTCCCAAGGAGGCGGGAGCCTCCTCACGAGTTTTTCGGCAATGTTAAATATACGCTCGACATCGTCGAGCCTGGAGCTGTGCCGAGCAGTCCAATACTGGTGACAGACCATTTTGGATTACCTCCTGTTGGTTTTGTCACCCGACCCATCGGCACAGCCTCCACGAACAAGTGAAAGTCGCCGCCAGGCGATTTAAAAATCACGAATTATTCGACAAACCCCCTATCTCTATAGCTTATCTTAAGCCCAGAACATCCTGCATGTCCTGAATAACGCCCGGCTTGCCTTTCTTGACGACGTGGCGGATTGCGTTCATTGTGCCAGCCGCGAACGCTT
>DYZU01000160.1 GCA_022735835.1 Thermincola sp. | reverse complement strand
GACTGGGGAACTATGGTCATGTTGGAGCCGATCTGGTCAAACTTATCCGCTATCTCCTGCTCCATGGCTTTGGTAATTGTGTAAAGAGTAACAATGGTAGCTATGCCTATGAGCATCCCCACGACCAGGAAAACCATTTTGGCCTTCCTCCGCCGCAAGTTGTTTACCGCTATATTGTGCAATTTCACAAACCAGCACCGCCTTTATTTAATTACATACAATGGGCCTCCCTGGTACCCGTAACTGCGCACAACTTTATTTTCGGCATCATAAATGTCGATCTGGATATGGCACCCATAATCAACAGCCTTTGCCTTCACATTTGATTTTCCAGTCTCTTGCCGGAACTGGGCCAAAGCCTGCTTCTCAAGGTCAGCCAGCAAACCGCTCCCGCCGGCGGAATTTCCTACGGTACAGCTTCCTAAACCGCTTGCGCTTCCACCCCCGGCCGTTTGGTCACAGCAACCTTGACCTGCCGTGATACCGCCCGTTGTTTCACGGTCCTGGCTCCTGTAACCGGCGTAATAGGCATAGACCCCATCCCTGGATTGAAATCCGCCACCGCTGTTTTTCCCGCCCCACCGCAAGACAGGATCCGCTTTTTCCGCAACATATAACACCGTGCCGGCAGCTACCATCACAGCAGTCAGGATTCCGATAACCAACATGTTTCTACGGTCTCTTTTGCGAAGATTGGCCAGTTCTGCCTCAATATCTTCACCGACACTCGAGCCGTTTAAATTCGCGCCGCCTATTCTCTCAAAACCATTCATTCCAGTTTCCTCCAGTCAAATTTGACAGGAACAGTTAAAATTAGATATCTCTCGGCTGCCAGTTTTGCAGGTCAGCCTTGTTGATGAAAAGCTTATCGCCCTGTACGGTATATTTGAACATTTCCGGTGGATACTGCGGGCAGCCCCCGGAAATTCCCTGCATGTTCTCCAGGTACCACCGGGTCCCGCAAGTATTGCAGACCAGCTGGTCCCCCTCTATGTGGAAGGTAATCCCGCTGCAGGGTTCACAAAGGCTGGTTGCCAGTATAACATTACCTTTGGGAGATACGTATCCCAGTATCGGTACAAAATCAAACGGGGTACCGTTCTCCAGGGTAAAATTAATACCCGGCACGTCAAAAGTAACCATTTTCTCACTCTTGATTTTGTTAAGATCCACCACTATTTGGCCATTAGATTCCGCAATTTCTATCTTGACAGGGTCCACATTTTGCCCGGTGTAATCAACCTGTCCCACATTGACGGCCCATTCAGGGACACCGGACTTGGCCAAGAATTTAAACGCGCCGACCACAATAACTCCAAGCGCCAGTATGCCAATCAAAAAATAAGTACCCGTCTTAGATTTCTTGGTTTCGGTAAATTTGCTCCTTTTCTCATCTCTTGACACTTTCACTACCCCCATATAAGTTTTTTCCAAACTCTCTCTACTATAGTCTGTAGTAGTACACTTTTATCTTACATCAACACCCCCGAATGGTCAATACATAAAATTTCACAATTTAAAAAAACTAGGGGCTGTTCCATAAATAGGCGACCTTGCTTAAAAACTCGTCAAAAAATACTTAAGGACGGGCAGGTGTGTTCCGGAGAGCGGCGTTAAATCGTCCACCGGCCCACGATCCGCGCAGTGGGAGTGGTTGCCGGTGGAGATCGTGGCCGCTCGCAGGAATATACCTGCCCGT
>DYZU01000159.1 GCA_022735835.1 Thermincola sp. | reverse complement strand
ACGGGCAGGTATATTCCTGCGAGCGGCCACAATCTCCACCGGCAACCCCTCCCGCTGCGCGGATCGTGGGCCGGTGGATGATATAACGCCGCTCTCCGGAACACACCTCCCCGGTTGCCCATTTTGGAGTTTGTCAACAGCCCCATTTACTCAGTTTCCAGTTTTTTGAGGTCGTTCAAAAGTGATTCCAGGTTTATCCCATGTACCCGGGCAGCCTGCCCGATGCTTTCGTAAGCAACTCCGCCTCACCCAAGGCATTTCATGCCGTACTTGGCAAAAACACCCAGGGACTTGGGATATTTGGTCAAAACTTCCATAATAATTGTGTTTTCGGTAATCATTGTTCACCAGCCTCCCAATGCTTGTTTCATCATTAAAGATGTTTATTTAAAATTTCTAGTTATAAATATTTTTTACCAGGAGGCAAAAATCCTCCTGGAAGGTGCAAAAAATTAGGAATCCGGTTCAAATCCTGAAGACTGGGCCATTGCCTGTTCAGCTTTTTCGATAGCCAGACGGACCAGGTTACCGCAGTTTCTGGAAGAAACGCCACCCCATCCTTCCTGCTGAACGGTTTCCGAGACGCCAAGCTCTTTAGCAAATTCATACTTAAGAGCATCGGACATGATACCGCGTCTTCGTGACATCAGAACCCTCCTTTTTAGTTTTTGCACCATTTTTAGTTTCTGTGAAATTTATTTATTTATGTTATGCAAAACTTTGCATAATAAAACACGCGGTTTCTGGACAAAATAGAAAGTAGTTTAAGTTAATAGGAGGCGGATAATTTGAACAAGTTAAACGAAATGAATATAGCTGATTTGACAGAGCAGGAGGTAGAACAACTAAGAAATTACGAAAAAGATCTTAATAAACTTCACCAAGGAGAAGAGATTTATCTCCTGGCCTTAAAAAGGTAGGATAAAATCACCGGAAACGGTGATTTTTTTCTGGCATTAAATGGCCGGAACGCGAATATCTTGAACTTAGAACGACTGGTCAAACGGAAAAAACAACCATTGGCGGTCAATGTTTTGTACTTCCGGTTTGCTAAAATGTATAATTAAGTTGACAACACTATTTTGCTTTAATGTAAATAAAGAAGGCGCTTAAGTAAATACAAAAATATTTTGGGGGGTGTATATTTAATGGCGCCGGAAGTGGATTTAAACAAATGTGAAGGATGTGGGAACTGTATCGATGTATGTCCGGCTGATGTTTTCGAAATGGAGAATGATAAAGCCAGTGTTACCAGGCCCGATGATTGTCTTGACTGCGGAGCCTGTGCGGAAGAGTGCCCGCCGCAGGCCATAACCCTGGAAGATTAGAGGTTAGGGGAAGGGCCGGGTATATTCGGCCCTTCCCTTCATTGGGCGTAAAAACTTATCTTTAACTTTTGGGACAGCCCCTTAGTCAATACAGGGGAGAATCTGCCTTACTTTTTTAACCCGCCAGTGAGATATGGTTCGATAAACATTTGCCCCTGATGCAGGCGGGCGATTTCCGGGGTATCGCTGACCAGGTTATTCTCCGGGGGGCGGCTTATGACCGATGCTATACGCAGTTGAATAGGATTCAGCCGGTAAGCCATGATGATGGAACTCTGGTCGCCGTGGGCTCCGGCATGAACAACTCCGCGGAGGCTGCCCATTACAATTATATCACCGCCGGCGGTCACTTCCGAGCCCGGGTTGACATCTCCGAGGACCATCACACTGCCCTTGTAATTGATCTTCTGGCCTGACCGCAGCCCCCGTTTAACGAGCAGGCAGGGTCTTTTATCGGCTTCAGTAATCCCAACGGAGGGAAGAGATGGGGAAGCTTCGTGCATCAAAGAATGTATATTATCGGTTTTGGCCTTGTCAATCGGCAGCTCGGGAACGTGGGCCGGTTTGCCATTTCGGCTCTGCTCGGCAGGAGAGGGCCAGAGGATACTTTTATCCGGGATCAAACCGTGTTCACAGCATATCTTTTCCAGCTCTCTGGTTTTTTCCGCGGTAAGCGAAAAGCCCAGATGAAACGTGAACTTGGCTCCCTTAAAAAACCCCCGGGCTGATTCGATTTTGGATTTCAACGACCTTTTAAGCTCTTCAAAATCGTGGTTGGAATCAAGGCAAATGACCAGCCCGCGCCGTGTCCCTTTAATATTTATTAGGTCATTATTCATAATCTTACCCCCGGAAAAAATTAGCAATTTTTCTCGCCAAAAGATAATTTTCGACTAATTAATGTTATTTCCTCTAAATCTCGCAAGAAAATTTCAAATTGTTAGCGGGTTTTTTACCGGGGGCTTTTGGGAATGTATTTCTCGTATTCTTTCTCCAGTTTTGGATCATAAACATGGGACCGGTTGCGGCCGTTGTTTTTTGACCAGTAGAGGGCGCAGTCGGCCCGGTAGACCAAAGCTGTTTTGTTCATATCCGGTTTATAGGCGGCTATACCGATGCTCACGGTTAGGGGCTCTTTGAAAACGTTCCGCTTATCATTGGAAGTGGTTTCCTCGATCCTTGTCCGGATGCGCTCGGCAATTTTGTAAGTTATTTCCGCGTCACAACGGGGAAAAATGATGGCGAATTCCTCGCCTCCGTAACGGCACACCGTATCTTCAGACCTCACGTTTCTTTTGAGTAAATTGGCCAGTTCTTTTAAGACCTGGTCTCCGTACAGGTGTCCCCAGGTATCATTAACGTGCTTGAAGTGGTCGATGTCCAGAATCATTAATGATAATGAATCACCGGTCTTGTTTGCCGTATCAATTTCTTCATCCAGCTTCTGTTGAAAATACCTGAAATTAAAAAGGTTTGTGCACTGGTCCACAATTGCCTGTTCACGCATGGCCGCGAACAGCTGGGCGTTGCTGATAGCGATGGAAGCCTGGCTGGCCAGGGCGTAAACAAGGGCAATCTTTTCCTCGGTCAAAAGCATGTTTTTATACATGGAATGAATATTCAAAAACCCTATTACCTTGTTTCTGGAAACCAGCGGGACCGTCAGCAGAAGAGGGATGGAGAGTTCTTGGTTACCGTCAAAGAACTGCGGCTTTTTGCTTTCCAAAATTTCAGAAAACAACCCTTCATTAAGCTTGGCGTAATAAATATAAAAATTTTCCATATCCTTTTTAGATAGGCCGTGGCTTTCGGCTATGCGCAGGGTATTGTCACTTTCATCCACCAGGAGAATGGAGACTCCCTGGGTATTCACCAAGGTAGTTAACACCTGCAGAATCAGGGAAAGAATTTCAGATAGTTCAAAGGTGGATGTAATGGCGGTGTTAATTTCCCTCAGGAGCCTGCTTTCGAATTCATTTCGCTCCAGCTGAGACGATAATTCTTTGATTTTTTCCTGCGACCTGTTCAGAGAATTTCTGAGGGTGACTACTTTTTCTTTCAGATGGCCGGCCGCCTTGTAGGCCTTTTTCTGAAACGGTACATTCTTTTGATTGGCCAACACAACCAACTCCTTTGATTTCTCCACCCGAATCCTACCAATCCGGGTAATACTTTGGTATTCTACGTTTTATGGCGAAAACCCTCTAATTATGTTATCATGTATGGTAGAATGTTTTACCGGGAGAAATGAAATGTCTAAGCTATTGCTGAATGCCGACAAATACTGCCTGATAACTTTCTCTACAACCCATAATGCCCTTCGCGCCGAGAAGGTTTTAAATCAGGAAGGTATACCTATCCTGGTAGTGCCTACTCCCAGGGAAGTTTCCGCCGGCTGCGGACTGGCTATCAGGTTCCTTTGCGAAGATTTTCAGGCGGTAAAAGAAAAACTTAACCGGAACGACATTTTTGTGAAATCCGTATACAGGGTTGAAAAGGACGAAAAACAGACTCTCATAGTTCCATATTCAACATAAAAAGAGCGGGGAATCCCGCTCTAACATTTTTCAGTGGAAATCCAGTTCGATTTTTTTGTGTTTTTCAGGAGTATCCTTTGTCAAATGAATCTCAAGAATACCGTTATTATATGAAGCTTTGGCCTGCTCTGGTTTTATTTTGGCCGGAAGAGAAATCATCCTCTGAAAAGTCCCGTAATACCGCTCAGTATGCACATAGTTTTCTTCTTTTCTTTCTTCCGATTTTTTGATCCGGCCTTTGATGGAAAGAGTGTCCTCGGAGACGGTTATTTCTACGTCGTCTTTACTTTCCAGCCCGGGCAGTTCCGCTGAAACTATTACTTCTGCTTCGGTCTGGTAAATATCAACTTTCGGGCCCAACCCGTAAACCGGCATCAACTGCTGCCGGCCAAAGGTCTGGTCAAATATGCGCCCCATTTCATCACGCAAAATGTTCAGTTCTCGGAAAGGGTCCCAGCGAACAATATTCAAACTAACACCTCCTTTTGCAACTGTTCTGCCGGTTATATTTTTGGTTAAAACAAGTCAAAATATGCGGGACTAAATCCTCCGTTATCAAGTTGGAGGAATATTAGAACCAGAGCCAGAACTTATATATTGCTGTTTCAAAAAAGGGGGCTGGAAACACAATGAAAGAAACCATCCTGGTCGTTGACGATGACAGGAATATCTGTGAGCTTATCAAGATGTACCTGGAAGATGAATATACAGTAGAAGTTGTTCATGACGGTGGTTCAGTGATTGAGAAAATCAAACAAACGAATCCGGTTCTTGTTATCCTGGATATAATGCTGCCGGTCAAAAACGGTCTGGAAGTCTGCAAAGAAATACGGCAGCAGAGGGATATCCCGATCATTATGCTGACTGCCAAAGGTGAGGAAATTGACAAAATTCTGGGGTTGGAACTGGGGGCCGATGATTATATTACCAAGCCGTTCAGCCCGCGGGAAATGGCGGCCCGGGTTAAAGCGGTGATGCGCAGGGCCCGTCCTGCCGAGAAAAAAGAGCAGGTTTTGAGATTCCCGGGGTTCGTAATTGATATGGAATGTCATCAGGTCATGGTTAACGGTGAGCAGGTGGAACTAACCCCCAAAGAATTTGAATTACTGTGGTTAATGGCGGCAAATCCCGGAAAAGTCTTTACCAGGGAAAAGCTGATCGAAGATGTGTGGGGATACAATTTTTACGGGGATACCAGGGCGGTTGATTCCCAGGTAAAAAGGCTCCGCAGGAAGCTGGAGAGTATACCGGGGGCTCCCGTATATATTCACACGGTATGGGGAATCGGGTACAAATTTGAGGTGCTGGGATGATTAAAGGAACAATTTTTACCAAAATGGTGGCCACGTATTTCTTTATCATTGTCTCAACATTGACTATGTTGGGGATTTTGTTGTCTTTTTTGCTGAGTAACTATTTTATATATAACAAACAAATGGAAATGCTGGTGAAGGCTACGGACATATCTGACCTGGTTAAACCGTTTTTGGTTGAAAAACGCGATCCTGGAGAGCTGATCCGGCTGTTGAACCGTGCGGACAAAAATCTGGGCACGGAAATTTGGGTAATCGACCGCAACGGGTTGGCTCTCGCGGCTTCAGCCGGCCAAAAAAACCATGAGGGAGATTTAATTACACCGTCTGATATCATTGAAATGCAGCAGGGAAAAATTGTTGTGCGGCAGGGCAAGTCCCAGATTTATCGGGAAACCGTGCTTTGGGTAATCATCCCTGTTAAGGAGGGAAACAGGGTAATAGGCGGGGTTATTATGTATTCGCCGATCCTGGGCGTCACGCAAACCCTGTTGAAGGTAAGGAACCTGTTCATCTATTCTGCTGCTGTCTCCATTCTGTTTTCTACTGTTATCGTGTATGTTTTATCCAAATACCTTACAGAACCGCTGCAGGAAATGAGCCAGGCAGCCAAGCGGCTGGCAAGCGGGGACCTTACCAGGAGAGTGCTGGTTAAACAGGGGGATGAAATTGGCGACCTGGGGGAAGCTTTCAATGACATGGCGGATAAAATCGAGAAACAGGAAAAAATGAGGCGGGATTTTGTGGCCGACGTTTCTCACGAACTGAAGACCCCGTTAACCAATATCCAGGGGTTTATTGAAGCAATGATCGACAAGAAAGACAAGACGCCCCAGGATCGGGAGAGGTACCTGAATATATTGCATCTTGAGACCATGAGACTCACCAGGCTGGTTAACGAATTGCTTGATTTGTCAAGACTTGAGTCCGGCAGCCTGGCTGTGGACAAACAGGTAGTTGAGATAAGGGAGGTAATCAAAAACTCCATTGCCAAAATTAAACCTACCCTGGAGGAAAGAGGAATAAAGGTTACGACCGAATTCCCGGAACACACTATTAATGTTCTTGGCAACAGCGACAGGCTGGAACAGGTTATAACAAACCTGCTGGATAACGCCAACAGGTTTTCGCCCCCGGAAGGTAAAATCAGGGTCAGGGTCGTGGAACACGACCAAAAGGTTGAAGTGACGGTCAAAGACGAAGGAGAGGGTATCCCTGCGGATGACCTGCCGTTAATCTGGGAGAGATTTTACAAAGTTGACAAGGCCCGCAGCAGGGATAAAGGAGGCACGGGACTTGGACTGGCTATAGTTAAAAGGATCATTGAATCATTTGGCGGGGAGGTTAAGGCAGCCAGTGAATTCGGTCAGGGTACGGAAATCGGCTTTAGCCTGCCGGTGTACCGGAGCTGATTGTAGTTTCCGTTCGTATAAAAGGTTCAGTTCGGCGGAAACATAATTTTATAATATCGAAAAGAATCCTTCCGGAAGGTGACCATATGGATTCACTGCGAAAAAAACGAGACTTTTTGATTTTAGTTGTATTTACCTTTATAATTTCCGCTTTGGCGGGCTGCTCGGTCTCCATCGGCGGCGGAAGCCCCCAAAAAAAACCGGAGATTAGCCCTTCGGAAATACGCAGCAATGTCAAAAAGGAAATGCAATCTCCCGAAACCAAAAAGCTCATCGAAGATGCGGCCAAGACCCAGAAACTTGAAGAACTGCTGGCTACTCCGGAAGCTGACAGGCTTATCCAGAAAAAGATAATTGATAATTTTGATACGGCACAAGTGAGTGTAAAATTACAGGAAGACATGAAAAAAATCCTGGCCGCTCCCGATGTGCAAAAACAGTTTCAGGAACAGGTGAAAAAAGCGATAGAATCCCCTGAAGTCCAAAAAGCCGTGAGCTCGGCAGTCCAGAAGGCATTGATGCAGCTGCTGCAGGGAGGTGGGCAAGGCGGAGGCGGCCAGGGCGGCGGTATGCAAGGCCAGGGCGGTATGCAAGGCGCGGGCGGTGGAGGAGGAGGCGCGGGGTAAAAAAGCAGGCCAAATTTCATTCAAAATGTCCTTTCACCACCGGTATCCCGTTATCAACAACAAGCCTGCCGCGGGACATTACTTTGTCAATTTTCAGGTCGCCGTCCAGGAAAACAAGATCGGCGTCATTTCCTACGGCCACGGCCCCTTTATGCGGCAGCCTGAGAATACGGGCCGGGTTGCGGGTGATCAGAGAAACCGCGGCAGGAAGAGGTAGAATGTTGTTTTTGACCGCAGCGCGGATATCTTCCCAAAGCACTTTTACCGAACCGACCGTGTAGCCGGTAAGGTTACCCGAAGTATCAAACCGGGGCAGACTGCCGTTGCCGTCCGAACTGGCGGTGACCCTTGCCAGGTCGATTTTTTCTTCGGCCAGCAGCTGCAAACACCGCTGAATCTCGACGGAGTCTGCGGAATCCGTCTCCGGCGAAATACCGGCGGTCAAATCCACGGTTCCCCCCATTTTGAGAAAACGTATAGCTTCCTGGAAAACACGGGCCAGGCGGTTAACATGCGTGGGCACCAACTGGGTAATGGGAATATCGGTGTTCCTGACCATGTCAAATAAAAGGGAAAGGCCTTGTTTACCTTCACCGACATGAATGTGTACAATACCGGCTTTATTGCCCAGCATTCCGCCTATTCTCGCTTCAGATGTCAATTTCGTCAGCATTTCCAGGGTCGGTTGGGCCGAACGGTGGTCAGCGATGGCAATTTCCCCGACCCCGATAATTTTATCTATCAGGACCAGGTCAGACCTCACGTTCCCCGTTACGGTTCTGGTAGGTATTTCATAAGCCCCGGTGTAGATATAAGCGGTTAGTCCCTCTTCATCCAAGGCCCGGGCCTTGGCCAGCAGTTCCGGCATACTTCTGGTCACCCCGTCAAAGCCGAGTAAACCGACAACGGTGGTTATGCCGGCTGTTGTCAACTGGCTGAGGCTTATTTCCGGGGTTCGCGAGGCGGGCCCTCCCTCGCCGCCGCCGGCGATATGAACGTGGCTGTCTATAAAGCCCGGCAGGATTTTATTGTCTTTGGCATCAATTTCCGCCAAACCGGGTACCCCGCTGGGGACGTTTATTTCCGGCTGAACCGCAATGACAGTTCCTGCTCCGACAAGGATATCCTGCCGGCCTATATACTCGGGGGTATAAATATCTCCGTTTTTGATAAGCGTCAGCATCATATCATCCTCAAACAATGCCAGGCTGAAGACCTAAAAATATTTTATGGTATACACATAAAAAAAATGTAGCGAAAAAAGTTAATTTTTAGTAAAATCTATTATATAGTTATAGTCTGGAATTTCAGGAGTGGGTAATCATGCGAAACCGGGCCTCGCTTTTCCAAAGGCGTTATTTCCGCGTCCCGTTTAACGGTCCCATCGAGTTTCAGATTCTTAAATATAATCGGCGGTATGTGACCCATCTAAGCTCAAAATATGGTCCCGGCCGGGGACACGACCTGGGAGAGGACGGGTTGAGCTTTATCTCACCGTATTCGTTGCCTGTTGAGATGATTGTAAGGGTTGATTTTGAGCTGCCCGGTTTTGGCCGGGAACGGATTCTGGCCAGAGTTGTCAGGAGCAGGCCGGTGGAGGCAGGATATCTTACTGCCGTGCAGTTTCTAAATTTCCACGGCCCCAGACGGGAAAAGATCAGAAATTTCATAACCAGTGAAACCAGAAAGAATTACAGGTTTTTGAAATATCTTTAATGAAAATAATAAAAAGAGCGGAAGCTCTTTTTTTACCGTTGCGGGTTGTTTATGTGAGGAGTGAGCAGTGGACAAAATGGCTGAGGGCAGGGAAAAGTCTGACGAAAAAACCGGCTTTATTTTTGTGTATGGAACTTTAATGAAAGGATTTCAAAATCATGAATTGTACCTGGCAGAACGGGTTCTGGAGCGGAGCGCCGGTTACATGAAGGGAGAGTTATACCACTTAAAATACGGTTACCCGGCGGTCATAGACGGAACAGGTGAAGTCAAAGGTGAAATATATCTGGTGAAGGATATAGAAAAACTGCTTCCCGTCCTGGATTACCTGGAGGATTACAATCAACCGGGTCAGGAAGACCTGTACAAGAGGGAAATGCGGGAGGTCCGGGATGATAAAGGTAACATAAAGAAATGTTATGTATACATATGGTCCCCCAACCGCCTGCCCGAATTAAAAGAAGTCGGTCGTCACATAGGGCACGGGGACTGGGCCAAGTTTATGGAAGAAAACAGCAACATTACGGAGTGAAGAAAATGAGAGTTACTGCCGAATGCATTCCATGTTATCTGCAACAGTGTCTGAAGGCCATGGAGCAGCAGGACCTTTCCAATGAAGAGAAAGAGGAAATGCTTCTCAGGCTGTTCCCCGTTATTGCCGGACTGGACAGGGCCCTGACTCCTGCCGAGAATTCTTCTATAGTCATGCATCACCTTGTTGGCTACATGGGTGGAAGCGACCTTTTCGAGGCAGCCAAACGGGAGTCAAACGAAAAGGCCCTGCAGTTGATGGGAAAGCTTCAAAAAGAAGTTCACGGTTCGCGGGACCCGGTCAAACAGGCTGTAAAATTTTCTGTCGCCGGCAATGTCGTTGATTTAGGGCTCTTTGATGAATATGATCTGGATGCCGCCCTGAAAGAAGTAATCCGGACCGGCTTTGCCAGAGACGATTATGACCGGTTTAACGAGTTATTGTCCAAAGCCAGAAAAGTGTTGATAATCGGTGACAACAGCGGCGAAATAGTGTTTGACCGGTTGATGGTGGAAGTTCTGAAGAGTAAAGGTATTGATGTGGTGTATGGTGTCAAGGGGTCTTTTATCATCAATGATGCCACCGTCAAGGATGCCCAACAGGCCGGTCTGGACCAAATATGTAAAGTAATTACTAACGGAAACAACTACTTAGGTACCATTGAGAAGCAATGCAGTCAGGAGTTTTTAGAAGAATTTAAAAAAAGTGACATAGTCGTCAGTAAGGGACAGGCCAACTACGAATCCCTGGAGGGAACGGAATTGGCCGGGGATAAAACCTTTTTTCTGTTAAAGGCCAAATGCCCGGTGGTGGCGGGGTATCTTGGGGTAAGCTGCGGAGCTGTAGTTTTCGTAAGGAATACTGTAGCGAAAAACCTTCGAGAGTAGCCAGGCCTTTTTGATTTTATTTTAGAATATAAAAAATTTTAAGAAACAGGGCGGTCAAGCCGGCGGCCATCAACGGTCCGACGGGAATGCCCTTTAAAAAGACAATTCCGATTATTCCTCCCAGTACCAGGCCCACCATGAGTTCCGGGTCAATTTTCAGCAACTCAAGGCCCTGACCGTTCATGTAAGTTGCCAGAGTTCCCCCCAGGATAGCAAGTATTCCGGGAAGGGAAGCAAAGCTTCCCAGGATTTCTTTGGGCGAGACCTTTCCGGTGGCAAAAGGAACAAGGACAGAAATCATCAGAAACAGCAGCCCAAGCTCCAAACCGCGCCGCTCAAGAATTGGAAAGAGGGAGTACAGCCTGGTCAGTTTTACGACCAGCAGAATACAGGCTGCCGTGGCGAGAATATTTGATTTGCCCAGGATGCCGACCAGGATCAGGGCAACTAGGATAGCCTCACCCCACATAGAAAGGCCCTCCCAACGTTACTTAAACTATTTATATAACTTATGATTCATATTTAACTTATGCCAATATTTTGTTATTAGTACAAATTGGGAGGCGGTCCGTGGTTTCAGGCGGGTATATTTGGCCGATCAGACAAGTTTTATTGAATTCTGCCGGAAAACGGGAACGATTCGGTACTTGTTTTTCTGTAAACAGAATTTTATATCATTTTCATATCCTAATTTCCGGAGATTGAGAGCGCTGCGGGAAGTCCATAAAATCTGAGTCAGGTGTTCTTGAAAAAAATTATAAAGGTAGTAAAAAGTCCTGGAGAGCTCGCTCAGCCTTATATCCTGATTGTGCTTGCCGAAGGTGCAGGCGTAACACCCGGCAGCCATAATGTCTTCCAGGGCAATGTTGCCGCGGGTACCGGCACAGACCATGATTATGTCCCTTTGTAGACTTAATGCCCTGGAACAGACGGCATTCATGTTTAAGAAACTGCCGATAAGCACATGTTTGGCCTGTTTGGATTTTTTGATGGAATCCGTTCCGTTGGTGGTAGCGAGGATTACCGGTTTTCCCCTCAGCGGGTAATCTAAAAACTCCAGCGGTGAATTCCCCAGGTCGAACCCATGGACCTTTGCTCCGTTTATCTCCCCGGCAGTCACACACTTGTTTTGCGGGTACTTGGCAGCTACGGTTCTGGCTTCCTGGGGAGATGAAACAGGTATGACTTCCGTGCATCCGTTTGCCAGTGCCGTTACAATTGTACTGGTGCAGCGAAAAATATCGAGGACAATAACAGTTTTCCCATATATCTTTTGAGCTGACACTTCCTTGACGGTGGGAATTACATCAACTAGCATTTTGCACACCCTGAGAGGTATTGTTGGACCACAGTTTTCAGAGTATCTCCCCGCAACCCAACCCTCAGGCTTTCCAAAGCGAGGGCCTCTCCGGGAGGTATGTTTCCAAGGTTGACGTTGGGGCCGAATCTGCAAATTAACTCCTGCTGCTGTTTTTTCAGGGGAGCTTCCCAGATAATCAAATCAGGGTCCGGTATTTTGGTTACCAGCGATTCGAAGCTGTCCCTGTCTATCTCACCTTTTTCATCGAAAATGCCGATACCTTTGCCTGATTCCCTGGCTTCCAGAATTACCTTGTATGCCCCGGTTTCCAGGTCAAACTTTATCTGCTCAACGATTTGATCGGCGGACATGATTTTGGCCGGGTCTTTTTTCCCGACTTCGGAAATTACTTTAAACCCGAAACCGGCTGCTCTTTTGATTGCTTTCCGGCGTGTTTCTTTGGACAGGGGAATGGTGCCGTCAGATACCTCTATGGTTGAAAAGCCCATTTCCCATGCCCTGTTTAAAAACTCTTCCATTTTGTTTTGCAGGATGGCAATTTCAAAAAAAGTGCCTCCGGGGTAGATTTCAATATGGTAATCCTTAACCAGGGAAATCTTCCTGGCCAGAAAGTCCGGGTAGTACAGGGCCGATGTCCCAAAAGCAAGTTTTATGTAATCGATATAGTTGCCGGCAACGGAAAGCAGTTCCAAAGTCTCGTTTATCCCCAGCCCCTTGTCCATAATCATTGTCAAACCGCAGTCTCTCGGTTTTTGTATCCTCCTGGCGACAGGGATACTGATAATACCGTCCCAGGCATTAGGAGAACTGCACTGATCCAAATCTTTCATCTCCTTTCTGTCAGCGTTTTGATCATTTTATTTTATTCACAATTGATTTTTTAGGTTACCGGATGGAGTTAACTGCACCCTGGGGATGGGGTTCCACTGATAGAAAAAGCTGTTCTGAACAATCGGAACGGCTTCATTTATTGTTTGCGTTATCCGCTGGTTGACCTCCGTTTGACTGTTGATGTGAAGGCTCCCGGGACGGGAGTTTGAGCAGGCTTAAAATTCCTATGGCCAGAGCGCCGCCGGCACTGGACCAGAACATGATATACCGCCCGTAATTGTCCAGCAATCCAAAAACAGGCGGGCCTGCGGCAACACCAAAAAACCTGACCGCACCGTATAGGGAGGTGATCATCCCTCTTTCCTGGATAGAGGAAGAACTGGTGATCAGAGTGTTTAAACACGGCAGGATAAGTCCTGCCCCGATGCCGGTTGCCGACATCACTCCGACATCAAGCCACGGATTCTTCATAAAAGGAAGGGCCCCCAGCGTCAGGGCCATGACCCCCAGCCCTATAACCACAAGTTTTTTCATTAACGGGACCTTTTTTTTGATAAAGGCCCCTGTAATAAAGGAAGTGCCGCTCATAACCGAAACAGGGATAGCCAGGACAAGCCCTTTTTTTACCCCAAAAATTTTGAGAGACGACTCCAGAAAGTCCGAAAGAAAAAATAAGATCCCGAACAAGAGGAATAAGGCGAGGGAACCGGATAAAAAAGCTGTGATCAAAAAACCTGCCTTGTTTTCGAAAATTGCTTTCACTGAACTGAAATACTGGCCGATGCTCTGCCGCCGGGATTTTGCAGCAGGTTCCTTGACCAACAACCAAACCGCAATGGCAATGGGGACGGTGAGCAGCGGAAACAGGAAAAAGGTGGCATACCATGCCACTATGGCAATCAGAGACCCCAGTACAGGACTGACCACTTTCCCGAAGCCATTGGCGGCTTCCAGATAACCTAAAGCCTTGCTTCGCTCTTTCGTGGTAAAAATATCGCCTACCAGGGCCATAGTGACAGGGGCCGTGCCTGCGGCTCCAATGCCCTGAATGACACGGCCCGTTATGATGACCCAGTAACATTTTGTCAGGAACAGAGCCGCGATTCCGGCTACCAGTCCGCCGATTCCATATATGATCAAAGAAGGGACTATTACTCGCTTCCGGCCAAACCTGTCTGAAAGCAGTCCGGCAAACGGAATAACCACTCCGGCCGGAATGGAAAAGAGGGAAATGACCAGACTGGTTTGGAATTGGCTGATGCCCAGGTTTTTTTGCATTTGAGGCAACACCGGTATCAGCATTGAGTTGCCGAGAACCATAATAAAAGGAACAGCACCCAGGGCTGCCAGCACAATGATTGTTTTGCTCTTCAAAAACTATCCTCCTTTCCCCGCAAAATATAATTTTTCCACAAAAACCGGCGTGTATACGGATGGTTGGTCTATTTCCAAACGGACGGCATAAATAAATCTTAGATTGTTATTTGCGGAGGAAAAGCCGGTGTTTCTGGTTAAGGATAAGGTAGTTTTTGGCATGGCCATGATGAGGTTTCTTTCATGCCTGATCGAATTAACAGCGGCCGTCCTGTTTCTTAAATTTGACAGTATTGAAAAAGCCTTGAAAATCAATGCCGTTTTGGCATTTATCGGCCCTTCCATCATGACTGCGGTAATGGCCATGGGTCTGGCGGGTTTAAGCGGCAGGATTTCCTTAAATAAGTTTTTGATTATCCTGGCCGGAGTGGTACTGATTTTTTTCGGGGTAAGCAAGGAACGCTAAATCACTTGCGGAACCAGCAATTGCCATACATAATTTCCAAGGTCGCCTATTTGGGAACAGCTTCTTTCGGTTGAAACAGATTGTCAGCAGCCTGAGTAGCCACTAGTTGGCTACTTTTATTTGTTGTAAAAAAAGTAAAGGAAATGGGAAAAAAGTATAGAAAAAAAGAACTTAATTCAAGAATGTCTGTAAGGGGAGATACCATTTGATTGTGAAAAGAGAGATAAAAATAGTTACAATAACTGCTATCGCCGCAATTTTAACATTTGGATTTTTGGTCCAATGTACTGCTGAGGCTGCAGGAATTGTTGCCACCTATACTGCTCCGGACGGTTTTCAGGTGGTAAGCTATGCCAGCGCCTGGGCAGACACCGGTAAATTAAAAGGTGTGTACGACGAACTGTTACGCAACAGGCACGGGGAAGAATTTAAACTGCTCGGCAGAATAAATATTTACCCCGGCCCCGATCCTGAGGGTAAGTCCTCCGCGGGCAAGTACTATGCCCAATGGAAAATGGAAAAAGGCCGCCCTGTTCTGACCGGCAACAGGTACATAAACATTTACAACGGAAACGAATTTACCACCGTGGACAGTATTGCCAGAACTTTGGCTCATGAGTACGGCCATCATTTTACGTACTACTATTTCTTCAAGAATGAAAAAAAATTATGGGATAACTGGAGAAACAGCGGCCTGGCAGAGGCCAGGGGGCTGAAAAACAACCCCAGGGTCAGCGCTGCGGCCAGTGACCATAAATGGCTGATTCAGGAAATAGCCGCCGAGGATTATGTTCAGCTTTTTGGCTCCCCTACAGTGAAAAAAAGCTACCGGTTTAAAGATATTGCGGAACGCCTGCAGGAAGGAGACGTGAGAGTTGATTACAGTACCGAGATATACAACTACCGGCCCCAGGAAAACTACGAACTGCCTCTGGCTGCAAACCTGCCCGGGCTTAAGGATTACTGGCTGGAAGCCTCGGATTTGGACGATACGGCCGGCAGCCCGCCTTCCCAGGTCCGGTTGAGACTGGATAAGGTTAACCAGCTTAGGGACAGAAGTACACCCCAGTATGTTTTGACATGGGACAAAAGCGCTGATGATAAAACCGCCAACCTGGAATATACGCTGGTATGGTTCGAAAAAACTCCGGGAAATGACAGCAGAATTTACCCGGTGAAAACTGTTACTGACGGGGAGCCGTTGACAGCAGTCATAGGAGCGGCCGGGAATTCGCATATACTTATGTGGGAAGAAGTGCCAAGCGGGGTGGGATACTTTGTGGTTTATATTAAAGACGAAGACGGTTTAATCACCTCTTCCCAGGTCCTGGCGGTAGATTTCGGCGTATCGCTAAGTCCGGCGACGGTTAACATAGATGATCGGTCACTGTTAAACGGAGTCTGGTTTCCGCCAAGGGTAAAAGTAAATGAAAGGCAAATGACCTTTGATGTTCCTCCGGTAGTGCTCAACGGCCGGATGATGGTTCCGTTAAGAGCCGTTTTTGAGGAACTGGGTGCGGTTGTAGACTGGGAAGAACAGAACCAAAAAATCACGGTTAACAAAGGAGAGACCGAAATAAACCTGTGGGTAGGAGACAGGGAAGCGGTTGTCAACGGTTCGCATTTCACCCTTGATTCACCCCCATTAATCAAAAACGGCCGGACCCTGGTTCCTGTCAGGTTTATCAGCGAGGCCCTCGGCGCTTATGTGGGATGGAACGAAAAACTTCAACTGGCGACGGTTGAAGCAAACAAGCATTTAAAATAAGCCAAAGGAAAAATTTTCACGGAAAACGGTATAAAAATTTAGCCGGGTTACGTACATAGTTAACGAGATAAAAGAAAATTT
>DYZU01000158.1 GCA_022735835.1 Thermincola sp. | reverse complement strand
TATACCCGGCCCTTTCCCTGCTGTTTATCTAAAGCATAAAATTGACTTTTGGGACAGCTTCTTGTGTTTTTGGGATGCCGGTGAATCGACAATTTCCAAACATTGACTTATGAACAACTCCCTGATAGAATGAGGGTAAATTGGGAGGAGGCAATGCTAAATGGCTGACATACTGAAAATAGATGAAAAGATTGCTTGTTTGCCGGCGTATTTTGAGAGCATTCCCGAAGTAATGACTGTTTTTCTATTCGGTTCCTACGGGACAGAGAATCAAACTCCTCTCAGTGATATAGACTTTGCCGTGTATTTTAACAAAAGGATGGACCTCTTCGAAGAAATGGCCTTTTTAAGCAAATTATCAGATGTTTTGGGGACAGACCGGGTCGATTTGGTGAACCTGAATAAAGCTCCCATAAATATTCAGTTTAGAGCCATTTCAGAGGGTAGGATTATTTATGAAAGGGATTACATTGCCACGTGTGATTACATAGAAAAAGTAATAGGGCTGTACCAGGATTATAACATTAACCTCCATTATTTTTATAAAGAGTATGACGAAGCGCTGAGGGAGGCATATTCGGATGGTAGATAAGGAGAAAATCCGGAAAAAGGTACAGATTATCGAAGAGAATACCGCCAAACTGAAACAGCTTAAAAATTACAGTTTTCAGGAATTTGCGAGTGATTTTCGAAACATAGAGGCAGCAAAACATTTATTGCAGGTGAATATTGAAGCCATGATTGATGTGGCCAATCATATCATTGCCCGCAATAGGTGGACAACCCCGGAAACAAGTTCAGATTCGTTCAGGATACTTGAAAAACACGGATATTTCGGTAAAAGCGAGCTAGAACTTTTTAACCAAATGGTAAAGTTTCGAAATAGAGTGGTTCGTTTGTATCATACAGTTGATGAAGAGGAGCTTTATAAAATTTTGCAGGAACATTTGAACGATTTTGGGCTGTTTATAAAAGCTGTTACCGGTAAAGTGCTCTAATAGCAAAGTAGAATAGTTGAAAACGGAGCTGTTCTTATGAGTAAAGCTATTAAAGAATTAATTCAGGCGTTGAAAAGCAGGGATGAGTTTAAAAAAGACATGGCGGCCCTGTGCCTTCTTGACACGGGCGAAGAGGATGTTGGACAGCTTCTTGAAACTGTCAATGACCCGAGCCCTGAAGTCAGAGGGTTAAGCATCAAGGTTTTGGAATTGTTGACAGGGGAGAAATGTCTCCCTGTCCTGGTAGAAAAGCTGGGTGACAGGAATCAACGGGTAAGGCATTTTGTTGACAAAGCCCTTGATAAATACAAATTTTATGATGCTCTGATTGATGCTTACCTGGAGCAGTTAAAGAGCTTTAATAACGACCTGGTTATTGAGATACTGGTTCGCCTGGAAGAGTACAATATCTCAAAGGTGGCCAAGGCAATTATACCTTTGCTTGGACACCGGGATTACTTTGTGAAAACCAGGGCCTTTATTACCCTGTGCCGTATTCCTAACCGGGTCATAACTCAGGATTTACTGGATTATTTTCAGCGAGAACAGGACGAGGAATTCCGCCTGCGCTGCCTGGAAGCGCTGCACTATATCGGAGACCAAAAGGCGGTGCCGGTATTAAGTCAGCATCTTGGCGCGGTAAACAAGGCTGTCAACCGGGGATTAATCTGGACCATCGGATCCATCGGCGGTTGGGATGCTCTTAAGATTTTGCTGGCTTACGGTGTGAAGAACAGGAGTAATAAAGAAGTAAACATGAAACTGGTAGCTGAGGCTATTGGGCTGGCTCTTGTGCCTCTAAGAATGATGGCCAGGCCGCTGGATTATTTGATGGAAAAGGACAATGATATCCGGGAATTCATTTACCAATGGCGGGTATTTTATGTTTTGGAACCCAAGTATTATGTGTTTCCCAGCCCGGCCTATTTTCACCGGCAGGTAGAAAAGAGAGGCTTTAACTATCGGGATTATGAGAAGTTGTTCAGGTCACCGGGTGAAAAAAAGAAGCATAGATATTAGATATCAAAAGAAATTGCTTACATTAGATGTAGGCAATTTTTTATGGAGAGGTTTGCGGTTTGAATTTTTGCTTTTTGGGTTAAATGGTAGAAATCCGGATATGGTTTTTTTCACTTTAAGCAGGAAAAGTGATAACCCTCTTAGAAACTAACATTTGTCGAAAAAAGCTTAATTTAAGGGGAACACCAAAAATGCCCGATAAAATACCGGAAAACCTGTTAAAACCCATTATTGAGATGAATTACCTCAATGTTATAAATGTTGGCCGCTACCGCTGCGTTATGCGTTATTTTTACGAGCAGCACCAGAAGTTAAGGTACTGGCTGAAGCCTGAGGAAGTGTTCCGGGGTGTCAGAGATTATGGATTACTGGATGAGTATACTCTGGAGCAGTGCCAAAAAGACCTGGACCAGTTGGTTGAATGGAAGAACCTCATTCCCAGGCACGACGGCGGCCGGGCCAGTACAATTGAGGAATACCTGCGAAAAAAATTCCGCTACCAGATGACGCCTTATTCAGTGGAAATAGAACGCATGGTGGAAGGGTTGGAGAAAATCAGGGGGTACGGGGGGTCCCTGGAGCCAACACTGTTGGAAACTATTTTTAACGGGCTGCGGTCGCTGTTGTCAAAGCAGGACGGAAATTACGAAGAAGGGGAGGCCGCCCGGATCTGGAAGTCTGTTTATGACGCCTTCCGCCAGTTGACCGAGGATGCCGCCGATTACATAGCCAGCCTGCAGAGCAGCAAGGCCGAGGAACTGATGATGACCGAGGCCTTTCTGGCTTACAAGACCGCATTGACCCTCCACTTGCAAAATTTTGTCCGGGGTTTGCAGGTTTACGGCATGAAAATAGAAGGGATTTTGCCCAGGATTACACCTGAAACAAGGGATATATTTTTTGAACGGGTTTTGGCGGACTGGGCCAGGGTACCCAAGCTTGACGAGCCTCCTTCGCCGGAGGAAGAGCGCCGGCGGCTTGAGCGGGAATGGCAAAGCCTGGTGCGCTGGTTTATAGGCGACAACCGGGATTCCAGCGATATGCAGTTTTTGGAGCAGGCTACCAAGGATGCCATTGCCAAGGTCGTCCGCTGTGCCCTGCGGATTCAGGAAAAACAGCGCTCCGGGGTGAGCCGGCGGCGGGAACTGGAATATCTCGGGCAATGGTTTTTCAGGCTTTCTTCATTGGAAGAGGCCCATGAACTGGCGGCATATGCCTTTGGTTTATACAGGACCAGGCATTTTCAGGGGATTGATAACAAGGGAACCGATTCGGCGGAAGTTTCCATGTGGGACGCGGGTCCAAATATCCGGGCGCTCTATTCCCGCAGCCGGAGCAGGCGCCGGGACGGGGGAACCCAGCCCATGCAGTCTCATAAGAAACAACAGGAACAGGCCAGGGAAATTTACCTTGCCAAGCGCCGGGAGGAAGAAGAGGCGCTCATGGCTTTTGTAAGGCAGGGCAGACTTACCGTCTCGGATTTAGCAGGGCCGGTGCCGGCGGTCTTGCGTTACCGGCTCCTCCAGTGGATAGGCCGTTGTATGGGCAATAAGTCCAGGAGCATCCGTACCCCGGACGGAGTGGTGATCAGGCTTATAACGCCGCCCGGAGGGGAACGGACTGTTCTTAAATGTGACGACGGCGAACTGGACCTGCCGGATTATACGCTGATTTTTGAAGACGCGGCTGAACGTAAACAATCAAATTAAGTGGAAACAGGTGACTTACAATGAGCCGGAATACCGAGCGGTTAAAGGAAGAGAGACAAAAATGTGCGCAGGCGCTTTTAAACCGGTACTGGATTACCAAGGAGGATGACCCGGAGCTGTTCCAGGCGGTGAAAAGCCACTATGAGGTGTTGCGGGACTGGTTTCAGGAACATTGCGGTTTCGCCCTCCTGGTAACCAGACAGTTTGCCAAGCTTGAAAAAATTCCGGGCCGGGCCAGGCCCTGGATGGGCTTTGGGAATTTCCAGCTACCCCGGGATTATGCCTTATTTACCTATTGTTTGTGGTACCTGGAAGGGAAGGGTGAAGCCGACCAGTTTCTTTTGACGGAAATGGTGGAGGAAATTAGGGAGCACCTGTTAAGCCAGGATGTTTTTCTGGACTGGACCCTTTATGACCACCGCCTTTCCATGGCCAGGGCCTTAAAGCTGCTTAAGGAAATGGGAGTGTTAAAAGCAGTGGAGGGAGATGAATGGGACTGGGCCAGGACCGGTACTGAGGAAAGCAACGTCCTCTACGAATGCTCACCGTGGTCGCGGTATGTGCTCAGGCGGTTTCCCCGGGATTTAACCACCTTTACCGACATCCGGTCGCTGGCAGAAGGGGTCTACGCGGAAACGCCCGAGGGGCATTTGAAGAAACGCAAGCACCGGATTTACCGGAGGCTTTTACAGGAACCGGTGGTATACGACTGGGAATGGACCGAAGAAGAAAAATATTATGTGCTTACTCAGAGAAGGTCTATCCTGGACCAGCTGGAAAATATGTTTGGCCTGGAGGGGCAGCGTTACCGCGAAGGCTTGGTATTTTTTTACCCGGAACCTTCCGGCGAGGCGAATTTATTCCCGACAGCCAAGGGGATTTCCGACCTGGCGCTGCTGCTGGGCGGGGAATTGAGGCGGATGCTGGCGGCAGGCAACGGGGGAGTTTTCCTCGATGAACGGGGACGGATTCAGTTGACCTGGGTGGACCTTGAGGGAATCCTCCTGCGCCTGCGGGAAAAACACCAGGCGTACTGGAGCAAACAGCACCGCCAGGCCACAACCCGGGAACTGGCTGTTGAATTGGTAGAGCATTTGGCGGAATGGGGCCTGGGCGGCCGGGAGGATGGCCAAACATTGTGGATTTATCCCGGATTGGCGCGCTGGAACGGTGACTATGAAGGTTTTAATGAACAGGAATAAAGATACCGGCCACTGGCTGCTGGTCACTGGCCGCTGATTTTGGAGGGATTTTTTTGCGTAAACGCTGGCAATTGGAACGGGCCGGGCTGGTTAATTTCTGGTATTACCATGATGAGGCGGAATTTCACCTGTCTGAGGGCAGGATAATTTTCCGGGGGCCTAACGGTTCGGGGAAATCGGTAACCATGCAGAGTTTTCTGCCGCTGGTGCTGGACGGGGATAAACGCCCCTGGAGGCTGGACCCCTTTGGCTCAAAAGACCGGAAAATAGAGTATTACCTGCTTCTGGACGAAAACAGCGGGATTACTGACCGGACAGGGTATTTATACCTGGAATTTTATCATCTGGCACAGGACCGTTATCTTACCGTTGGGATAGGGTTAAGGGCCAGGCGCAATGTCCCCGGCGTCAGTTTTTGGGGTTTTGCGATCACGGATAACCGGCGGATCGGGAAGGAAATATTTTTGTATGAACGGGACTACAGCCAGGGAGAGGAAGTCAAGATACCCCTGACCAGAAATCAGCTGGAAGAGGTTATCGGGACCGGGGGCGAGGTGGTTACCGAGCCGGGGCAATACAAGAAGCTGGTGAACAACCTTCTTTTCGGTTTCGGAGACCTTCAGGCTTACCAGGAACTGCTCGACCTCCTGATCCAGCTGCGCAGCCCTAAACTGTCGAAAGATTTTAAACCTTCGACAATATATGAGATTTTGACCGCCGCCCTGCCGGCCCTCCAGGAGGACGAGCTCCGGCCTCTATCCGAAGTGCTGGAAGACATGGACCAGATCAGCGACCGGCTGGAGGAACTGGCAGTTCACCGCAGGGAGGCGGAAGTTCTTGACAGGGCTTACAATACATATAATGAATTCTTGCTGTTTACGGAGTCCCAGCGGCTGCTGCATGAAAACAAGCTCAGGGATGAAGAAAAGGACCGGCATCAAAAATTAGAAGCGGATCTACAGAGAATTTCCGGGGAAATCGCTACAGAAGAGGAACGGCTGGGTCAATTAGAGGCTGAACGTGAACAGGTCCGGACTGAACTGGAGACACTGCAGCAAAGCGATGCCGTAGAAAAACAAGCCGAATTGGAAAGGTTAAAAAATGAAGAAAAAAAGACCCGGGGAGAAATAACTGCAGCCGGGAAGCGCAAGAGCGAGTGGGAAAACCGCCGTGACCGGAGCGCGGGGGATAAGGAACAGCTGGCCCGGCAACATGCCGCTAACCTGCAGGAACAGCGAGATTTAATTGCGGGTATGGAAACCGATGCCCGCGATTGCGAATTCCTGCTTCATGACCTGTACCACCGCCAGTGGGAACGGGGAATCAGGACCGGCGATCCGGTTTGGGACACCTGGAAACGGGATATTGGCGGGCACGAGCAAAAACTGCAGGAAGCCCTGGAAGCAGCCAGGGCAGAGGCGGCCCTTAAGCTCAGGTTACAGGGGGCGGAGAAAGACCTGAGCGAGGCAAGGGAACTGCGGGATAAGGCCGAAGAAGACCTGCGCCGGGCGGAGCAGGACTGGGAAAAGGCCCAGCAGGAACAGCAGAACCTGATTTTTGCCTGGCGGAAGGGGTTGGCGGAACTGCCCCTGCCTGATGAGGCATTTCAGCAGATTCTCCATTTACTGACCAGGTACCCGGAGATACCTTATGAAGATGTGGCGGCGCCGGCCAGAGAAGCGCATGACCGGGTTTACAGGGCCCTTGAAAAGGAACGGGCCGGCTGGGAACACCGGAAAAACGGCCACATTGAGCGGACCAAAGAACTCCGGGGCAAGTGGCAGGAGTGGAAGGAACATAAGGAACCCGAACCGCCCCGGAGCGAAGCCAGGGAACGGTCCCGGGCCCGCCGGCTGGCGGCCGGCGAACCTGGAGCGCCTTTGTACGCGGTTTGCGAATTCCGGCCAGGAGTACCGGAGGAATTAAAGGCCTTACTGGAAGCGGCCCTTGACCGGGCCGGTTTGCTGGATGCCTGGCTGAGCCCCGGCAAGGTAATGATAGTCGGCGAAGATGAAGAGGAAGTCTGGCTTGAGGCCCGGCCTGACCTCCTGGCGCACACCCTGGCGGATTACCTTTATCCCACCCCGCCGGAGGGCGAAGGCCTTACAGCCGAATTTATCGACCAGGTGCTCCGGACTATCCGGATTGGCGATACAGATGAAAGCCGCGCAGGGGCGATGGTTTCGGAAAAAGGCGCTTTTTGCCTGGGGCCTTTGGCGGGGCAGGCGCCAGGGAAGAGCAGGGCGGAATACATCGGTAAAGAAACCCGCCGTTTAACCCGCCTGGCCGAGATGGCCCGTTTGGAGGAGTTAATCCGGGAAGAAGAAAAGGCTATTCAAGAATGTGAGGAACATCTTCTGGTATTGGCCGGCCGGGAGCAAACCCTTAAGGATGAACTGGACCGTTTCCCTGCCGGGGACAGCCTTTATCAGGCTAATGCCCTGGTGGAAAGTAAGCAAAGGGCCTTTGACAGCGCCAAAGAAGAGGAAGAAAGAAGGTACAACCGGTTTAAGGCTATTCAAAACGAATGGCTGGAAGCGCGCAACCTCCTGAAACAATTGACAGAGTCCTGGAGCATGCCCAAAACAGAGCAGGGAATTAACAGTGCCTTGAATTCACTGCGTTCTTACCAGGAACAGTACAGTGAATTGAAGGCCAAATGGACCACCGCCCTTACCTTGAAAAGGGCCCTTGCCACCGCGGAACGGGACTGGGAAGAGGCTTGCGGTAAGGTGGAGGAGGAAACAGATTATCTCAGGGGTAAAGAAGATGAATTTAAAAACCTCCGTACCAGGATTGATGTCTATGAACGGCTGCTGCAGGAGATGGGGATTTACGACATTTACCGACAAATCAGGCAGCTTAAAGAGCGGGAAGAAAAACTGGAAGGCGCCATTAAGGAATGCAACAAAAAAATAAATGATAAAAGAATAGACTTCCAGGTTCTTAGGAACGAAGCACAGAGATGCTTTGAGACTGTGAAGGAGCGGGAAGCGTTGTGCCAAGCCGCCTTAAAATCATGGCTTAAGGAGTGGAACAGGCGGCTGGCGCCTGACTGGCAGGGGGAAGCGCTGCCGGATAAACAGGTGGTTAATGAAGGTGAAAAGGACCTGGATGAGACGGCAAAAGTTGAGGCGGCCGTATTGAAGTTAGCACAGCGGATCCGGCAGCAATACAGGGGAAAATATGAGCAGCGGACCAGGGAAAACGTAACGGACGGGCTGTATAACGCCTTTTATCAAATCAGGCAGACCCTGCATGAATATTCGCCGGAACAAATCACTGACCAGGAGACCGGCCGGATACTGGTTGTTTTCATGCGGGACCGGCAAAATCCTATCACTCCGCAGCATCTTTTAAAGGAGCTTAATGAGGCTATCGAAGAACAGCGCCTGCTGCTGGATGAGAAAGACCGGGAACTCTATGAACAGATTATAATCTATAGCGTGGGCAAGGTCATAAGGCAGAAAATTTACCGGGCGGAAGAATGGGTAAGGCAGATGAACATTCTCATGCAGCAGCGCGAAACCTCCAGCGGTTTGAAACTGCGGTTGAAGTGGGAGCCCCGGGCGGCCGCGAACGAGAACGAGCTGGACACAGCCCAGCTGGTAAAATACCTGAAAACCGATGCCGATTTATTGCGGGATGAGCAAAGGGAGCAGATGATCAGCCACTTCAAGTCAAGGATTTCCTGGGCCAAGAGGGAAGCGGAGGAACACAAGGAGACATTGAGACACTGGATTAACCAGCTGCTTGATTACCGCCAGTGGTTCCGGTTTACCCTGGAATATGAGAAAGGGGAACAGCCCCGCCGCGAACTCACCGACGCCAGGTTTAACGTGCTGAGCGGCGGCGAGAAGGCCATGGCCATGTATATTCCCCTGTTTGCGGCCACTTATTCCAGGTACACCGATTCCAGGGAAGATGCGCCGAAGATCATCTCCCTCGATGAGGCTTTTGCCGGGGTGGATGATGAAAACATGCGGGATATGTTTGAACTTCTTACCCAGCTCGATTTTGATTATATGATGACCAGCCAGGTGCTGTGGGGATGCTATGACACGGTACCCAGCCTGTCTATTTATGAACTTTTCCGGCCCAAGGACGTGGGGTTTGTAACCTTAATCAGGTACCATTGGAACGGTTACCTGCGGCAGCTGGTGGACGAAACGGCGGATAACGCCGCCAATGTGGCGGTGACGGTGGAATATGAGGAGGATACCCCGGGGACAAACAAAGCGGAGGTAGCAAAATGATTCCGGCAGACGAAATGATAAAATACTTTTCCAAACCGGGGTTTCGCCGGCTCTTTCAGGCAATCAGAAAAAAATACCGGTCCCTGGGGCGGGTCGGGGGTAAGGTACAGTTGCGCAACCTTACTGCTGAGGAACAGGAGGTTTTGGGCGGGTTTTTCGGGCGGAACATGGCAAGACAGTCCAGCCTGACCGCGGATATAGCCGAAGTTGACAGGATTATAAGGGAGAGCCGGTTTGCCGCCGGCCTGGAGGAACTGCTGCCGGAATATTTCCGCGAGGAGCTCAAGAGTAATCAGGAGATAGCCCGGGACAGGGAGGAGCAGTGGAAACGGTTTTTTGCTGAGATTGAACCTGTTGCTGTCAGGGAAAAGACGAGGGCATGGTTACAGGCCGTTAAAGAAGGCAAGGAATCCGGATACCGGACGTTATTGAGCCTGTATCAGGAGGACCGGGATGAAGCGGTCCGGGTGCTCACAACCTGCGTGCGCGCTCTTGACGAATTGCCGGCCCTTACCGGGGAGCGATGCCGGAGACCGGTCTTTGCGGCCCGGCTAACCGGCAACCCGCACGGTTTGGACCGGGGAACATGGCTGGGAAGGCTGTTGTACTCGGGGATATTGTATATTTTGGGTAACTCCCCGGAGGAACAAATCACATCAATCCGTTACCGGGCCGAGGAGGTCCGGGCGGTATTCCGCCTGGCCGGGTTGGAGGAAGATGATTTGTCCTCCAACGTGATCATAGCCGGTTTGCGGGCAAAACCGGAAGATCCCAGAGCGGGATTGTTCGAAAATGCCTTAATGAGCAGGAGCCCTTTAATTTTGCCCCTGCGGTTTCTTGAGCAGAAAACGGCATGGTTCCCTTTTGAAGCTGTTTACGTAGTGGAGAATCCGCCTGTTTTCAGCGCCATACTGGATACCTGGGACCGGCGGCGGGGGTGTCCGCCCCTGATATGTACCAGCGGCCAGCCCAGCGTAGCGGCTTTATGGCTGTTGGATGAACTGGTGGCTGGCGGGACGAAGGTTTATTACAGCGGTGACTTTGACGGCAAGGGTTTGGAAATTGGTATAGGGTTGTGGAAGAGGTATAGGAATGCATTTGTGCCCTGGCTTTTTGATGCCCGTACTTATGAGCATGCCGCCGCCGGAACGCGGTTGAGCGATGAACAGAGAAAAAGAATTGGCTCTTTGGAGGTACCGTGGGATTCGGGACTTCCAAAAGCAATTTTACGGCGGGGGTATGTGGTTTATCAGGAAGTTCTGGTGGAGGAAATGACCGATAACACAGCCATTTAAAAAGAGGCGCGCCGGTTTTCAATTTGCCTATTGGGCTTGACTACTACCTGAACGGCAACTACCGTGAAATGTTGGCTGTTTATCTTAATTATTGCTAAGTATGCTCAATGCCGCGGCCCCTTCTCGATTATCCGGGGACTGGGGGAGTAATAATCCTTCCCCAGTTCTTTGATTTCTTTCTCACCGTTAAAGTATTGGACAATAAGCTGTGAGGTAACTATAATGCCTTCTTGCCCGGGAGCAGTAACCTTTTCAGTGCCGGGCGGCAGGCTTGGGTTAAAACGATAAATAGTATAGGTTTTAAGCCTTTTCAGGACATGGTGGTTCCATGTTACCCGGGGCGGCAGCTGCTGGCCGTATAAAGCCATGCAGAGCCTGTTGCCGTTTGTTTGGGCCCAGAGTAATACGGGCCCGGCGGTGTTATTCCTGAATTTAAAGTCACGGCAGCCAAAATATACGGTGGCATCCTGCCCGGGCGGCACATAGGGCACTGTCAGGGAATGGTTGTGCCTCTCTACTACCTGCAGGTTGCTGAGCCTTACGACATTATACATTACAGAGGCGATTTTGCATACTCCTCCGCCGGTGGTTGTGATGATCATGTTTCCGGAATAGGTAGGACCCTTTTGATAACCCTTGCCCTCAGTATAAGGCCCCAGGGTTCTGTTTTGGGAGAATACCTCTCCGGGCTGCACCACCGTGCCTGCCAGCATTTCCGAGGCGTGGCTCACATTGAATAATTCTCCCGGTAAGGGGTCCTTGAGGGTTGCCGAAAAAAATGCCATTCTAATATGGGTGCCGGCTTTAGCGATGGCATTTTGAAATTCTGCGGTATTTTCCCATTCAGCAGCGGTGGCATTGACGGGGGCGACACCGCCGGACGGTTTTTCCCAGGCAAAAAAAGCCCCTGCGGGGGCCGGCGACAACAGTATATTAAGCAGTGTCAGAAACAGTATGAACGCCTTTTTTAAGTTCATGTTTTGCAAGTTTCCCGCTCCCTTAAAACAAGTTCCGTAATATTTTTTCCCGAACAGGGCCTGATTATTAAAAACCTGAAATCTTTTTACGGAACATAAGCAGCAAAAACACACAATAGAAAAAACAAAACACAATAAATTTTATTCCCAGCCGCAGGACCTGGCAGGTAAGACTCTCTCCGGCAAACAAAACGTTAAGGGAAGGCATGCTTGATTCCGCCAACACGGTGGAGACACCCGATGCGAGCAGAATTTTCAGGACCAGGTGGAGGAATTTAAGCTGCCGGAATGCCGGTGACCTTTTTCTGGCCCAAAAGAACAGGAAAAAGCAGGATGAAACCGCACTCAGGGCGGTAGCCAGGGATACTCCCGGCAGGCCCAGCAGAGGTACGAGGATCAACAGGTATACAAAATTCAGGGAACTGTTGACCATCCCGTTCAACAGCGGTGTCTGGGCGCTGTGGGCGGCAAAGAAGTACTTGAGCAGGAGGTCACGAAAGGCATAAAAGAATAAACCTACGATGTATCCGCGAAAAACCAGTGCCGTCAATGCGCTTTGTTCAGCGGTGAACGCTCCTCTTTTAAACATCAGGTCTATAAGGGGGCCGGCACCGGAAAAAAGGTAAAATGTGAGGGGCAGAAGCAGGATAATCAGGCCGTTGGTTGTCTTCTGAATTATTTGCGCTGTCGTCAAGGATTCTTTTTGGACCATGCTTTTGCTCAGGAACGGGAAAATAATCATCATTGTGTTAGTGATAAACATGGAATATATTCCCATCAGTACCCGGTAACCGAGGTTCAGAGTAGTGATGCTTCCTTCCTTTAAACGGGAAGCGAAGTAATTATCCATGGCAATATTCAGCTGCGCCAGAATAGCCAGGACAGCCACGGGCAGGCTTAAGACCAGGTATTTCTTAAGCTCCGGGCTGAGCACAGGGCGCCACGTGGGCATGGTAAGTCCACAGGCCACAGCCTGGGGAATCTGGACGGCAAACTGCAGAACATATCCCGCGAGAGTACCTATAACAAGAAAATGCAGGGCATTGCCGGTCCCTTTAGAACACATTGCGCCAATAATAGCCAGGTTGTAAAAGATGCCGATGGCGGAGGGGATTAAAAACCGGTTGTGAGCCTGCAGAAACGCGAGGCAGAAATATGTGACAGTGATGAAAAAGATGTTGACCAGAAATATTTTGAGCAGAAAGGTGGTGGTATGGAGAGCCAGGCCGCTGAATCCGGACGAAAATATGGTTATCAAAAGCCGGGTATGCTTTAAACCCATTACATAAATTACTCCGGCCAAGAGAAGGTACAGCGAAAATAATGTGGACACAAATTGCCTGTGTCGTTTTGAATGTTCTGCTTCATAATAAACGGGAGCAAAATTGGCTGTCAGGGAGTTTCCGAAAATATTGAACAGGACCTCGGGAATAAGCAGGGCCACCACATAGGCATCGGTGACCAGGGTGGCCCCGAATCTGGCGGTAATGAAGACATCGCGAAAAAACCCGGTTACTTTGCTGACCAGGGAGATTATGATAACTGACGAATATATTTTTACCCATCGAAAGGATACTCCAAACATCTCTCTGACTGCTCCGGAGTGTATTGTTTTTCGTTAATTCCTATGCTGTTTCCGGAAATGTTATGTGTTTAAGAGGAAACGGTTAACCGGGCTCAAGTAACCTTCTGGGCTTTCACATCATAAAAAGAAGGTGATACGAAAAACAATTAGGAGGTATTATCTTGGCTCCAACACCCAGAGCTCCCATTATCGAAGCGCTGCGGAAATACATTGCTAACGGCACAGTCAGATTTCACATGCCGGGTCATAAAGGTGGAATCAGGAACAGCGTTTTAACCGAATTTCTCGGTAACGAGGTCTTTGCCGCCGATGTTACTAATGTCCCGGGCCTGGATGACCTGCATCAGGCCCATGGTGTGATTAAAGAGGCGCAGGACCTGGCGGCCCGGACTTTCGGGGCCGAATACACGTATTTCCTTGTCAACGGAAGCTCCTGCGGGCTACAGGCCCTGGTGACGGCTGTATGCAACCCCGGTGACCGGATTCTGGTTCCCCGTAATCTGCACCGTTCAATTCTCAGCGGAATTATTTTAAGCGGAGCTGTCCCGGCCTTTTTTTTACCTGAATATGATTACAACTACGGTATTCCTTTGGGGACTCTTGCCGAGACCATCCAGAAAAGCCTGGCCCAAAATCCCGATACGAAAGCTGTTCTTCTGGTGAATCCCACATATCACGGAGTAACTTCAAATATTTCCGTTATTGCTGAAATTGTTCACAACCACAATATCCCGTTGCTGGTAGATGAGGCCCACGGCCCTCATCTGGGGTTTCATGAAGACTTACCCCCTTCCTCTCTCAGACAGGGCGCGGATGCCGTTGTACATGGGACCCACAAAATCTTAACTGCCTTTACCCAGGCGTCCATGCTGCATTTACAGGGGAATCTGATTAACCGGCAGAGGCTGGAGGCGGCGTTAAAGCTCCTGCAAAGCACCAGCACCTCATATCTTTTATTGGCTTCCCTGGATGCCGCCAGGGCAGACATGGACATAAACGGAAAACAGTTGCTGCGAAACTGCCTGGAACTTTCTCGTTATCTCCGGGAGAATATTCGCAAGTGTGCCGGTTTGGCCGTTTTTGAGGAAGAAATGACAGGCCGGCCGGGAGTTTTTGGCCTGGACCCGATAAAGATTACAATCTCTGTCAAAGAGTTGGAAATCACCGGAATTATAGCGGAACAGTGGCTGAGAGATCATTTTGATATTCAGGTAGAGATGTCAGACCTGTTTAACTTGCTCTTGATTGTGGGGCCCGGGAATTCGCGAGAGGATGCTGACTGCTTTCTGAAAGCCCTGGAAACCATGATTAAAGCCGGACTGCGCAATCTTCAGGACAATTCTATCCATAAAATCATGAACAGTATCACATTAATGCCTGACATTCCCGAACTTGTGGTCAGCCCCAGGGAAGCCTTCTTTTCTCAGGCTGTTTCTTTACCCCTCCGGGAAGCGGTCGGCAGGATATGCAGCGAGACGGTGGCCTGCTATCCTCCCGGGATCCCGATTATTTGCCCGGGAGAAATAATCAGTAAAGATATAGCGGACTATCTCGTGCTGGTGCGGGATGCGGGCGTGCACATGCAGGGCTGCAGCGACCCCAGCCTGCAGAATATCCTGGTGGTCAAGGAGTAAAGTAGTATTGTAAAAGGGGATAAAATCTGTTATTTTAAAAGAGATGTGGTATTACTAACCTGTTCCGGAGAGTGAAAGGATGAAAAAATTTACCGTAATGAAAAAATTTGCCGTAATATTGTTAGCTTTTCTCCTGGCGGCCGCTGCCGCAGGGTGCGGGGGAGTTGACGAGTCTCAGTTTAAAGGTAAGAAAATAGGCATTATAGAAACAAAGCACGGGAAAATCTACATAGAGCTGTTCCCCAAAGAAGCCCCCAAAACAGTAGAGAACTTTGAAAAACTGGCCAATTCGGGTTTTTATAACGGACTCACTTTCCACCGTTATGAACCGGGTTTTGTGATTCAGGGAGGAGACCCCAACGGAAACGGCAGCGGCGGCCCCGGATACACTATCAAAGCGGAGATAAATTCTCACAAGCACCTCAAAGGAGCGGTTGGGATGGCGCGCCGGCAGGATGACCTGGATTCAGCCGGCAGCCAGTTCTACATTACCCTGGCCGAGGCGCCGTTCCTGGACGGCGGTTACACGGTTTTCGGCCAGGTGGTGGAGGGCATGAATGCTGTTGAAAAGCTTCGGGCCGGCGACAAAATGGAAAAGGTAACGGTAAAAGATTTTTAACACAACCTGTTCACCAAAGGCATAATTAAACGATAAGAACCCAAATGAGAAAAACCCGTGGAACTCAGGCCCACGGGTTTGTTTTCAGGGGGTAAAGAAGTGAATTCGTTTAGAGGGAAAATATTGCGTGCCGGGTATTTTTCAGCTTTGTTTTTTGTCGCATTCAAATGAGTCCTGCTTCTCTTTCGATTTGCGGTAAAGCTCAAATTCACGCATTATTTCCGGCCGGGTTTTAAAGAAACTGACAAAGGCTGCCAGACAGTTTACAGTCTGAGGGTTGATGGTGTGCTCGATTTTTTCCGTTTCCTCGAGCACATCTTCCGAGAGTCCAAGCAGTCTTAAGAATTCTTCCACGATCCGGTGGCGTTCCAACAGGGCCTTGCCTGTCTGGCGGCCTTTCTTGCTCAGTACTATAATGCCGTACCTTTTGTAGTTTACCAGTTCTATGTCGGCCAGTTTCTGGACCATTTTGGTGGCGGAAGGCGGCTGGACATTGAGGGCACCCGCCAGGTCCTGGATCCTGGTATAACCGTTATTACCGGACAAACGATAGATCATCTCCAGGTAATCTTCCATTGAGGCGGTCAACGGGCCGTCCTCTTTTTTCATGTATTCACGAAAAGTAAAAAATTCCTTTTCATCCATGATTTCACCGGCCTTAAACCAACAGCGGTTGTTA
>DYZU01000157.1 GCA_022735835.1 Thermincola sp. | reverse complement strand
CCGCTGGTTGTTGAGATGAAGAAAGGCCCGAACTGGTACGATATGGAGAAGATAAGGTAAATAATAACAATTAAAGTCCGGCAGTTAATTTGTTATAATAGAACCTGAACATTATTTATGTTAACCTGAGCAAGGAGTGATACATGATGCCGGAACTGCCTGAAGTGGAGACGGTTAAGCGTTCCCTGGAGGGGAAACTGAAGGGCAAAACCTTTGCCGGTGCAGAGGTGTATCTTGACAAGATAGTCAAAGACATAGACCCGGTAGATTTTGATCAAAAATTAAAGGGAAAGAAAATAACGGGGATAGAACGCCGGGGCAAGTACCTTATTTTTTACCTGACCGGCGGCCTGGCCATGGTGGTGCATTTGAGAATGACCGGCCAGCTCCTTTACTGTTCCCCGGAGCAGGAAAAAGCAAAACATACACATGTGATATTCCACTTTAGTGATAGTGACCAGTTAAGATTTGTCGACCAGCGGCAGTTTGGCAGGATTCACCTGGTTCCGGTAAAAGAACTGGACAACCTTCCGGGACTGAAAAGCCTCGGGGTTGAACCTTTAGGCAAAACTTTTACCAGGGAGTTTTTCAAAAAAGAATTAAGAAACAGAAGGACCAAGATTAAGCCTCTTCTTCTGGACCAGACTTTTGTGGCCGGCATAGGCAATATTTACGCCGACGAAGCTCTTTTCAGGGCCATGATTAACCCGGAACGGGTGGCGGCCACCTTGAGCCCGCGGGAAACAGCGCGGCTTTATATGGCCATAAAGGAGGTCCTGCAGGAAGGCATTGAAAATAAAGGCACCTCTATCAAGGACTATTTGGACGGTGAAGGGAACCAAGGAACCAATCAGAATAATCTCAGGGTATACGGCCGGCATGGTGAACCGTGCGTAAAATGTGGCAAAACAGTGGAAAAAAAGAGTATAGGAGGGCGCAGTTCGCATTTTTGCCCTAAGTGCCAGAAACTGTAGTTAATGGCCACTATTTACTGCCCACTCCTTACTACGTCTACCCCCTCTTCATGACATGCACCTTATAGAATCTTCAGCCATATAGTGAAGTGAAGGCTTGGGTTTGCGAGGGGGATGATGAAAATAATGGAATTGTTATCGATTGCGGCTTTTGCATTCGCTCTGAGCTTAGATGGGTTTGGCGCAGGAATATCCTACGGTATGAGGAAAATAAAAATCCCGGCATCGTCATTGATTGTAATAAGTCTTACGTCGTCTACGGCAATAGGGATATCCATGTTATTTGGACATGTGGTTGCGCAATACATTTCCCTTAGGATAGCTAAAGCGGCAGGGGCTCTAATCCTGATTTTAATGGGTTTCTGGATATTGCTGCAAACATGGTCCGAAAACAAAAAACAGTTAGTTGTCAGCAACGGGAGTATTGAGAAAAACCCTTCTGCCGAATGCAGGCCGATCATCAATTTTAAGATTAAGGCCTTGGGTGTGGTGGTGCAAATTCTGCGGGAACCTACAGTGGCGGACTTTGATAAATCAGGATATATAAGTACAAAGGAATCATTACTGCTTGGTTTAGCCTTGGCCATGGATGCGCTGGGGGCCGGTTTCGGGGCGGCCATGACCGGATTTAAACCGCTGCTTACACCTCTTGTAGTGGGACTGGCGAAATTTGTTTTGGTCAGTCTGGGGGTATATACAGGCAGGCGGTATACTGCCAAATGGCTGGGTGAAAGAGCGGCGGTCCTGCCGGGATGGGTTCTCATCTGTCTGGGCGTGGCCAGGGTGATAAAAATATAAAAAGGAAAAGTATATTTTTTCTAGAAAGAATAAAATTATTATAGATATAATTCGCAAATAAGGGGAAAAAACATGCCCGTTATCGGTCTCACGGGGAGTATTGCCAGCGGCAAAAGCTTTGTCACGAAAATTTTAAAAGAATTGGGCGCCCGGATTATTGATGCGGATGTAATAGCCCGCCAAATTGTGGAACCGGGGACAGTCGGATGGCAACAAATCAAAGAGGCTTTCGGAGAAGAGGTCTTGAATCCGGACCTGACCGTAAGCCGGAAAAAGCTGGCCGACATAGTGTTTCCGGACCGGGCCAGAATGCGAAAACTTAATGAGATTACCCATCCTATTATAATTCAAAATATTAAGGAGGAAATAAACCGGTTCAGGATGGCGGCCGGTGAACCGACCAGGGTTCTGGTAGTTGACGCGCCATTACTGATAGAAACGGGTCTTCATGAGCTGGTAGACGAGGTATGGGTAGTCGACATTCCGGAAGAGCTGCAGATCCGGCGGCTGATGGAACGGGACGGGCTGACCCGGGAGCAGGCCCTGGACAGGATTGGAAGCCAGATGCCGGCAGCCGAAAAGAAGAAGTATGCCGATGTGGTTATAGACAATTCGGGAGATTTTTCCGCAACTCGAAAAACCGTTGAAGATTTATGGAAGCAGCATCTTACAAAATCCGGGGTGGAGACTGTTGGTAAGCAAGAAACGCAATTTTAGGAAGCGCTTAATTTGGATTTTACCCCTGGTTATTCTGGGGGTTCTTTTAACCAGTAAAGCATTCTGGCGCGTCTTTTACCCGTTCCCTTATAAAGCCATTATATTTGCGGAAGCCGCCCGGAATAATATTGATCCTTTTCTCGTGGCAGCCATCATCAAAACGGAAAGTAATTTTGCCTCCGAGGCGGAATCCAAAATGGGCGCCAGGGGAATTATGCAGATTATGCCGGAAACGGGCAGGTGGGCAGCCGAGAAGATGAACCTCCGGGACTTTCATCCCGATGATTTATATGAAACGGAAACCAATATCAAAATCGGTTGCTGGTATTTAAATAACCTGAACCAGGAATTCAAGGGCAACAAGGTCCTGGTGGTCGCCGCTTACAATGGCGGAAGGGGTAACGTGAGGGAATGGCTGGAAAAACAGCAGTGGACCGGAGAACATGCCACTGTTGACCAGATACCGTTTCAGGAGACAAGGCAATATGTCCGGAAAGTGATGAAGAATTACTCCCGGTACCGGTACCTGTACGGAAAGGACTGAGCTGGCGCGCGGTCCTTTTTTGCTGGTAAATTGTCCTTAAAGTGAAGGAATTTCCAGAACCATGTCGAAATTAATCGAGAGTAGGAGCTTCCGCTTTACCAGTCAATAATAACAGGGCATCAGCAGGTACAGGAGGCGGTTTGATGCGGCGAAATAAAAAGCTCATTTTATTTGTATTCGCGTGTTTTCTCTTTTTTGCTTTCTTCTCGACAGGATGCGGCAGCAGTAATGTAACCGGCGTAACAACTGCTGGCGGACAGCAGCCCAAAAACGGCGGTATTTTGAGGTACCCGCTGCTTGATGACCCAATTTCTCTTGACCCGGCCAATTTTAACGAAGAGCTGGGAATTGAAGTAGGCAAAGAAATTTACGACGGCTTGGTGGAGTTGGACTTTGACAAAAACGTGATTGTTCCCGCTCACGCGGAGAAATGGGATATCAAGGACAACAGGGTATTCACTTTTTACCTGCGCCCGGGGACAAAATTTCATAATGGCAAAGAAGTGACCGCAGAGGATTTCAGATATTCTTTTGACAGGCTTCTTGATCCCGATACCGGCGCCACGGTGGCCTGGATTCTGGAGAATGTAAAAGGGGCAGCGGCCAGGATGTCCGGTAAAACCGAGGATACGGAAGGGATTAAGGTTATTGATAAATATACCCTGCAAATAACCCTGGAAAATCCCTCCCCTTCTTTCCTGTCATGGTTGGCTCACCCGGGAGCGGCAGTGGTGGACAGGGAAACGGTAGAAAAGGCAGGAAAAGATTTTAAGGCCACCGGAGCCAGACCTGATATAGTGGTGGGTACAGGCCCGTTCAAGCTTTCCCGGTGGATACCCAAGAATGTTATTAAGATTGTCCGCAATGAGGAGTATTACGGCCGGAAGGCCTACCTGGACGGGGTTGATTTCAAAATCATCCCTGACACGACAACGATTTTAAATGAGTTTCGGGCGGGCAACCTTGACTTTATTGACCACATCCCGCCGGGCCAGAAGAGTCTGGTTGAAAAGGAATTTCCCGGACAGGTTATCAGAAATACCATCTGGAATATTGAATTTATCGGGCTTAATGTATCCAAACCCCCATTCAAAGACAATGTAAAACTGCGGCAGGCCCTGAACTATGCTATTGACAGAGACGGGATTATCAGGGTTGTCCTCGAAGGAAACGGGGTTCCGGCCAAAGGGGTTTTGCCGCCGGGAATGGCCGAGTATAACGAAAATCTCAGGGGGTATACATACGACCCGGCTAAAGCGTCGGCGTTCCTGGCCGAGGCGGGTTATCCGGGAGGACGCGGTCTGCCCCCGCTGGAGCTTGCTTATAACGTTCGCGAACAGAACCAAAAATTGGCTGAAGCAGTCCAGGCCCAGTTACAAGAGGTAGGTTTTCCGACGAAACTCAAAGGCATGCCGCTGCCGGTGTATCAGAGGGAAGTGGGGGCAGGCGCTTTGAGCATGTTTAGGCTGGCCTGGTCAGCGGATTCCCTGGACGCCGGGTGCATTCTGAAACCACTGTTCGGTTCTAAGGCCGAAAACTTTTTTCACTATAAAAATCCCGAAGTTGACAGGCTTTTGGATAAAGCCCAGTCTGTAGCTGAGCAGGGTGAACGAATAAAGTTATACCGGCAGGCTGAACAGATAATTGTGGACGAGGCTCCCGCCATCTGGCTGTTCCACCCGGTGAACCTGTATCTGAAAGCCGGGAATATCCAGGGAGTTCAAACAAATCCGATGGATATAGTTCCGCTGAGCAGCATATGGATTTCAGGATAACTCTTAAGTTTTACGAGTTTGCACGCGCGGGGCGGGCAAACTTGCTTTTTGGATACAGTGTTTCCTGATTAGTGGGAGAGTTGTCCATGGTAAGATTCATTGTCAAAAGATTACTGGCTCTTATTCCTATACTGCTGGGAATTTCATTTGTTTCCTCAATGCTGTTTTATATTGTTCCCGGAGATATCGTCACGGTCATGCTGGGCCAGCATGTAGACCCGTTGACCTATGCGAACGTGAGAAAGGCTCTGGGATTAGACCTGCCGTTTTGGGAAAACTTTATCCGGTTTATCCAAGGTGTTTTTTGCGGCGACCTGGGTTATTCCTATATCCAGCAGAGGCCGGTTAACCAAATAATTCTGGAAGCGGTACCTGTATCAGTTAAAATGGGAATCATGGCCTTATTAATAAATATAATTGTCGGGATTCCGGCGGGGATTTTAGCCGCTATTAACGACAAGCGAATATCCGGCAGGGTGCTCAATAGCAGCTCTATCATTATATTTTCGTTTCCCGCGTTTATCGCGGCTATGTTTATGCAGCTTATTTTAGGAGTGAAATTGGGCTGGTTTCCGGTGTCAGGCTCCGAAAAGGGTATGCTGAGTTACGTCTTACCCGGTTTGGCTTTGGGCTTACCCCTGTCTGCCGTAAATGCCCGTCTGGCGAGAGCAAGCATGCTTGAGGTAATGACCCAGGAGTATATTATTTCGGCTATAAGCAGAGGTTTACCTTATAGGAGGGTCATTATTAAACACGGGTTACGAAATGCCCTGATACCTGTTTTGACTAACTTTGGTATGTTTGTCGGTGCCTTTATGAGCGGATTTGTGTTAACCGAAACAGTATTTAACCTGCCGGGAATGGGTAGGCTGGTTTTTTCGGCAATAAACGCCAGGGATTTCCCCGTGCTCCGGGGGATACTGTTTATCTCCGCCCTGTTTGCAGTTTTAACGAACCTGTTGGTGGACCTGATTTATGCAAGACTGGACCCGAGAATTGCCACAGTGATTGTGGGGGAGAATACCGATGCCGCCGGTTAGAAGGTTTATCCGAATTTTATTAACGGTTAAGCCCCTGTTATGGGGAACAATGATTGCAGCTGTTATTTCTGCTGCAAGTGTACTGGCGCCCCTCATTTCTCCCGTTGACCCTCTGGCTCAGGACCTGTCCGCTTCATTAAGCGCCCCGGGTGGGCAGTGGATTTTAGGAACCGATGCCCTTGGCCGTGATGTCTTCAGCAGAGTTGTGTACGGGTCAAGGATTTCCCTGGCCTTTGCCTTTTGGGTACTTACTCTTAGTTTGCTGACGGGGACCGTTTTAGGAACAGTTGCCGGATATTTCGGCGGAATTGTGGATTCCGTAATAATGAGGGTTTCCGATATTTTTCTGTCTTTTCCCTCCCTGTTGCTGGCTATGATCATAACGGCTTTTACCGGGCCCGGAATGGTTAATTTGGTGGGCGTATTTGTGGTAGTATACTGGGCGGTGTTCGCCCGCTTGATCAGAGGGCAAGTCATTTCCATAAAAAGCATGCCGTATATTGACGCTGCCAGGATAGCCGGAACAGGTCCTTTCGGAATTATAACAAAGCATTTACTGCCCAATTGTTTTTCCCCGGTAATTGCTTACGGAGCAATGATGATGGGAGATTTTATTATCGGTGAGACGGCTTTAAGTTTTTTGGGTCTGGGTATTCAGCCACCCAAGCCCAGCTGGGGAGTAATGCTGGCCGATGCCAGGAACTACCTTTTCACCGCCCCGTGGTTAATGCTGGCCCCCGGCTTTGCCGTACTGATAACGGTACTTGGTTTTAATCTGCTGGGAGACGGTTTGGGTTATCTTTTAAACCCGAAACAACATGAGCGGGTAGGAGTCAGTTATGGAAATACTGAAGGTTAATGACCTAACGGTATATTTTGATACCAGGTGCAGACCGGTCAAGGCGGTAGACGGGATCAGCTTTGCCTTAAGACGCGGGGAAACCTTGGGTATTGTAGGTGAATCCGGTTCCGGCAAGAGTGTTACCGCTCTCACCGTAATGGGACTGGCTCAGAGCATTGGGGCGAGAATAGTTAGCGGCGAGGTTTGGTATGACGGGAAAAACCTCCTGAGCAGTCAGGACTTGTACCGGCAGGTGAGGGGTAAGAAAATTTCGTATATTCCGCAAGAGGCCGCTCCGGCGCTGAACCCGGTTTTGCAGGTGGGCAAACAGCTGGGGGAGATGCTCTCAGTACACCTGGGCCTTTCCGCCGGGGATGTACGAAGAAAGACGGCACAGCTTTTGGAAACAGTTGAACTTCCACAACCGGAACTGGTAGCCCGACTCTACCCTCACCAGCTGAGTGGGGGTATTTTACAGAGAGTCCTGTTAGCTATGGCTTTGAGCTGCGGTCCGGACATAATTATTGCCGATGAACCGGCCTCTTCCCTCGACACTACCATCCAGGCCCAGATTCTAAGGCTGCTCGGGACAATCAAGGCCCGGGAGGGACTGTCCCTGATCCTGATCGCTCATGACCTGGGCGTCATTTATCAAAACTGCGACCGGGTTTTAATAATGTATGGCGGCCGGATAATGGAAGCAGGCCTGACTTCACAGATCCTGGAAAACCCTCTGCACCCCTATACCGTTTCTTTATTGGAGACATACAGGTGTTTGGAAGAGGGGATGAAACAGCCCGGCTTAACAAAAAGCTGCCCCCCAGCTTCCCGTGAAAATATCCCCGATGCCCTGGGTTGTGTTTTTGCTTACCGGTGCCAGAGGGCCATGGATATATGCTTTCTCAAAAAGGCTCCGTCTTTAACTTTGGATGACGGCCGGACCGTATCATGTCACCATTTACTTCACTTGAGACAGGACGGGAACCCTGATGCAAGAATGTGAGCTTATACAAGTGAAAAACCTTTCCAAAACGTTCACCGTTCCCGGTGGGTTTACCCAAAGGAGTTACATTGAAGCGGTAAAAGATGTCACTTTTTCCCTACAACCCGGTGAGACCGTGGCTATAATCGGGGAAAGTGCCAGCGGGAAATCAACGGTGGGGAAAATCATTTTAGGCCTCGTCAAACCATCTTCCGGAGAGGTAATCTACCGGGGACAACCTATTCACAGTCTTAAAGGAAACGGGATGCGCGCCTACCGCAAGGCGGTCCAGGCTGTGTTTCAGGACCCCCATTCCTCACTGAACCCGAAGATGAGGATCGAAGATATAATTATCGAACCGCTGCGGAATTTCGGGTACCGCGGGGACTGCCGGAGGAGGCTGAGTTACCTCCTGGAAGTTGTGGGCTTGAGCGGGGAGTTTGCGGCTCGTTTTCCCCATCAATGCAGCGGAGGCCAAAAACAAAGGGTGGCCATCGCCAGAGCTCTGGCTGCCGAACCGGAAGCCATAGTTCTGGATGAACCCCTGTCAGCTTTGGACATGACGATTCAGACCCAAATTATTGCCCTGTTAAAAAGCCTGCAGGCAGAGCATGGAATCAGTTACCTGCTGATTACTCATGACTTGCGGGCGGTTAAGGCGATGGCCGACCGGGTGGTGGTTATGTATAAAGGCAGGGTAGTGGAAAAAGCAGGTAAAGAAGAGTTTTTCAGATGTCCCGCCCATCCGCATTCCAGGGCTTTGCTCGAAGCGATACCTGTGATTGGTGGTTTACAACAATGCAAAGTTATCATATAATAAAACTACCAACAAACTGGGTGTCCGAATCACCGTAAGAGGTGGATATTTGTGAATACGATATTTGCAGCTGGCCGCGATTTGAGAAAAATTTGCAGCTTCAGACCGGTTAATTACGACCGGTCTTGTTATTTGTGAGAACAAGGTGCAAGCCGGAGAAAACTAAAAGGGAAAGGAGTGAGGAAGGTGCCTGTTTATGATAGAAAAGAACAGTTGTTCACGGCCTGGCAGGAGTTTGTTGACAAGGGACAGATCAACAAAAACTGGGTGCGCAGGGAAATCGAAGATTCCTGGCGCCGGAGCCGCAGTCTGGGCGTGGATCCATTCTGCGATAATGTTCCTTTTTCGGTGGGCGAAAACGAAATTGAACAGCGCCGGGAAGCAAAGCGGGAACTTCTCGAAATTTCCTTTCCGATCATGAAGAACCTGTTTTCTTTTGTGGAAGGTTCCGGTTTTATTGTGTCCCTTATTGACCGGGACGGAGTTATTATTGAAAGTATAGGGGACCGTGAGACCATGGCCCTGGCAGCGCAAAACGGCCTTGTAGTGGGCGCGGGCCTGAACGAGGAATATTCGGGAACCAATGCCACAGGGTTGGCTCTGAGGCTGGGCAGGCCTATCCAGGTTTTTGCCGCCGAGCATTTTATCAGGGCCCTTCACCCGTGGACCTGTTCGGCCGGTCCGATTTACGGGCATTCGGGGGAACTGGTGGGAGCGTTGAGCATGACCGGTACCTACGAAAAGGTCCATTCACACACCCTCGGAATGGTAGTAGCCGCCATTAACGCAATTGAGGGCCAGCTTAAGGTAAATAAAGTTCTGGAGAACATGCTGGTGATCAACCGTTATCAAAATGCCATTGTCGACTCAATTTCCGACGGCCTCATTGCCATTGACGAGAAAGCCCGTGTGACCAAGATCAACAGCGCCGCAGCCTCGTTGTTAAAGACCAGTGCCGATGCCATCCTCCATTTCTCAATTAATGAACTGCTGGGTTACCAAAACCCTATCTTCAGGTCTTTACAGACGGGAGAAACAATTAATGACGAGGAAGTCCATGCCGATACCAAAAAAGGTAAAATACACTGTACGGTCACCTGCCGTCCAATCCGCAACCCGCAACAGAAAATAGTCGGCGTAGTGGCGGTCATCCGGGAAATCAGGGCCGTAAAACAGCTTGTACACCGTATGGTTGGAGCAAAAGCCCGGTTTACTTTTGACGACCTGGTAGGCCGAAACGCCTTATATCTTAAGACAGTACAGCTGGCCAGGACTGCTGCCGGAAGTTCTTCCAATGTACTCCTGCTGGGTGAAAGCGGAACCGGGAAAGAGGTATTTGCCCAGGCCATTCATAATGCCAGTGACCGGGCTAAAGGCCCGTTCATTGCCATAAACTGCGCAGCGCTGCCGCGGGAGCTGATTGGCAGCGAACTGTTCGGGTATAATGAAGGGGCCTTTACCGGCGCCAAGCGGGGAGGCGCCCCGGGCAAGTTTGAACTGGCTGACGGAGGCACCCTCTTTCTTGACGAGATCGGAGAAATGCCGCTGGAGCTCCAGGCTAACCTTCTCCGCGTTTTGCAGGAAAAAGCGGTAGTCCGAATTGGCGGGGACCAGGTAATTCCCGTTGATGTCCGGGTTATTGCCGCCACCAACAAAGACCTGTATAACGAAGTTGTAAAGGGAAATTTCAGGTCTGATTTGTATTACCGTCTGAATGTATTGACTGTAAACATGATTCCGCTGAGAAACCGTAAAGACGATATCCTGCCCTTGACCGGGTTCTTTGTGGAAAAAATAAATCAAAGGCTGGGTAAGCAGGCTAATGTAATTCATCCTGAAACCCTGGACATTTTGCAAAGATATCACTGGCCGGGCAATATCAGGGAGTTGGAAAATGTCATTGAGAGGGCGATCCATGTGGCGACAGGCGAGGTTCTGACCCCTGATTGTCTTCCCGAGGAAGTCCTGGCCGCTTCACGGCTCTACCTGGTTCGCCGGGAACCTGCTGTTCCGGCAAAACCGCAAGATGATGTGGTGGTCAGAAATAACACCAAAAAGCCCGGAAAACAGAATATCCTCGATGCTATCAAGCGTAATGAGGGAAATTTAACCCATGCAGCCAAAGAACTCGGCATTTCGAGAAGCACCCTGTATCGCAAGATGGAAAAGTACGGAATTCAAGTTGTTGACGGGGAATATGTTTCGGCAAAAATGCATAAATCACTTCCGTTCATTGAGGTAGCCAACGAACGATTCCGGTTTACTGAGGATTGACCCCAGCAATGAAAAACACCTGACCGCGAAAAGGCAGGTGTTTTTCGTTCATTTTAATCTGTCCCAGCAGCTGGTTTACACTATTCTTGACTGCCCTGGCAGGGATAACAATAAATTTGTAGAATATTTCCCGGGAATAATATCGTACCGAGGGTGGTTGTATGTATACCGAAGAAGTTAAAGTATCTTACGGAGAGGGACGGTACAAAATTAACATT
>DYZU01000156.1 GCA_022735835.1 Thermincola sp. | reverse complement strand
TGTAAATATGATAATTCGACAGCGCATGCAGGTACTTTTTGGGGCCGCTCGACGGCAGTTTTACCAAGAAGTATCGGTAGTTGACAAATTTTAGCTCTCGTGATATGATAAACCAAGTGGGTTTACCTAGGCTCACGAAGATATGTTTAGGGGGAATGTAAAGAATGTTAGGTAAAGTAAAGTGGTTCAACCAGGAGAAAGGATTCGGCTTCATTGAAAGAGAAGACGGCGGCGATGTATTCGTGCACTTCTCGGCAATTCAGGAAGAAGGATTCAAAACCCTGGCTGAAGGACAGCAGGTTGAATTCGAGATTGTGGAAGGTGCTCGTGGGCCTCAGGCCGCTAATGTGGTAAAACTGTAAAACACGATAATCCATGCGAATTCACCCCAGGGGATGTTTGTGGTATACCACAAAACTCCTGGGGTTTTTAAGTCAGGCGGAATTGAGTTGCAAAGGGTAGGTCAGCGGTTATTATGCGGGAATATTGCCGGTAAGTATACAGAATATTTGAGGATGAAAAAAGGATTTTTACCAATATCAAGGGAATAATATTATAGAAAGTGACCGAAAGGAGTGGCCATTATGATGATCAGTGTTAGAGGAAAAAATATTGACGTAACGAATGCATTAAAAGAATACGTCGAAAAGAAATTGGCAAAACTCGAGAAATACCTTGATCTATCCGAGGCACAGGTTACTTTGGCGGTCGAGAAGGGTACCCATAAGGTGGAAGTGACTATCCCCGTTAACGGGATGATCCTCAGAGGTGAAGAAGAAACAGGGGATATGTACGCATCCATAGACCTTGTAGTTGAGAAACTGGAAAAGCAGATCAACAAATATAAGGCCCGTTTCAACAAAAAATCCAGGGGTGAAGGAAAATCGGGACAGCCTGCCGAGGAAGAAAACTACGAAGAGCCCAAGATCATGAAAACAAAGCGCTTCGCGGTAAAACCGATGCCTGTCGAAGAGGCTATTATGCAGATGAATTTACTCGGGCACAGTTTCTTTGTCTTTTCCAATGCGGATACCGAAGAAGTGAATGTTTTGTATAAAAGAAAAGACGGCAACTACGGTTTGATTGAACCAGAATTCTAAATATTGATATCAATATCCGGACAAAGCAAGCTCACCCTGACAGGAGGTGAGCTTTTCGTTACATGATAAATTTTAGATTTTACAGATAATTTAAAAATAAAAAAGAAGGAAAAGTTACGGAAAAGTAGAAATTAGAAGTAGAAATTTTTACAATTTAGGAACAATGGCCCGGAATACAGAATTTCCGAAGGTAAGCGGGGGTTATTATGACACCGGAGAGAGGCATCATCGGACAGCTTTCTGACTACGAAGAAATTATCCGGCAGATTAAGGATGTTATATCAGCGCGAATTGTGGCCGATAACACGGGAGAAATTGCCGAAATCCACGTTTTGGCCGGTCCAGGCAGAAATCCCAAACAGGTTGTACGTGATATAGAGTCTGCTTTTATGGCCCAGTTCGGGATAAGCATTGACCACAAGAAAATCAGTGTAGCCCAGATGCAGGACGAAGACAGCGCTCCCTCCGGTTGTGAAGTAAGGCCAAAAGTAGCAAGTGTTACTGTACTGTCAAGCGGACGGACAACGGAAGCCGGAGTGCAGCTGGAAATAGGCGGTGACATTTACGAAGGCAGCGCCTCCGGACCCAATACGGCAAATAACAAGCTCCGCATCATTTCACAGGCCACCTTGACGGCATTGGAAACATTTCTTAAAGGCACCTGTAATCTTGTAACCGAAGATATTGCTTTAATCAACCTGGCCGGGCGACGGGCCGTAGCAGTATCGGTTTCGCTGGTAACCAATATCGGGGAGGAACGTTTGATCGGAGCCGCCTTTATGAATAACGATGAAAGGGAAGCCGCGGTAAAAGCTACCCTGGCTGCGGTCAACAGGCGCATGGCCTTGTTGTTAAATGAATAAAAATCATAAAAAAATGTTATGACCGACAGTAATAAGCCGATCTTTATGTTTCAGTAAAGTAAACTAAAGAAAAAAATTATTGTTCAGATGAGCGAAACCTACCCGAGCGGAGTCCACCGACCGAAATTAGCGGATACCGGTCGAGTTGAACACAGACGGGGGGTTGACTTTACATGAAACAAAAAATGTTTAAGATCGTTTTGGCTATCGTTACTTTAGTATTAGCAGGTGGTGCCAGAGCTACTTGGTAATCAAAGTATGTAACGACACTGTCGGTCAATATTTTTATTTTTAGTGGGTGCGGGCTATGAACAATCTTCCAGGCCAAGTAAAATTTTATATATTTATTCTGTCAATTTTGGCTATAGCAATCATTTCCCACTCATTTAATAATATAGACTTAAATGCGACTAACTTGATAGCAATCGTCTTTTTTATCTTTATATCTGTAGTGTCTGAATCTCTTACGATTCAGTTGCCAAAAGGTGCTAGGTATTCTGTAACTTTTGCCGTGGATTTAGCCTGTATAATACTGTTCGGACCTGACATTGCCATCTGGGTCGCTCTTGGTGGAGAATTATTTAAAAAAGATAATATCAAAAGACAAACACCTTACTATAAAATCGTTTTTAACTCCGCCCAACTTATCTTGTCAGTGTGGCTGGCAGGTATTACCTACTTGTATTTGGGAGGTACGATTGATTCTCAACCCATTTCATCTATAATACCTTTCATTGGGGCCATGTTAGTCTATTCATTCGTAAATATTAGTACTGTGACAATAGTTTTAGCTTTAGTTCAAAAGATATCCCCATGGGGAATATGGCTGATGAATTTTCGCTGGGTGGCTCCCAATTTTCTGACCTTTGCCCCTTTAGGATTATTGATGGCCAGTATGTACAAATTAACCGGGATGTGGGGAGTATCCCTGTTCTTTATCCCGTTGCTTTTGGCCAGGTATGTTTTTAAATCTTATATGGATGTCCGGCAAATCTATCTGGATACCCTTGAAGCGCTGGCCAGCACCCTGGATGCCAAAGATAAATATACCAGAGGACACTCCGAACGTGTCGCTAAATATGCCGTACAAATTGCCCGGGAGCTGAAGCTCCCTGAAGACCAGGTTGAAACCATCGAGCATGTGGCCCTGCTTCATGACATCGGTAAAATCGGAGTCAGCGCCGAGCTGCTTAATCGCAAGGGTCAACTATCCGCAAGCGAATTTGACCTGATTAAATTACACCCGGTTATCGGGGCGAATATCTTGAAGGAGATTCACGATTTGGGTTCTGCTACGGAATACGTCCGGTACCATCATGAAAAGTACGATGGGTCAGGTTACCCTGACGGATTAAAAGGAGATAATATACCTTTGGGAGCCAGAATTATCACCCTGGCGGATTCCTTTGACGCCATGACTTCTGACAGGTCTTATCGAAAAAAAATGAATTGGGAAGAGGCTCTGGAAGAAGTTAAACGCTCCGCGGGAACCCATTTTGACCCCCAGATTGTGAAGGCCTTCCTGAACAGATGGGAGAATAGGACAATACCCACTCAGCCGGTTCAGCCTATCGAAAACCCCCTGAATTTAACGCAGTAACCTTCAATTAAGCCGTTTTCTTTTCTATCAGTAAGATTGCAAAGTTGAAATAGTTTTTGCAGGTGAAGCGTAATGGACGGTAAATCAAAGGTACTATCATATAATTTTGAATTGAAACTGTACAGTTTTATTCTCAGTGTTTTCGGCCTAATCGTTTTTGTTATAAATTTAATCGAAGTAAACCTGGTTTCATGGAAAGAAACTGCCGTTTTTGTTTTTCTTTCTTTGTTAGCTCAATTATTACCGGCCAGGCTCCCCCGGGGAGATGTTTTTTCAATTGCTGTTTTTGTAGATTTGGGCTTAATTGTTTTATTTGGTACATCCATAGCTGTCAGCATCGGTTATGCGGTGACTGTTGTTGCTGGGTTTCTCTCTATTGTCTTCGGGAGAAAGGAAGCGGTAAGTAATATATTTAAGTCCGCCGCTCAAAATGCTTTGGTAATAGGGTCTACCGGATTTGTTTACACCCTGATAGGTAATGAAATACTGGCTTTTATAGGCGCCTCTATAGCGTATTTTACTGTTCATACTTTTTTTATCTCTATAAATTCCAGGCTTTATGCAAAAAAGCCCTCTAATACCGGATGGCTGTCAGTTGTCAGGATGTTATATCTTAACTACGCCGTTCTTACCATTATGGCTTTTATTATGACGGAAATTTATAAAGACACCTCAAGTGAATGGAGACTCTTTAATATTCTTCTTTTTTTTATTCCAATTCTCTTAGTGAGCCATTCTTTTAGACTGTATACGAATATAAGGCAGAGCTACTTAAACACTGTCAAAGCAATGGTTGCGGCCATCGAAGCCAAGGACCCCTATACCAAGGGGCATTCCGAGCGTGTAGCTGAACTGACTCTTGCGGTTGCCCGCGAATTCGGGATTCCGGACCGGGAGCTCCAGAAACTTGAGTATGCGGCTCTTCTTCATGATGCCGGAAAAATCGGCATACCGGAACAAATTCTGAATAAACCGTGTCCCCTGTCAACGCAGGAATATGAAGAAGTTAAAAAGCATTCGGTTTTGGGAGCCGAAATCTTGCAGAAAATAAAGTTTTTGAGTTCGAAGTCAGATGTTGTTTTACATCATCATGAGAGATACGACGGCAGCGGTTATCCGGCAGGTTTGAGCGGAAATAACATCCCCCTGGAATCACGCATCCTGGCAGTGGCAGACACCTATGATGCCATGACTACGGACCGACCTTTTCGAGCGGCCAAAACGCCGGCCCAGGCGATGGAAGAGATGGAACGCCTGTCGGAAGTGCAGTTTGATCCCAGGGTAATGAAAGTATTTAAAACTGTTATAAAAAAGCGGGGAGAATTATAAATGTTTTTCGAATTTATTATCATTGCAATTGTACTCGGCAAAATTTTGGGGGGAAAATTCACTAACCTGGGAAGCCTGAATGTAAGGTATGTATACATAATTATTCTGGCCTACTTAATCCAGGTAGGCATTGATTTTTGGGCGCCCCGGCATGAATTTTGGGGTTACCCCTACCTGCATATTTTTTCGTATATCCTTTTATTTTTTGCCCTGGTAAAAAACATCAAGCTGCCGGGAATAAATTATATTCTGGGCGGGACAGTCATGAACTTTGTGGTAATAGCTCTGAACGGGGGACAGATGCCGGTAAGGGCGGACATAATTCCGGAGCGGGTGGCCACAGCCCTGGCCAGTGTGCGTGGCGGTACTCATGTCCTGATCACGGAAGGGACAAGGTTGGGTTTTTTGGCGGACATTTTTTATGTGTCCCTGCCGTATCAAAAACAGCTGATCAGCATTGGGGATATAATTATTAATGTTGGGATTTTGGTCCTTATCATCAGAGGTATGAAGGGTGCCTGTCAGGGTTAGATGTTCTACCAATCCTGCAGAAAACGAACAGGCTATAAGTGAAGCGTCCTCCTTGAACTTCCTCCCCAAAAATGCTAAAATCATAAATAGTGAATTCCTTTTCCCCAGGGACCGCACAGGTCTCTTTTGCTTATCACAGAGGCATCACTGGCTGCCGGCCAGTGGCTGCCGGTCACCGGCGAACGGCCGCTATTAGAAAGGGTGTTTTATAAATGCTGGGTTTTGTAAAAAACCTGTTTGATGACAATGCCAAGATAATCAAAAAGTTGCAGAAAGTTGTTGATGAGATAAACGGTCTGGAACCGGAAATCCAAAAGCTGTCAGATTCGGAGCTGAAGGCGAAGACCGGGGAGTTCAAAGACAGGCTGGCCAATGGGGCTGGTTTGGATGACCTGCTGCCCGAGGCTTTTGCGGTAGTCCGGGAAGCTTCCAAACGCGTGTTGGGGATGCGGCATTTCGATGTCCAGCTGATCGGCGGTATAGTCCTGCACCAGGGCAGGATTGCCGAGATGAAAACCGGTGAAGGAAAGACGCTGGTGGCTACCCTGCCGGCATACCTTAACGCATTAACCGGGCGTGGCGTGCATATCGTGACTGTCAACGACTACCTGGCCCGC
>DYZU01000018.1 GCA_022735835.1 Thermincola sp. | reverse complement strand
CCTCCTTGATTAAAATATTTTTTTCAGAAGCCTTTTGTCTGGCCAAATCAGTATCTTTTTTACCGCAATGTCAATAGCCGCCCTGACTACTGTAAAAAGGATCCCGGCGGGAAGAACTGTCAGATATTCCCCCCGCCATTCCGAAAGGAGGATAAAAATAATACATTTAAGGAGGTTAATTCCGGTCCTGCCAAGGAAACCGGAAAATTGTAATCACATAAAAACAGACCACAAAGTCGCTTTTAGGGCGAACCTTCGTGGTCCGTTGTTATCTGTAAATAAAATGCTCTTTAATAATTTGATAAAAAAGTATCTCTAAAATAAAAACCACAAAGTGAATGCATGCTTCTTGCAAGCACCCTAACCTTCGTGGTTTAGGTCAGCTTTCCATCCATACCTCAATCACGGCTTATCGGTCAAACTATCTGATTGTAATTATACTAAGCTTTTTAAAAGTGTGTCAACAAAAGATTTTAACCCCTATGTCCTCTCAATCACAATTTTGTGAGATACCAAAGCCATCTCAACAATTTTTCCTTTAATAATTTTTCTCTGTCCAAAAATGTTTTCTAATATTAGCATATCATCCTGGGGCGTTATTTTATCAACAGATTCCAATAAAAGTTCTTCATTACCATTGTTTTTAACATACGCATTTGCCTCACACATGGCCATCCAACCTTTCTTTTTTTATTTGGTGTAATTGCTTTATTAATTTATCGGCAAGATGTGGTAACGGTTCGGCCTGGGATCCAATAATGGTAACTTTGGACCGATTCAGAGGCAACAACAATTTGACTGCTTCACTGGCCCCAATAGCAGTTGCGGCCCCCGGAGTTAACTCTCCCATCATGGAATTTGCTAAAACAATTGATATCGTGCCTATAATCACGTCAACCTTATCAATATTACATTTTATAGCATTTTCTCCGGTAGCCCCTTCGTCAGAACCAGCCTTAAGCATTAGTGAAGTTGCCGTTGCATTCGTCCCAAAGGCCCATATTTCTATGTCATCCTGAAACTCTTTTCTAATTTTTTCTACCAGAACCTTGCCTATTCCTCCACCTAATCCATCAACAACAGCTACTCTCATTTCTACTCCTTACACATATTATTTATACAAATCCGTCTAAAATTCCTCCCAAAAAAACAAATACCATGAAACCTGCCCATTTCTTCAGGCAAGACCTTCATGGTCAAATCCTAAATTATGCAATTGTTTGAGAACCTTCTCTTTAAAATTACAGGGGTATCTTCTTGATACCTGGATTTCAGTATAATATATTCTATATAGTTTTGCAAATTCCTTTTCAAAACAAAAAAAATTTTAATTTTTTATCCTATTCATCTAATCCGGTTCATTCAAATAATTGACAATTTTCAAATCCTATGCTAAATTAAACATGAACATCGAAACCAAGAAGGTTTCGCGGTGAACATATCAAGAACATAATTATGTGAAACGCAATTTGGACCCATGAAGGGCCGGATAAACCCATGAAGGGTTAAAACTTATACCCTTGATGGGTCATTATTTTGTAGAGGAGATGATAAATCATGCACATGGCGGATGCTTTGATTTCACCGGCCGTAGGTGGGACCATGTGGGCTGCTACTGCAGGAGTTGCAGCTTATTCAATTAAGAAACTCCCAAGAGAACTGGATGAAAAGAAAATTCCTCTGATGGGAGTAATGGGGGCCTTTGTTTTTGCCGCCCAGATGATTAACTTTACCATTCCCGGAACAGGCTCCAGCGGGCACCTTGGTGGCGGCCTGTTATTGGCCATTCTTCTTGGACCTTATGCCGGATTTCTTACTATGGCTTCTATTCTTACTATCCAGGCTTTGTTTTTTGCCGATGGGGGGCTTTTGGCTTTAGGGTGTAATATATTCAATCTTGGCTTTTTTACTTGTTTTATTGCCTATCCGCTAATATATAAACCGATTATGGCTAAAGGTTATAACCCCAAACGCATTTGGGGAGCATCTATGCTTGCGGCAATTGTTGGCCTCCAGCTTGGCGCTTTCGGTGTCGTGCTTGAAACCCTGTTTTCCGGGAAAACCGAATTACCTTTTGGCACCTTTGTCGCACTGATGCAGCCCATCCATCTGGCGATAGGCATTGTGGAAGGCCTTGTCGTTGCAGCTATTGTTTCCTTTGTCTGGAAGGAACAGCCTGAAATTATTAAGAAAGCAACTTCGGGAGAGGCGATGGGAAGTATCCCCATAAAAAAAGTTTTGACCGGCCTTGCTTTAGCAGCAATGTTTGCCGGAGGTGTATTCTCCTGGTTTGCTTCAGCCAATCCTGACGGTCTGGAATGGTCTATGTTAAAAACAGCAGGCGTAGAGGAACTTAAAGCTCCGGATGGTATTCACCGGACCCTGTCCAAAATCCAAAGCAAGATCGCCTTTTTACCTGACTACAGCTTTAAGGCGCCCGAAACTGAAAGCGCGGTAAGCGCCGAAAAAGGTAAAGAAGGCGAAGCGGCATGGCCTGCCGTGAGTGGCGGCACCAGTGTATCAGGATTAATTGGAGCCGGTTTGACGCTCGCATTAACCGCAATTATTGGATTTGCCATCGGCTCGCTCAAAAAGAAGAAGTCTGATTTATCCGCTTAAAGATTTCCCAGGCGGGGTTAACAACCCCGCCCATAAATTTTTGTAAGGATTTGAGTATTGCTATGTCTAACATCATGAATTCAATGTTTGATATGCGGCTTCTGGACGATTTGGCCCGTAAAGAAACTGCCGTCCACAGGATGCATCCTCTCGTAAAATTCCTGACCACATTTGTTTATCTGATTGTGGTCGTATCCTTTGGCAGGTACGAAATTACGGGCTTACTGCCCATGCTTGTTTATCCCGTTCTGGTGCTAACCCTGGCTGAGCTTCCCATCCGGCCAATTTTGAACAGAATGCTGCTGGCCGCACCTTTTGTTATTGGAATAGGGATATTAAACCCGGTTTTTGACCACCAGGTCGTTATGGTTGGCGGGCTGGCAATCTCGAGGGGCTGGATTACCTTTTTTTCGCTTTTCCTGAAAAGTTTACTCACTGTATGCGCAGCACTTCTGCTAATTGCCACCACCGGTATGGACAAACTTGCCTCTGCCCTGCGGATGTTAAGCATTCCCCGGTTGTTTGTCCTGCAGTTACTGCTGACCTACCGGTATATCTCGGTGTTTATGGAAGAGGTTTCACAGATATTGATGGCATATTCATTGCGGGCTCCGCAGCAGAAGGGTATTCACCGGAGCGCATGGGGGTCACTGACCGGCCAGCTTATACTAAGGACTTTTGAAAAAGCACAGCGGGTTTATCTGGCTATGTGTCTAAGAGGTTTTACCGGAGAGTATAATACTGGGGCAAGCAAAAGTATTACAGCCATGGACCTGGCTTATATGGCCGGTTGGTGTTTGTTCTTTGCCTTAACGAGAATATATGATATTCCTATGCTTATAGGTTTACTGTTAACAGGGGTGGTACAATGAGTCACCATATTACAGAGGTCAAAGATGTCCATTTTATTTATCCCGATGGGCACAAAGCGATCAATGGCATGTCCTTCAATATCCTCCATGGAGAGTCAGTGGGAATTGTAGGGGCAAACGGCGCAGGTAAGTCTACCCTTCTTATGCTGCTCATGGGGATTATTTTCCCATGCCAGGGGGAAATCAGGGTAGGAGAAGTCCCGGTGACAAAAAAGACCCTGCCCATTGTCCGTCAAAGGATGGGCATGGTTTTTCAGGATCCGGATGCCCAGTTGTTTATGCCCACCGTTTATGATGATGTAGCCTTTGGGCCACGTAATTACAAACTGGACGAAAAAGAAGTGGAAAAGCGGGTCCTTCAGGCCCTGGAGATGGTCGGGATTCCTCATCTGAAGGACCGGGCTCCCTTCAGATTATCAGGTGGCGAAAAACGTGCTGCAGCTATTGCTTCTGTACTTTCCATGCAGCCGGATATTCTGGTCATGGATGAGCCAACCTCCGCCCTGGATCCAAAATCCAGACGAAGGCTGATAGAACTGCTCAAGAGTTTTAAACACATTAAAATTATAACCAGCCACGATTTAGACATGGTATACGAGGTATGTACAAGAACTATAGTTATTAAAAACGGAACAATAGCCGCCGACGGTCCTACCTCAGAAATCCTGGTGAATGCTAAATTGATGGATTCCTGTGGGCTGGAGATACCTCTGGCGCTGCAAGGTTGTCCTGTATGCGGTAAACAAAAGCAAAAGCAAACTATTGCAGACTCATAATAAGATGAGCCAAAAAAAAAAGCGGTAGAAAGGATTCTACCGGATTAGAGAATGGGTTTAACATAACCTTCCCTTTCAGGAAGGAGATTGGCCAAACAGAAATCCCCGCTACGGTTAGCGGGGATTGCAGTTCTGTCATATGAACACCGCACCTTTCCTCCGAAGGCCGTAGGGTGACTATACAGGCAGGTCTCCTGACT
>DYZU01000017.1 GCA_022735835.1 Thermincola sp. | reverse complement strand
TGATGAAAAGCTTTATGTTTACCCTCTTTGAAAGTGAACAACTGCCGCGCAGCATACTGTTTATTAACAGCGCCGTTTACCTGACATGTGAGAACTCGCCTGTTTTAGAGCACCTCATGGGCCTGCAGAAAAGGGGCGTGGAATTACTGTCATGCGGGACGTGCCTGGATTACTTTAAACTCAAGGAAAAGCTTTGTGTGGGACAGGTAACTAATATGTACACAATACTGGAAAAGATTAATAAAGCGGATAAAGTCATTTCTTTATAACCGGCTAAAAGCCGGTTTTTTTTACATACTTTTGCAGGAAAAGTAAATTTGTTGGCGGAATAATTAAAACACCTTGAAAAAGGGAGGTTGTTTCTGATGAATACCCTTACTTCTGAAGCCGGCAGTAAAAAGATAATGCTTATTGAGGATAATTGCCTGACCCTTAACCAGATTGGCGACTTCCTTCGCGCCCAGGGTTATCAAGTTATTCCGTGCCAGCACTGTGAAGAGGCTGTAACGCTGTTGAATGAAGTCACGCCTGATTTGATAATCCTCGATATTATTATGCCGGACCTTGACGGTTACGAGTTTTGCGGGTGGATCAGGGCTCATCCCCGGTTAAAGATGGTTCCCGTAGTTTTCTTAACCGCCCGGGACCGTACGGAAGATAAAATAACCGGTTTTAAAATAGGTGGGGATGATTACATTACCAAGCCCTTTTCCATGGAAGAATTACTGGCCAGAATAGAAGTGATTCTGCAAAGAATGGATAATTTTCACGAGCTTTCCATGCGGGACGAACTGACCAACGCCTTCAACAGGAGGTATTTTAAAGAACGTCTGCATGAAGAGATACACAGGGTCAAGAGAACCGGGAGACCGTTTTCCGTGATTCTGCTCGACATTGATTACTTCAAAAGGATTAATGACCAACACGGTCATTATGTAGGTGATTACGTGCTGATCCAGTTTGTCTCTTTCCTGCGAAATCACCTGAGAAGGACTGACCTGGTGGCCCGCCTGGGCGGGGAGGAATTCGTTCTGCTGCTCCCGGACACCAGTTCAGAAAAGGCTTTCCTTATGGCTGAACGTTTAAGGAAGAGCTTGGGAGAAGCCACTTTTCAATACAACGAAAACGGTATCATCAAAAATATTCGCTTTACCGTCAGCGCCGGGATTTCCTGTTGCCCCGAACACGGGGAAGACGCCGAAGGCCTTCTTGCCCTTGCTGACCGGGCTTTATACAGCGCCAAGAGTTCGGGGAGAAACACCGTTAAGATTGCCACGGGAACATAAGAATCCTGTCTGTGTGAACGGTAACCATTCCGGGTCACAGAAGAATAGTCACAGCACTATAATGGTAAAAATAAGGGTGAATTAATTATAACGGGGGGGGGCGTAACACATGGGAATACGGCTGAACAGGCTTCAGAATTATTTTCAGCAGGCTAAACCGTTAATGGTCACGGGACAAATTGGCGGTGAGCTGGCCAGCGCTTTTCACATGGTGGTGAATGATATACGCCAGGTCAGTGACGACCGGTTGGTTTTATTTTCAAGTGGGGGGGAATTGCTTCTGCATGAAGAAGAGATTTATAAAGTTGATCCGCCTGAGGGGGGGCAACATCTTGCTCTGATGATGGACGGTGGAATTGAACTGAAGTTTACACCTCTCCCCCAGTCCTTTCCCCCACCGACCCTGTAGCCGGGGGGGAGACAGTTGGCGGTTAATGTCAGTCTTGCATACGGAAACAAAGATGTTCACGCCGTTGTTTCCGGCGGCAGGATGATAGGTGAAATCAGGCCCAATCCCGTGCCCGAAGTGGCAGATCTCCGGCAGGAAACCATCAATGGGCTCAGGTGCCCGATCGGGTCAGAACCCTTAAATGCTTTGGCCCAAGATGCCGGAAAAGTTGCCATAGTGATCAGCGACCATACCCGGACTTTGCCGTCCGGTCTTCTTCTGCCGGTTGTCTTGAGCGAACTGGAGCAAGCAGGCCTGAAAAAGGATGCCGTAACGGTTGTCATCGGAGGAGGCAGCCACCGCCCGGTTACGGAAGAAGAGAAAAGACGGCTTTTAGGCCCGCTGTACAGGCAGGTTAAATGTTTTCACAGCAGGGAAACATCTTATGTAATGATAGGGATAACCAAGCGGGGAACCCCTGTGGAGGTGGCGGCGCCTGTTGCCGAAGCCGGTCTGGTGGTTGCCCTGGGTAATATTGAACTGCACCAGCTGGCCGGGTATTCCGGAGGGGTGAAAGCTGTGGCTGCCGGCACTGCCAGTCCCCGGGCCCTGGACCACAATCACCGGCTCAGCACTCTCCCGGGCGGCGGTCTGGGCGTGCTGGACGAAAATGTGGTTCGCCGGGATATGGAGGAATTTGCCCGGATTGCCGGGCTCAGATTCATAATTAATGTGGTCCTGAACGAACATAACCGGGTTGTCAGCCTGGTGGCGGGCGATCCTGTCAAGGCGCACCTTACCGGATGCGCGGTGGCAGAGCGGATGTATGGCGTGAAAATACGGGAGGCGGCCGATATTGTTATCGCATCACCGGGCGGGTCGCCGCGGGATGACACGGTGTACCAGGCCCAAAAATCGGTAAACAATGCCTTGAAGGCGGTAACTGAAGGAGGTATTATTGTTGTAGCGGCAAAATGCGGTGAGGGTTTCGGCGATCCCGAATTCGCCCAGTGGATGAATAAGGCTGCCAGTCCCGGGGATATAGAGGAAAGGGCCCGCAGGGAATTTCTCTTGGGCGGCCATAAAGCGGCTTTTGTAGCCCGCGCCGTAAAGAAGGCGCGCATCTTCTGGGTATCGGACATGGAGCCCGAAAAGGTGCGGAAACTGTTTTTTGAACCTTACGGTTCCTTGCAGGAAGCCGTTGATTCGGCCCTGCGTATCAAGGGTGATGAGGCCGGGATTGTGATTATGCCGCGGGCCGGATTGACCGTACCCGGCCTGGAAATTTAGAGGAGACTGAAAATCCGGGGAGGATGGGAAAATGGTTCGACGATACCGGGGTGACGGGTGTGTCAGCCGGATCCTGAAGAATATCGACGACCCGTCAACCTGTATCAGGGTTCGGATGGAACCTCACCAGGTTCATTTCTTTACCAAAATTATGGAGGCATACTGCCACCTGGTATTTATTTCACCTGTTAATGCCAGGGAAGGAGTGGTTGGGCTGTATGCAACTCCCGAAAATATGACCGAGGTTCGCAAGATCCTGGCCAATTTCCCCCATCCTGTAGAGATAATGGATTAGCGATAACCGTTTGAAGCTGTTGACAGAACTATGATAAAATAACAAGAGGGGCTAACTACCATCTCGGTGTTTTCAGAGTTCTTTCGTCGATGAAACTAACCTCATCCACTGGTGAAGCCTTGGGTTTTACCGCCGAAGGCGCCGTCCGTGGCGCCTCGGCGCTCAGCCCTCCGTGGCTTCGCCCTGCGGCTTCACCAGTGAATTCGGTAATTTTCATAACGACGAGAACTCAATGAAAAACCTCGAAGGCAGTTAGCCCCTCTTTTTGACAATTGTCCACCAACAGGTTCAAACGGTTGTCCAGCATCCGGCAAAAAAGGTTTGAGAAATTGGTCAGGAAAAAGAAACTTATTGTCCCTGCCTGAATATATTTGTAATGATGTTATTTATAAATGAATTAAGGGGGCATTAAATTGCTTGAGGGACAATTAGGCAAACTCCTGCAACAGGCCCAGAAACTGCAGGAAGACATGACCAGGGTGCGGGACCAGCTGAAAAATATGCGTGTTGAGGCAGTGGTGGATGCCGGCTCTGTCAAGGTTATAGCTAACGGCCGGCAGGAAATTATCGATATTATTCTTGACCCGGGCCTTATACACCCGGCCAATTCCAGGGTAATTCAGGAGCTTTTGGTAAATGCCGTCAATCAAGCCCTCGAGAAATCAAAGAAATTGGCCAACCAGGAGCTGAACAAAGTAACCGGAGGAATTAATATTCCCAATATACCCGGATTATTTTAGACGAGGAATGAAAATTCTGGTGAGAAGGAGGTTGCGGATTGAACGAACTGACCACATTGTTTGAAACGAAAGACAGGGAGAAAGATCTCATTGACAGGTTTTTAAACCTGTTGGAGCGCCAGACTGACCATAAGCTAAGCCCCAATATGCTGCTGGGCTATCTCGGCATGTTTAACGTATTGAGCATCATGAGTGTGGTTCACGGCAGTGCGGACTCAAATATCAAAGAGGTTTCCGGTCAGTCGGAGAGTGAAGAAAACTTGTCGGGACAGTCAGTGAACGATATGCTGTCAAACATAATGAAACCCCAGAGCGCCGGCCAGCCCGATCTGATGGGCCTGTTAAACAGTATTGCCGCCAAGAAAAAGATCAACCCCAACTTGTTGTTAACCCTCTTTAATATGCTGAACAGCCAGGTCCGTCCGGCTGCTCCCCCGAAAAATGACCAGCCTTCCCCGGAGGAGGTGGTCAATGGGAATACGGCAGTGTCGGAGGAAAAGTCCGAAAAAAAAACCTCTGACGACAAACAAGAGGCCGAGCTCAGGTATGACCGGACAAGGGGTGCAGGTCAGCGCAGCTGAGCTGCCGTTGCTTGTGCTTATGATTGGGATACTCTTAAGCATCCGGGACAAGGATAAAGACCGGTGTTTTTTTTAGAGAACTTGATAGGAAAACCATATTTTGTGTCGAATAAACATTATACTTAATTTTCTATAAAGGCAGGGAGACTCCTGCTTTTTATTTTAAACCCGGGCGGCAGAAACCGGTTAAAAAGACTAGAAGAGTTGGGGTGTTCGGCAATGAGTGTTGTTATCACCATAAAAGAGAAGTGCCAGACCTGCTACTCCTGTGTCCGCAACTGCCCGGCCAAGGCTATCAAGGTCGAGGACGGACAGGCTAAGATCGTGGAAGAGCGATGCGTCAGCTGCGGCAATTGTGTGCGTGTTTGTGCCCAAAAAGCCAAAATAATTGACAGCCGGGACCTGGATAATGTCAGGGTTTATCTGAAAACCCAAACGACTGTGGCCATGCTGGCTCCGTCTTTTCCGGCGGCTTTTCCCGAGGTAGAACCCGAAGAGTTGTTTGATGCCCTCCTTAAGTTGGGTTTCAGTGATGTGGAAGAGGTCAGCACCGGTATTCAATTAACCGTGCCTAAGTATAAGGAGTATTTGAACGAAACATGGGGGACGGTTATTGCCAGTTATTGCCCCGCAGTAGTGGGCTTAATTGAACGCCACTACCCGAATCTTATTCCGATGTTGGCGCCGATTGACTCCGCTGTGATGGCTACGGCAAAATATGTGCGCAGGAAGAACAAATATGCCCAGGTTGTCTTTATCGGCCCCTGTGTGGCCAAGAAAGAAGAGGCCCGTAATGATGAGCGGAATTTGGTTAACGCGGTGCTCACGTTCCGGGAGTTAAAAATTCTGTTTGCAGAGGAAGGCATCAAATTAAAGCCGAAAAAGGGCGGGATCCAGGAAACCGAACAGTTTTTGCCCAGGGTTTTCCCGGTATCCGGGGGATTGCTGAAAAATTTGGGCCTGGAGGAGGAGCTTGTCCCCGAATTATCCATTGTTGAAGGAAAAGACGACTGCGTGGAAGTTATTCAAAACCTGGACCAGGGCAAGATTGCTCCCAGGTTCCTGGACATCCTCTTTTGCAAAGGCTGCGTTGACGGTCCGGAGATTGACACCGAAGTAGACTTCTTCACCCGTAAAGAAGTGGTTCTCCAATACGCCCGCCAGCGCTGGGACAGGTCCTTAAAAAAATTGCCCAAACTGGACTTGAGCCGGCGGTACACGGACCGTTCAGTGCCCCTGCCCCTACCCACCGAATCGGAAATCAAAGATATCCTGAAACATACCTATAAGACCAAGCCGGAGGATGAACTGAACTGCGGGGCATGCGGCTATAACACCTGCCGGGAGAAAGCGGTTGCCGTTTTCCAGGGCCTGGCCGAGATCGACATGTGTCTTCCCTATCTTTTAAACAAGTCCCGCGGGGAAATTGAATACTACCGTGACCGCCTGAATCTGCCCAGGGCCAGCAAATACATTTTGGACACCATTATCGGGGAGAGCCCCGTGATCCAAACGCTGAAAAAGGTTATTGAAAGAGCGGCGGCCAGTAATTCCACCGTTTTGATCCAGGGTGAGAGCGGGGTCGGTAAAGAGGTTGTGGCACAAGCCATTCACAACATCAGCTCCCGCAGTAAGAAGCCTTTTGTTGCCATCAACTGTGCGGCTTTGCCGGAGCTGCTCCTGGAATCGGAACTGTTTGGATACGAGGAAGGAGCATTTACCGGGGCGCGTAAGGGCGGCAAACCGGGGAAATTCGAACTGGCTGACGGCGGGACCTTATTGCTGGACGAAATAGGGGATCTTCCCCTGTCCATGCAGGCCAAACTGCTTCGGGTCCTGCAGGAAAGGGAATTTGAAAGAGTGGGCGGCACCCAGGTAATTAAATTTGATGTCCGGGTCATTGCCGCCACCAATAAAGACCTGCGCAGATTGACCACGGAAGGGAAGTTCCGCATTGACCTGTTTTATCGCCTGAATGTCCTCCCCTTGTATGTCCCGCCTCTCAGAGAGCGAAAACAGGACATTCCCCTGCTGATTGGACATTTTATCGAAAAAATATCCAGGGAAAAGAATATTTCGCCAAAGATAATTTCCGAGGAAACCATGAACCTCTTGCTCAAATATTCCTGGCCCGGGAATGTACGGGAACTGGAGAACATTATTGAACTGGCCTTGTTCCTCACTGAAGGCAACGTAGTCCGCCCTGAAACGCTGCCGCCTCATATCCAGGCCCTTGGGCGGAGCACAACCGGGCCGGAGCTGAAACCGCTGAAGGACGTGGTAAGGGAAATGGAGCGGCAGATGATTTCGGAAGCCCTTAACAGGGCCAAGAACAATAAGGTTGCGGCTGCCAGGTTGTTGGGTATTACCAGGGTTACGCTGTATCAGAAATTAAGAGAATATAACCTGATTTAAAATAAATCTAAACACTACAGGTGTAAGATTTAGCTTACATGTAAAGAAACTATACATTTTGGATAGAGATTCAATAAACAGACAAGTTATTCGCTCAGTGTTGTAAAGAAAGTATACACATAAGCTGTGGATTACCCCTGTTTTTAATTGGCATAAAAATTGCAAGTATATTTACTAAGATATGTAAGTAATTATTAATCTAACAAAGAGGCCAAGACTCTGGGGTAATTTTTCGGTTATGAATTTATCGAGCCCGTACAGAGAACAGGGCAGTTTTCCTGTTGTGCCCCTTTGTCTGGTCCCGGAAAGGCGGTGGCGCTGCAGGAAAATTACCCTGTTTTTTTGCGCGTGGGAATCAGAAAACGCGTGAGAATCAGAACAAGTGTAGGGAGGTGCCGATGAATTAATGTTTGAAATCAACAGGATGTTTAAGAAGAAATTTACCCGCAGGGACTTTTTAAAGTACAGTTCCAGCCTGGCTATACTTCTTGGGCTCTCGGAAATGTATGTACCCCAAATTGCCAGCGCTTTGGAACAGATTGTTTCGAAAAAACAACCCGTTATCTGGCTTAATGGGGCTGCCTGTACCGGTTGTACGGTCTCCTTTGCCAACACCGATTACCCCTCTGTGGCCGAATTGGTACTCGACCGGCTTTCGGTAAAGTATATGGAGACATTGATGGCTGCGAGCGGAGAAGTGGCCGAAAAAGCCCTGGAAGACGCCATTCAACAGTTTAAAGGGAAATATGTGATGGTTGTGGAGGGGGCCATCCCCACGAAAGACGATGGCATTTACTTAACTGTAGCCGGCGAACCGTTTGTGAACAAGGTGCGGAAGGTGGCCGAAGGAGCTGCCTATCACATTGCCATGGGAACCTGCGCTTCTTTCGGCGGAATACCTGCTGCAGACCCCAATCCCACTGGCTGTAAAGGGCTTAAAGACGTGATCGGAGGAACCGTTGTCAATATTCCGGGATGTCCTGCCCATCCGGACTGGCTGGTAGGTACCATTGTAAATATACTGTTATTCGGAAAGGTTCCTGAATTAGACCAATATGGAAGGCCTAAGCTGTTTTACGGGAGGGTTATCCACGAAAACTGCCCGCGCCGCGGAGGTTATGAGCAGGGCCGGTTTATCAAGAAACTTGGCGAAGAACTCCCGGATATTGAGGGGTGCATGGGAGCCAAGGGGTGCCGGGGACCGGTTACCTCGGCAGACTGCCCGCACCGCCTGTGGAACAGTGGGGTCAGCTTCTGTATTGCCGCCAGCGCTCCCTGCCATGGCTGCGTGGAACCGTCTTTTCCCCAGCAATCTTTTTACGAACCGATTCCCGAGGTGGCCAAAACTATCAAAGCAGGAGAAACCGACCAGAAAAAGTCAGCCATCGGAACTTTCGGGGCCAGTCTTGGAGGCGCCCTGGCAGGAGCTGCGGCCGCCGCAGGGGGGCTCTATTTTGCCAATGAAAAAGCCAAACATAAAGCGGAAAAGACTGAGGGGGTGTAACGTATGGCCCAAAAAATTGTCATCGATCCCATTAACCGAATTGAAGGACACCTGCGTATCGAGGTAGAGGTGGAAGGCGGAAAAGTTGTGGATGCCCGCGCCGCCGGGACCTTGTGGCGGGGTATTGAAATCATTCTGCAGGGCAGGGACCCGCGGGATGCCGGAGTTATCACCCAGCGGATCTGCGGGGTATGCCCGGCTGAGCACGCCCACGCCTCGGTTCAGAATCTTGATTCCGCTTTTGGAGCGGAAGTGCCGGATAACGGCCGGATTATCCGAAACCTGGTGGCCGGGAGCAACTTTGTGGCCTCTCATATATTACATTTCTACCACCTGGCCGCTCTTGACTACCTGGACATCATGGCTGTGGCCGCTTACAAGGGTAGCAACTCCGAGCTGCTCAAGGTGAAAGAAAAGATTGTTGCCCTGGTCAGGACAGGTGACACATCCCCCCTGACTCCGCGTTATAACCCGGACCAGTTCTGTGTTAACGACCCGGAAATAGTGACCACGGCGGTCTATCATTATATCCAGGCTCTTGACATGCGGAAAAAAGCGCAGGAAATGCTGGCCATCTTTGGCGGCAAGATGCCTCACCACGCCACTTTTGTGGCCGGCGGGGTAACAGTCCAACCGACGCCGGACAGGATTGCCGCTTTTCGCAGCCGGCTCTTGGAGCTTATTGATTTTGTGAATAATGTTTACCTGAAAGATGTGTTACTGTTTGGTACCGGCCCGCTTAAGCCGATACATGACGCCAAAATAGGTTTCGGATGCGGTAATTTCCTGGCCTATGGGAACTTCGATCTCGGTAAATCGGGAGACTACAAGAACCGTTTCCTGAAGTCGGGAGTCATTTTCAACGGAGATATCTCCAGCGTGAATGAGCTGGATCCCGGCAAAATTGCGGAGTACGTAAAATACTCATGGTACCAGGACAACGCTTCAGGGAAACACCCGTTCGAGGGAGAAACCAGCCCGGAACCTGCCAAGGAAGGGGCTTATTCCTGGCTGAAGGCTCCCAGGTATGACGGCAAACCTATGGAGGTTGGGCCGTTGGCCAGGATGCTGGTCACCCAGGATAAAGGCTTCATGGATCTGGTTTCCAAGATCGGGGCATGGCCGTCGGCGGTAGCGCGGCACGCTGCCCGTGCATACGAGTGCAAAATGGTGGCCGAAGGTATGCTGAACTGGCTGAGTGAAATAAAACCGGGCGAACCGGTGTGTAACGAAATACCCGTACCCCAGACCGGTAAAGGGATGGGGCTGGTGGAAGCTGCCCGGGGCGCGCTGGGCCATTTCGTGGAAATTGAAAACGGCAAGTCCAAACGGTATCAGTGCGTTGTTCCTACAACATGGAACTGCTCCCCCAGGGACGACCAGGGGGTCAGGGGACCTGTGGAGCAGGCTCTCATCGGGACGCCTGTGCCTGACCCCAAGAACCCTATTAACGTAGTGCGGGTTGTCCGTTCTTTTGACCCGTGCATAGCCTGTGCGGTGCATTTGATTCACCCGGAAACCAATGAGGTTCTGAAATTCAGGGTTGTGTAAACAGCCTGCGGAAAATGGAAGGGAGTATTATGAAAAATAACGGGGATAAGATTTTGGTTCTGGGAGTGGGCAATGACCTGCTTAAGGACGAAGGCATTGGTGTTCATGTGGTCAAAGCGATGGAGGCGCTGGAGCTGCCGGAAAACGTCTGTCTTTATAACGGAGGTGTGGCAGGTATCGACTTAATGGATCAGATTCAGAACACAGACCGCCTGATTATAATCGATGCCATTGATGCCGGAGACCAGCCGGGTTCATTGTTCCGGTTCAATGCCGAGGAAGTCAAGATAATATTGGACGAATATAAGACCTCATTACACCAGGTTGACCTTTTTGACACCTTGAAGCTGGCCAGGTTTTTGGATTGTTATCCGGATACTGTCATTATCGGAATACAGCCCAAAGAGATAGCCTGGGGGACGGAACCGACTCCCGAGCTGGCTTCGCGGATTCCCCGGATAATCGATCTTGTTATGCGTGAAATACAGGCTTTTAACAGTTAAAACCGGTCGTGAAGGGAGTGAAAAATATGGATGTAAGCCGGAGAACCTTTCTAAAGTTATCCGGTCTGGCGGCTGCCGGTTCGGTATTGGGCGGTTTTGTTCCCGGTGCGGCGGCAAAAGACGCTACCCTGGGAATTGCAGGCGTGGAAGGGAAAGCGATGCTAAACGATTCTTCCAAGTGTATCGGTTGCCTGAGCTGTGCCATTGCCTGTAAAAAAGCAAACGATTTGCCCGATACTTATGACTATACACCGACAACCGGCGGGACTACTTGGACGACGGTGAAGTTTCAGCCTCACCTGGACCAAGCCGTCAAGAACAATGTCAAAACTCAGTGCATGCACTGTAACCAAGCCAGTTGTGTCGCCGTTTGTCCCACAGGGGCGGCTTATAAAAGAAGTGACGGGATAGTTTTGATTGACCAGGATACCTGTGTTGGCTGTAAATACTGTGTTATTGCCTGCCCCTTTAAAGTTCCGGGATTATCTAAAGAAACCGGGACAGTCCGTAAATGCACGTATTGTGAACAGCGTCTCCGGGAAGGGAAGATTCCCGCCTGTGCCGAGGCCTGCCCGGTCCAGGCCATTGAGTATGGAGATTACAACGAATTATTGCAGAAAGCAGACGCCCGGGTTGCTTACCTGAAGGAACGCGGCTACCAGAACGCGGCAGTATACGGGCAAAAAGAGTTAAATGGGCTTAAAGTTATCTATGTACTGCCTGATATGACGGCGAAGGGCGGCTTGCCTGGAAACCCCAAACTGGCCACCGGGAATTCATTGACCAAGTGGGCGGCCGGTTTGATTACCGCAGGGATACTGGTGACCGCACCTCTCCGGACGGTGTTCAACGATATTGACACACCGGCAGTAAATAGCCGGGAAAAAAGCGGGGTGACTAAAAATGGCTAACGAACTGGCCTGGGGACTTCCCATTGCGACTTATCTCTTTTTAGGCGGGCTTACGGCGGCTGCCTATTACGTCGGAGTAATTGCCGACATAGTCAGTAACGGCCGGTTTAAGAACCTGGCCAGGTTAGGTTCCTATATCGTTTTCGTCCCCATAGGCATAGGGCTCTTGATGCTGCTGTTTGACCTGGGGCAGCCGGCCAGGTTTTGGCACCTGATGTTTCAAAACGGCCCGCTGAACGACGGTTTCATTTTCCGGCCTTCTTCCGTGATGTCTTTCGGGGTGTGGCTGCTGATAGGTTTTTCACTTTTTTGCGGCGTGGCCTACCCGTTTATGTGGATAGCTGAAGATAAGAAGATTCCCGGCCTGGCCGGCAAGGAAACTCTAAGGAAGCTGATAGGCATTCTCGGCCTGCCTTTCGCGGTTCTGGTTGCTGTCTATACTGGAGTTCTGCTGTCAGTGTCCTCGCAGCCTGTTTGGGCCGATACCCCTTTTCTGCCGGTATTGTTTGTTATATCGGCAACTTCCACGGGCTTTGCGGCCATTTTCCTGGCTGTGCTGTTTTTCCACAGAGAAGATGCGGAGGCCATGGTCAGGCTGGAAAGAGGGGACAGAATACTGATTATCCTGGAACTGGCAGTTGTCGCCATTTTGTTTATAATGCTGTTATTTTCTCCTGATGCCGCAGGACCGGTGAAGAATCTGATGATAGGGGAATATGCCGTCTTTTTCTGGGTGGGGTTTATTATCCCGGGACTGCTTCTCCCCCTGTATATGCAGCTGTATATCAAGCAGAACCGCGGCCGAATACTGAAAAACCTGGCTATAACTTCGGCTCTCCTGGTACTGTTCGGCGGCTTCTACCTGAGATACATCATTTTACTGGCGGTGTGATATAGTAAAGGGCTGGTATATTCCTGCGAGCGGCCACAATCTTCACCGCCCACATTGGAGGTCGGAAGTCAGAGGTCAGAAGTTGGATTTAAGAAGATGCTGTCCCATAAGGGGGCAGTTCCTTTTTTTATGGAAAAGGAACGTATTATGCGTTTGCTCATAATATGTAGTAGATTTATTGAAAAACAGATACCAGGAGGGTAAAAGGGATGAATCGTCTTTCTGTTGACCCCAATGTTGTCCCCTTGCTTCAGGGTTTAAAGCCTTTCTTGAGTTCGAGGTCTCAGGTTATTACCGACGGGATATTAAGCGTGGTCCAACTTCTCACCAGCCAGCACGGGCAGGAAGCCATCCAGGCTGTGAGCAAAATTTTTGCTGCGGCGGACAAGAGAGATAAGAAACCTACGGTACAGGAAACCGGCGACGGTCATGTCATTTCCCCCGTAAATATGGCCTTTACGCTGTTTTTGATTTTAATTTTATTAATTTTATCCGGAAACCTGCTGGCTTTAAATTCTCATATCCACGGTGCAAGCGCCGATTATTCCGAACAAACCGTCCCGGAAAACAGCACTCTGGTATAAATTCTCACCCAGGTACGGTCTTGGCGGCAGAAAGGATGATTGTATGCCAACAGTAACCGCCGAAAAATTATGTGAGGCTATGGATGGTGAACTGATTAGGGGGAACGCGAATGTACAAATCAAAGGGGTCATTTCGAGATGCACCCGGGTTCAGCCAGGTTTTCTGTATTTTGATGTTAAGGGCGGTAAAGGGGGAAATGACAATATCCTGGTAGCCATCCAAAAAGGCGCGGCAGGTATAGTAATTTCAAAACATAAAAAGGTTTTACCTTTCGACGACGAGAATATTGCAGTCATTTCTGTGCCCAAAGTATGGGAAGCCTTTTGGCAAACGGTCAAGTTTTATCGGGAAATGTATGATATACCGGTTGTGGGGGTAACCGGAACGTCAGGGAAGACCACAACCAAAGAGATGATCGCATCTGTCTTCCGGCGGAGATGGAAGGTCCTTAAGACCGTTGGGAATTTAAATCTTCCCGAGTTTGTCCCTTCTCACATCATGCGTTTGCAATTCGGTTATCAGGCAGCGGTCTTCGAAATAGGAATGAACAGGCCCGGGCACATCAGTAAACAAGCCCGGGTTATTCGGCCTAAAGTGGGAGTAATCACACACATTGGGTCAGGGCATGTGGAGCATCTTGGCAGTCTGGAAAATGTGATGCGGGAAAAGTGGGGGATAACAGAGGGCATTCCCGAAGACGGTTACCTTGTTCTGAATGCTGACGACGAAGCCACGGCAAAGATTGATAAATCCTGTTTCAAGGGCCAGATAATATACTACGGACTAAAAAATAAAGCCGATTACATGGCTGACAACATAGTGTTCACAGAGCGGGGAACAGCCTTTACCGCAAAGTTCGGCGGTAAAGAGTACTGTTTTTTCATTCCCACCTTTGGACGGCATAACGTGTATAATGCTCTTGCTGCCATTGCGGTGGCTCGCATTTTTAATTTTGATGTGGGAGTGATAAAACAGGGCCTGGCAAAATACCGTAAGCCAAAGATGCGCCTGCAAATAGTGAAAGGGATAAAAGACAGCACCTTGATCAACGACACTTATAATGCCAACCCTGACTCCATGATGGCGGGACTTGAAGTCTTATCATTACTCTCAAAGGGTAAGCCCACCATCGCGGTGCTTGGCAATATGCTGGAACAAGGACAGTACGCCGCGGAAAGCCACCGCCGGGTGGGAGAAAAAGCGGCCAAACTAAATATTGACTGGCTTGTTACCGTAGGCGCACTGGCCAGAGAGATTGCGAAAGGCGCCGCCTCCAATTCGAAAACCATGAAAATATGGTCATACTTATTGCGAAAGCAGGCTGCCGCATTTCTTAAAAACCACATACCCAGCGGTTCCGTAGTGCTGGTTAAGGGTTCCAGGGGAGCGCGCATGGAACGGATTGTCAAAGAACTCAAGGAACCCCAGAAACCTACGGAAACTCAAAATACTCAATAATTAAGGAACCGTATTTTTTGACGAGTTTTTAAGCAAGCTCGCCTATTTATGGGGCTTGTTGACAAAACTACTTTGACAAAAAAAAGAAGGGCTGACTGCTTTTGAGGTTTTTCTTGTGTTGC
>DYZU01000155.1 GCA_022735835.1 Thermincola sp. | reverse complement strand
TCAGTGTAGTTTAAATATATAAATAATTACGGGCGATTAGCTCAGCTGGGAGAGCACCTGCCCTACAAGCAGGGGGTCGGCAGTTCGATCCTGTCATCGCCCACCAGAAAACACAAAACACCGTCAAGGCGGTGTTTTATTGTTTTCTGGTGGGCGTTTTGCATGCCTTTTTTCTACCCCTCGATTACGATAAAGCAGAGAAGATATACCAAAAATCCTATTGACACGGCAAAAAGCAGTTATTATAATAAAAATATACTAAATGAGTAAACAATTGGACAAAGAAAAAAGAATCTCAATACGAAAGAGAGGTGGTAGAAGCCAGTAATTTTTGCTTAACAGGTAATTAACACAAGTTCTAACCGTTTAATTGATTACAGTTTTAATTCTAATTTGAGAAAGGGGTAATAAGTATGAGTGAAAAAACTGTGAAAAACCTTTTGGCTGCTTTTGCAGGTGAGAGCCAGGCGAGAAACAAATACACCTTTTTTGCCTCAGTGGCCCGTAAAGAAGGCTGGTTGGAAATTGCCGAGTTTTTTGAAGAAGCTGCAAAAAATGAAAAAGAGCATGCAGAAGTAATCTTGAAGCTGTTGAAAGGAATAGGTGATACCAAGGTAAACCTGAAAAGTGCTATAGATGGGGAGTCTTATGAATACAAAGAAATGTATCCGGCTTTTCTGAAAGACGCCCTGGAAGAAGGGGAGCTGGCAGCGGCAAAATTTTTTGAAACAGTGGCCACTGTTGAAGAAGGCCATGCCAGGAGATTTGCAGAATTACTGGCCTTACTGGAAGACGGAAAGCTTTTGTCAAAGGATTATGCCGTTAAATGGCAATGCAGAGAGTGCGGCTATGTCCATGAAGGTAACGAACCACCGGAAAAATGCCCTCTTTGCGGGCATGACAGGACATATTACAAGCCTGTATCTGTTTAAGCCACTTTATGCAAAACGGAAAGGAGGAAAGTATCATGACCGGGTTAAACCAGATCTATAAGTGCAATATTTGTGGAAACATTGTGGAAATGGTACATACAGGAGCGGGGAAGCTGGTTTGCTGCGGGGAACCCATGGAACTCAAAAAAGCCAACAGCCAGGATGCCAGTATAGAGAAGCACGTGCCTGTGGTTGAACCGGGAGATAACGGCATAAAAGTCATCATTGGCAGTGTACCACATCCGATGGAGGATAAACATTATATTGAGTGGGTCGAAGTCATTGCCGGCGGCCGGGTATACCGCCAAAACTTGAACCCCGGTGACGAACCGGTGGCTGAATTTCCTCTGCCAGCCCATGATATTGTAGTGAGAGCATACTGTAACTTACATGGGTTATGGGAAACAATACAAAATAAATAACCATATTCTGCTGTGACATGTAATCTGTCGTGACACGGGAGGACAAAAGCCCGGGGGAATATCCAAAAGATATTACCCCGGGCTTTTTGGTGCGAAGCAGACGACCCGGTTGAGTTGATACTTGTCATTATAAATTTTTCACCTGTCAAGTGGGGTTGTTTTATGATATGATTATATTGTTGGCTCAAAATATATATGATTAGGAGGGATTGGTCGGTGAATACAATTAATATGAAGCCTGACCTGCCGAAAATAGGTTTTTCTAAAACCGTGATAAAGGTGGCTTTAGCGGTTTTCCTTGTGGTGTTAATATTAGGACCCTTCCGTCCTTGGGTAATTGTCCCCGCAGGTCACCGGGGCGTAGTGCTACAGTTAGGCGCCGTGTCCGGCACTCTTGGGGAGGGTTTTCACTTCATACTGCCGGTGATTCAAAAAGTTGTCCAGGTAAATGTCCAGATTCAAAAATCTGAAACCAATGCCGCCGCGGCTTCCAAGGATTTACAGACTATTTCTTCCAAAATTGCCCTTAACTATCATGTTGACCCGGAAACTGTTTCACGGATTTTTCAACAAATAGGCCTTGCTTATGAAAGTAAAGTCATTGACCCTGCGGTCCAGGAAGCCGTTAAGGCCATAACAGCCAAATACACGGCGGAAGAGCTGATTACCAAGCGCCAGCAGGTGGCCTTAGAAATTCAGGAGTTATTAACTAACAGGCTCAGAAAATCCAATATTGTGGTTGATGCGTTTAGCATTGTTAATTTTGAGTTTTCCCAGGAGTTTAACAAGGCCATTGAAGCCAAGCAGACTGCGGAACAGTTGGCTTTAAAGGCCCAGCGGGATTTACAGCGGGTTAAAATAGAGGCCGAGCAGAAAATCACTCAGGCCAAAGCGGAAGCCGAAGCGCTGCGTATTCAAAAGGCGGAGGTCACGCCGGAGCTGGT
>DYZU01000154.1 GCA_022735835.1 Thermincola sp. | reverse complement strand
TGGCTTTCATAACTAGAGAGAAAGGCTGCCCCAGTTACTTATGGGACAGTCCCGCGCCCTTGCTTTTTAGGGAATAAATTAAACTGTTTGGAAGAAAAATATCACTGAATGACAGGAACTGAAGGCCGGGAGGGAAAAATAAATTGCAGCGGGTAGAAGAACGGACTTTTATTTCAGTTTTTAAGGTCGCCGCAACCTATATTGGAACCGTGGTGGGTGCCGGGTTTGCCTCGGGGCAGGAAGTGCTCCAGTTTTTTTCTCATTTTGGAGCCAACGGGTTATGGGGGTTGTTACTGGCTACCATCTTATTCGGTATATTCGGGTGGGCTATCCTGGAATTGGGTATGAAACTCAATGCCCGCTCCCACCTGGAAGTCATTCGCCACGCAGGAGGGCAGTGGATCGGTACGGTGATAGATTATGTTATAACTTTTTTTCTTTTCGGCGCTTTTACGGCCATGGCTGCCGGGGCCGGGGCAATCTTTGCCGAACAGTTTCAGTGGCCGTCCGTAATCGGCAGCGCTATAATGGTCCTGATAACCCTGCTCACGGTAATGCTGGGCCTTAATGGGGTGATCAATTCAATTAGCCTGGTGGTACCGGTTCTGATCGGCACGGTCTTTGGAATTGGGCTGTGGACTGTGCTGGCCACCAAATTTTATTTAAACCCTGTTATCGGAACAGTTCCCACCAGGGCAGCGGTTCCTTTCTGGCCCTTTTCGGCGGTGATTTATGTTTCATATAACATCGTGATGGCTGTTGCCGTTTTGGCTCCGCTGGGGGCCAAGTATAACCGGCCGGATATTCTTCTGAGAGGGGGCATTCTGGGAGGGCTGGGCCTGGGCTTGGGCGCTCTGGCGATATTTATGGCCCTGGCTCCCAACCTGTTGCCGGCCGCTAAATACCAGATCCCCATGATATATGTGGCGGGAAAATTAAACCCGGTGTTAAGAACCGGATACAGCCTGGTGCTTCTGGCGGAAATATACACAACGGCGGTAGGCAGTCTTTATGGTTTTGTTGCCAGGCTTACCTCCCCGGAGGAGCCCAAGGCCCGGTACTATATTGCCGGGGCCGGCGCAATCGCTTTCCTGGCCAGCCGGCTGGGGTTCACCGTGATGGTGAGGACTCTTTACCCGGCGGTAGGATACGCGGGCCTGCTTCTTTTGCTAGGTTTGACATATTATTTGATTAAACGGGCAAAAGGTCCGGAAAATCAGGCTGGATATTGAAGGAAATAGCCCCCCGGTTGTTGAAATTGAATGATTATGGAACCACCAGGGGGGTTAGAAGATGCTGAAGCGGGTGATATTGGTTCTGGCAGTTATTGTCGCGGGGTTTTTAACCGGCTACTACTCTGAGGCCATATATGATTTGATTTGGCCTGAAAAGGGATTGCAGGCGGTTGGCCCGGGGAGCGTCAAGAAGAGCTCGGACACAGGTGAAAACAAGAGCATAACGGGTCAATCAAGTGATTATATATCTAAGGGTGATGCTATAAGCGCCGTTAAAAACTTTCCTGTTGTGGAAAAACTGGCCAGGGTCTCTGAACTGGATGGAACCCAATTGATATTTGAGGTTGATCAGGAGCCTACTGAGGAATTTCCCGTGTGGCTGGTGGAAATTAAGGAAAGACATCCTGATAAAATCCCGGAAAGCAGGTATTTTCAGGTTGACGCGGCAACCGGAAAAGTTCTTGACCTGCAAACAGATGAGCTGGAAATATCGGGCATCGGTTTGTTTATGACTAAGAGGGAAGTCGAAGCGGCGCTTGGCCGGCCGCCAAAAAGTTCCAGAGTTTACGATAAAGACAGGAAACAGACTGTGCGAGTAAGTGATTATAAGGGTTTGGAAATTGTTTTTGACAGTAAAGGGGGAATTATCCGGTTGACGGCGGACGACCCGGAGCATGCGGGCCCCAGGGGAATAAAAGTCGGAGATTCCAAAAAAGATGCCATCAGGATGTTCGGCAAAGCCGGCGGGGTCCCCACAAAAGCTTTGGTTTACAACCCTGCGGGAGACGAACAGGTCAAGTTTTCAATTAAGCTGGACAGCGATGATAAAATTGTGGAAGTATCGATAGAGGCCGGTCAATAGTTTTACTAAAATTTTATATTTTCTCTTCAACGGGGATGGTGCGATAGGGATGATGCGATTGCCTGACAAATGGCTTCTGGGTCTTATCCAAAACAGGGTGGTTGACGATAAAAAGACTAACATAGATACAGCCGGGAAAATGATTGCGGAAGCGGCCGCAAGAGGGGCCGAGGTCGTGGCGCTGCCGGAAATGTTTAATTGTCCTTATAACAGCCGGTTGTTTCCCGGGTTTGCCGAGCGCTATCCGGATGGGGAAACCATAGGAATGCTCTCTGAAATGGCCGCTGCCAAAAACATTTATATCTTTGGGGGGTCAATTCCGGAAAGAGAAGAAAAACAAATATTCAACACCTGTTTTGTTTTTGGCCCTGACGGCAGCCTTCTGGCCAGGCACCGGAAATGCCACCTTTATGATGTGGATCTCAAGGATGGACTCACCTTTAAGGAATCAGATGTTCTTGAGCGGGGAAACAGGATAACTGTAGTAAATACCCCGTTTGGTAAAATAGGAGTAGGTATTTGTTATGACATCCGTTTTCCCGAGATGGCCAGGGCAATGGCTTTACAGGGGGCTGTTCTCATGGTTTTGCCGGCCGCGTTCAATTTAATAAGCGGCCCGGCCCACTGGGAACTGACCTTGCGGATGCGGGCCGTTGACAACCAGTTTTATGTGGCGGGGGTGTCTCCGGCCAGGAATGAGCAGGCCTCCTATGTGGTGTACGGGCACTCCATGCTGGTGGATCCCTGGGGTAAAATAGTGCAGTCCCTGGAAGAGAAAGAAGGCATTATTGTAGCCGAAGTGGACCTTGAGAGGCTCCGCCGGGTAAGGGACGAATTCCCTCTGCTGAAACACCGCCGGGTAGACTTGTATGAACTTCGAGAGTTGTAAGGTGGCAAGTCCGCTGCTAACTAATTTCGTAGTCCAAAATACCATATAATACCGCTTATAATTAGGGGTAACCGGGGCCAACAATAAATTCATGAAATACCGGTTTCTTCTTTACGGGTTACTGGGCTGGACAATGGAGATAGTATGGACCGGTTTTGGGTCATTGATCCGGGGGGATTTCAGGCTGCAGGGTGTAAGCTACCTGTGGATGTTTCCAATTTACGGCCTGGCCGTTTATCTGGAACCGGTACATGACAGGATTAGAAATTTTGCCTGGTCCATCCGCGGGCTGATCTGGACAGGAATTATCTTCAGTATAGAGTTTCTGGCCGGGCTGCTGCTCAAAGTAACGGTAGGGATTGTCCCGTGGGACTACTCAGGTTCTTTTTATTCGGTGGCCGGTCTGATAAGGCTTGACTATGCTCCGGTATGGTTTACGGTAGGGCTTATATTTGAACGGGTCCATGATTTCATCAAGAAACAACTTCCTTTTAAGGAATAGGGGCTGTCCCAAAAGTCAACTTTTATGATTAAGAAGGGCTGACTGCTTTTTCTGTTTTTCGGTGTTGTTCGTCTACCCAACACAAGAAAAATCTCACAAGCAGTCAGCCCTTCTTTTTTGTTAAAGTAGTTTTGTCAACAAACCCATTTATGGGACAGCCACTTTGCTGCGGTCTTCTGTTGCTCAGCAGATCTTGGCTATTCGGTTGGAAAGCAGGAAAACCGGGTTTTACGCGGAATTATACTTAATATGGTTTGTGTTGGAAAAAATAAATGAGTAGATAGGAGTGGTCGGTATGAAAAAATGGCGCTGCACGGTTTGCGGCTATGTATACGATCCTGAAAAGGGGGATCCCGGGCAGGGGGTCCTGTCCGGAACGCCTTTTGAGGGACTTCCGGAGGATTGGGTCTGTCCTGTGTGCGGAGTAGGGCGTGACTTGTTTGAAGTAGTGGAAGGTGATACCGGAGCGCCTGTAATATCGGACCCGAAATCCATGCAGTCCGCCCTCTTCAAAATATCTTACGGTCTATTTATAGTAACATCTGTTAAGGGTGAGAGGATCAACGGCCAGATTGCAAATACGGTTTTTCAGATTACCAGTGAGCCCATGAGGGTTGCCGTGGGCATTAATAAATCCAACCTGACCCATGAATTTATGCAGGAAAGCGGAGTACTGGGTATCACTGTCCTCGGTCAGGACGGCCACGACCTGGTGAGACGGTTTGGGTACAGTTCAGGCAGGGAAAGGGATAAATTTGCCGGCCTGGAATATTTCAGGGCCACGACCGGTGTTCCGATTATCAGGGGAGGCATCGCTTTTCTTGAAGGCCAAATCCTGCGCGACAAAAGTGTGGACGTTGGGACCCATACCCTGTTTATAGCCGATGTTATTGACGGGGCGGTAATTGAAGACAGAGAACCCATGACTTACGCCTATTTCCGGAAGACCAAATGACCAAACCGGGGAAACGGGCTAATCATTGAGTGAGGAGTACAGATGAAATACCAGGATAATGCAGTAACGAAAAATAAAAAAATACTGGTTATCATACCTGCATACAATGAGGAACGCAGCCTACCGGGTGTGATCGCCGGGGTGCGCAAATTTCCCGGAATCGATGTGCTTGTTGTCAACGACGGTTCAAGGGACGCAACTTCGGCAGTTGCCATGAAAGCGGGAGCCAACGTGATTGACCTTCCCTTCAACCTCGGTATAGGGGGAGCTGTGCAGACAGGCTACCTGTACGCTTTTAAAAACGGTTATGCCGTGGCGGTTCAGGTTGATGCCGACGGGCAGCATAACCCGGAAGAACTGCTCAAGATCATCACCCCTGTCCTGCGGGGAGAAGTGGACATGGTTTTGGGGTCGCGGTTCGTGGAAACAACATCCTATAAAGCTTCTTTTGCCCGCAGAATGGGAATACTGGTTTTTTCGGCGGTGGTGTCCCTTATTACCGGGCAGACTTTTAAAGATACCACCAGCGGCTACCGGGCAGTCAACAGGCGCGTTATCGAATTTTTCGCGGACAATTACCCCACTGATTACCCGGAAGTGGAAGCCCTGGTTTTGCTGAAAAAGAACGGGTTTACCATCAAAGAAATTCCTGTTACCATGGCTCCCCGGGAGCACGGTGAGTCTTCGATCACCCCGTTAAGATCGATATATTACATGGTTAAGGTATTGCTGGCCGTCTTCATGAATTTGCTCAGGGCGCATAAAAAGGAGGCTTAAGGGCATGAAGCTTGACATTTTCTTTTTTTCTGCCCTGTTTAGTTTTTTATTTCTTGTAGTAGTGCTCGAGTTTGTCCGCAGTAAAAGGCTGAAAGAACAGTATTCCCTGTTGTGGATATTTATATCGGCGTTGATGATAATTTTTGCGCTATGGCGCGACCTGCTGGAGCGGGTGGCATCCTGGCTGGGAATTGTATATGCCCCTTCATTATTGTTTATAGCAGGTATTCTTTTTTCTTTTGCGCTTATCCTGCATTATTCGGTAATTATTTCCAAACTGCATACCCAGAATGTTAGACTGGCCCAGGAATTAGGGATTCTGAATAAAAAGATAGAAGACTTAAACAAAAGACTTAACGGAGGGAAGATGGTTGAAAACGATACTGCTGATCCTGTTTAATGTTGTGCTGCTTACTACGGGCCAGATCCTCTGGAAGATGGGCCTTGACCAGGCCGGAGGCATTTCGCCGGAGAATATGTTCCGGGTTGTTTTTTCACCATTGATTCTGGCAGGCCTGGCCTTGTATGTTATAGCCACGGTAGTATGGTTTATTGTCCTGTCACGGGCCGAGCTTAGTTTTGCTTATCCCTTACAGAGCACGGCTTACATCCTCGGCGTTTTCGCGGCATGGCTTATTTTTAAAGAGGTGGTTCCTCCTACAAGGTGGGTAGGTGTAATGGTGATCATTGCCGGGGTAGCTCTGGTATCTTATAAATGATAAGTGGTGCAAAACCGGGCAGGTCGGGCAGCTGGGGTGATATGATGACAGAATCCATTATCTTTGCTATACTCTTTATCATTATTTGGATCCTGCTGATTTACAACCGCAGGCTTAAGCTTACAGTTAAGCGAAATGCCCTGAGCATGAATTTATGGGAAGGCGGCGCCGGCTGGGGCAATGAGGATTGTGTTTGCGGCACGCCCCGGAAGAAGTGGAAAGCCCTGGCCATGCACCGCCCCGAAAACATTCTGCTGCTGACATGTCCGAACTGTAAGCGGCTGTGGGAAGAGCAAATGAGCCTTTACGGTAATAAATGGCGGCAGGTTGATGCGGACTATGCCAAGGAAATATATAATCACGGCCGCTCGGACGGGAGCGCTCTATGAAATGATTTAACCTGCATATTCCTTGTCGTATCAGTGCATAATATTGACTTATGCCTTTATCCGGAATTATGCCGTGGAGATGGACAGCCCGAGTGCCCTGGTCAATGTTGCCAGAATCACTGATTTGATCAAAGAGCACAGCTCACATGACCCCGCCGAAATAAAAGAGAACGATGATCATCTTAAAAGTAGAAAAATAAATGAATATTATTGTTTGTTGGTAAAAATAGGAACCACTATAAAACTATTGGAAATTAAGAGGAAGTTGTAGAAAAACGTAGAATATAGTATAATCAATTATATAGAGGAAAAATTTTCATCTGACAGTCTGACAAAGGCAAACCCATTGAAAAATGGGGACGCAAAACTGCGGGTCTAAGACAAAACGGTTGAGTATGGGTAGTGGGTTGAGTTGTTCAGAAGGTTGAACAGCCTTGTTAAAGTACTGGTAAATGCCCACTGGTCACCGCTCACTGATTGTTATGACAGCCGGGTTGCCAAAGAGACTGTTCTTCAAAGGACAGAATGCTACCTTGGTGCCCGAGGTAGTTTTGCTTTTTATTGACAATCAGTATTAGAAACCGTTCAAAAACCTTTTGCCTAAATTATCAGATTCAACCGGTGTTAACAGCCTGATTCAGGTGATGAACCAGATGGAGGCACTGGAAATAAGACCGAAGGTCAAGGGGATTTCCAGGGAATGTCAGGTGATATTTATGGTCTTGGCCAAATTGCGGGAAAAGGTTAACCGTTACATTGCTACGTGGGCCAGTATTGTTGCGATTCTGGTTTTACTTGTCTTTTTAGTGGTTCAGTTTATAACTTACCGGGAAATACTGTATTCGGACTTGGTCTGCCTCGCAAAGCTTGAGACCGATATTTTGGCCCGGACGCTGGCCGGTTTTCAGGAGGCTAAACAGCCGGGGTTTAAAATCAGCAAGGATATTGAAGAGAAGCTCAAAGCCGAAATAAAGTCAATTAGCGCCGAGCACACCGGAATTGTAAAAATGAGAATCCTGGAATATGATTCCCGTGCAGGCAACTGGCACGAGGTCTATTCTCTTAACGGCGGGTTCAAATACGTTTTATCGGATGTGGAGAAAAAAATTGCAGTATTTGGTTCAAGCTTCTTTCTCAGGGGTCAGGAGGTTTGGTTTAACGGAGAAGGTTTTGTAACTCATAGTGCTGCGGCTATCGATACTCCCGATAATACAAAATTAAGAGTAAGTATAGACATAGACGCGAATTATTATATTAAGCAACAGATTCTGATTTCTGTTCTCCTGTTTTTGTTTTTAACAGGAATAGGGATTATCCTGGTACTCCAGTATAGATTGTTGTTTTTAAAACTGTACAAGCCCTTGGACAACCTGATTGACGGTATGAAGTTAATTTCCCGGGGACAAATGGACTATAAAGTTCCGGTTATACACCGGGACGAACTGGGCAGGTTTATAGAATCTTTCAATGAAATGGTGGCTGAATTAAAAAAGGCCCGCGAAGACTTGACGCATGAGCTTGATGTCACTAGGGAGCAGAAGGAAAAAATCTTTAACATATACAGGGACGTTGTTTATGCCGTTACTCAGGGGAAATTCTTGCTGGTACGGGATAATGAACTGCCAGGGTATGTCAATGAAGGTGACAGTTTGGCGGAAGTCGCTATTTCGAAAAATGAAGATGTGGTGCTGGCCAGAAATACCTTCAGGCAAGTGATGGATAAGCTGTTTCCTAACCACAAAAGGGGTCACAAGGTTCTTCTCTGCATATCCGAGGCTGCAACCAACATAATCAAACATGCCGGAAACGGTATCTTTACAATCAAGAAAATGGATGACGACTGCATTAGATTTGTTTTCGCAGACCAGGGGCCGGGCATGGACTTTGACCACCTACCTTCAATGCTGTTTTTTAGAGGTTTTTCTACCGAAATTTCCCTGGGATGCGGCTTTAAACTCATATACAGTATTGTGGACAGAATTATTTTGTCCACTTCCGAAAACGGGACAACCGTCATTTTCGATATAATGTTCTGTGATAAAGCGTCTGATTATGGTAAAAATACCGCCCTTAAACAGGCTTAGGAAGGATATAACCAAGGGCTAACGAATATCATTAATTACTACTTCAAGGCGGTGATGCAATGCCCTATCAGATTGTCCAGGATATATATATTTACCAGAGTTCCATCTGGCAGACCAACTGTTCGGTTATTCTCAACGAGGCTGCCAATGTAATTATTGACCCCTGTTATTTTCCCGTGGAGATTCAGGTTATAGCGGATTTTGTCAACCGGAAGAAAAGCTTTAACAAGTACATAATATTTACCCATTCGGATTTTGACCATATTGTGGGGTATCAGCAATTTAAAAGCGCCAGGCTGATCGGCCACGAGGAAATGACCCGGTGTGACAGGGAAGTTCAAATTCTGCAGATGAGAGAGATAGACCAGACATATTATGTTAACCGAAAGATTCCTTTTATTTTTCCCGAGCCGGACTTGACCTTCGGTTCCGATTTGCGGCTTTCCCTAAAGGAAGACGAGCTTATGCTTTTTCACGCTCCGGGACACACGGCTGACAGCATTTTTATAGTGAGCGCCGGCAAAAAGGTGATGTTTGCCGGTGACTACCTGTCTGACCTGGAATTTCCCTTTATTTATTTTGATTCAGGCGCTTACAGCAAAACCCTTGACCTGGCGGAAAGACTGGTCAGGGATTTTGAAATAGAGAATGTTGTGCCCGGTCACGGCGAGTTGGCGCAAGGAAAGGATGAAATATTCGACCGGATTGACAGTGACAGGGAGTACCTGGTCAACCTGGTGGAAAAGGCCCAGGACCTTTGTATCCGGGGATTACAGGAGCACGAAATCACCGAGGTCTTGAAGGGAATAAAATATAGAAATGAACCCATAGTGGGTGCAATGCTCAAAATGCATGAAGAAAATATAAAACTGGTATTAAAAGAGATGCAGTCTCTTTAACAGGGGAGGCTATGATGAAAAAAATCCTTGACTACAGGTATTGTTTTGTATGTGGCAAAGACTCGGACATTGGCTTAAAGTTGGATTTTGAACCCACCGAAACGGGCGCCCGGACTTCGTATACTCCCGGGGAAGAGTTTCAGGGCTTTCAGGGAGTAGTACACGGAGGAATAGTCTGTGCCCTCCTGGATGAGGTTATGTGGAAGGCAATTAACGGGCAAACCGGAGCAGTTACGATGACGGCCAAGATGGATGTCAAGTTTAAAAAACCGGTTCCGGTCGGGACCAGGCTTCTGGTAGAGGGTTCTGTTACCGGCCGCAAGAGAAATGTTTATGAGGCCGAAAGTACCGTCTGTGACGCCGAGGGCAAAATACTGGCCCAGGCGACCGGACTTTTCATTGAAATAGGTGAAGATAAAAAGGCCGCTCTAATGGAAACTTTAAGTTAATGTTGCTTTCAACGGGATTGTATCCCGTTTTTTTATCCCCGCATAATGGCCTGCTTACGTACCCAAACTTCATGCCCCGGAATAGTATATACCGGAGGAATATCTATGCATAGAATGCTGAAGTTTAAAAAGAGAGCAAATGCCGTGTTCGAAGGCGGGGGTGTGAAAGGCATTGGCATTACCGGGGCGCTGACAGTAGCCAGCCGGTATTTTGACTGGATGTATGTTGCCGGAACTTCCGCCGGGGCCATTGTAGCTTCTTTGGTCGCCGCAGGCTATACGGCCGATGAAATCAAGGATTTGGTTTTTAACATTGATTACAGGCGGTTTGAAGATGCCGATATCCTTGGGCAAATCCCCTTAATAGGGCCGTTTTACCAGCTAAGGTTTAAGCTGGGACTTTATAAAGGAGACTATATCGAGGAATGGATCAGAGAAACTTTACAAGCAAAGGGTGTTGAGCGGTTCGGTGACCTGGTGGTGCACAGGAACGCCAAAAACCTTAAGGGGCGTTACCGCCTCCGGGTAGTTGCTTCTGACATATCTACGGGCACTATGTTGGTGCTGCCCCAGGATATTGCAAGATACGGTATTGACCCTGATTACCTGGAAGTGGCTAAGGCCATCAGGATGAGTATCAGTATCCCTTTTTTCTTCCAGCCGGTTAAACTGGTGTACAAGGGAGAAGACAATAAGTATAAGTTAAGCTACATAGTAGACGGGGGTGTTCTGAGTAATTTCCCGCTCTGGCTTTTCGATCACGGTACGGGGACAGAGGGTTTGCCTGCCTTTGGATTTAAACTGATAGGTCCCGATACCGGGAGGGCAAATGAAATCCGCGGGCCTCTCTCGATGTTCAAAGCATTGTTTAGTACAATGATCGAGGCCCATGACGACAAATTTATCGAAGAAAAAAATTTTGACAGGACAATTGCCATTCCCACCAAGGGGGTTCGGGCTACAGATTTCAATATTTCCCGGGAAAAAATAGAGGAGCTTTTTCAAGCCGGGGTCGATGCGGCGGAGGAGTTTTTTCAAAACTGGAGTTTCCGGCGCTACCTGGCAAAATATCGCATAGGGGGCGGCTTCCGGTCCTAAACATTACAACTGGACTTACCCTGTGAATTGGGCGTATAATTAAAGTAAGTAAAAATTATTTTCCGGTTACAAAGACAGGGATTATTCTTGGGGGATCATATGGCAGGAAATGACGTAATCATAAAGTTGGAAGGCGTGGCCAAAGAATATGTTTTGGGTGAGGTTTCGGTAAAAGCGCTCAAAGATACCGACCTGGAGATAAACCGGGGAGAACTGGTAGTTATTCTCGGCCCCAGCGGTTCCGGCAAAAGTACCCTCCTGAATGTGATAGGGGGAATGGATACGCCGAGCAGGGGTCGCATTCTTTTTCACGGCAGGGATATCACCGGTTACAGTGAGGCTGAATTAACGGTGTTCAGAAGACGGGAAGTAGGGTTCGTATTCCAGTTTTACAACCTGATTCCCAACCTGACTGCACTTGAGAATGTGGAATTGGCGGCTGAACTTTCCGATAATTCATTAGACCCCCGTAAAGTCCTGGAAAAAGTAGGGTTGTCTGAAAGGGCCGGCCATTTTCCCACCCAGCTCAGCGGTGGCGAGCAGCAGAGAGTAGCGATTGCCCGGGCGGTGGCAAAAAACCCGGAAATATTACTATGTGACGAGCCTACAGGGGCCCTGGACCAGGAGATGGGCAAACTGGTATTAAGGCTTTTGGCAGATATCAACAAAGAGATGGGCAAGACAGTTGTTATTATTACCCATAACTCTGCCATAGCTGCCATGGGTGACCGGGTGTTCAGGATGAGGGACGGTAAAATTGCCGATATTGTCGAAAACAGCCGGCCATTGCCCCCTGAAAGGATTGAATGGTAATGGATAAGCTGTTCATCAAACTCTTTCGCGACATCAGGTCCTCCAAGGGGCAGTTTGCAGCGGTTGTGGCCGTCGTTTTTGTGGGAATCCTGGTATACAGTTCGATGTACATGTCATACCAGAACCTGCGCAACTCCACAGACGCTTATTACGAAACTCACCGGATGGCCCACGTTACTTTTACTCTTCAGGGAGCCCCCAAAGGAATAGTTGAAAGGGTAGCAAAAATAGAGGGAATAAAGATGGCGACCGGGCGCTTGACCGCGGATGTAAGCCTGGACGTGCCCGGCCGGGATGAACGGGTCTTTGGCAGGATTGTCTCCCTGCCGGACCGCCGGGAGCCTGTGGTCAACGACGTTTTTCTTGTTACCGGCGGTTACTTCAGGAATAATATCCCGGGGCAGGCCCTGGTGGAACAGCAGTTTGCCAAATACTACGGCTTATCCCGGGGGGATAATATTTACCCCGTGATTGACGGGAAGAGATATGAATTAAAGGTTATAGGAGAAGTAGGCAGTCCCGAATATATCTACCCCATGCGTTCAGCAAACGAAATGATGTCGGCTCTCCCCGGCAGTTTCGGAATAATTTACGTGTCTTACAGCACTGCCGAGGACATGCTGGGCAATTACGGACTGTACAATGAAATTGCCGTTTATCTCAGCAGCCCGGCCCAACAGGATGAAATTATCTCCAAGGTAAAATCCGTTTTGCGGCCTTACGGAATAAAGGACACAGTAAAACGGAAAGACCAGCTGAGCGATGTGGTTCTTAACCAGGAGCTCAAAGAACTGGAGACGCTGGCGGTTGTTTTCCCGGTTGTTTTTCTTAGCGTGGGCGCTATGGTTATGTATATTCTGCTGCTGAGAATGGTCAAGAATCAGAGAGGGCAGATAGGGATACTCAGGGCCATGGGTTTTTCCAGGCATCGCATCTGGTTTCACTATCTTTTATACTCGCTGTTAACCGGAATTCTCGGTTCCGTGCTGGGAGCGCTGGCCGGGTTTGTCCTGGGGAGATATATCACCCGGATGTATACCGATTGGTTCAATATTCCTGTTCTTGAAATTAAAATATACTGGACGGCCCTGCTGTTTGGTACGGGTCTGACCACGGTATTTTGTTTTCTGGCAGGGGTACAGGCCACCCACGGCATTATGGGATTGAGCCCGGTGGAAGCGATGAGACCTGAGACGCCGGCCGGTTTCAAAAAGCCCCTGCTGGAACGGTGGGTACTGCAGAGGGTGAATTTATCCGTGCCTTTCAAGATGGTGCTGCGCAACCTCTTTCGCAATGTGCTGAGGACTGTTCTTACCTCTGTGGGAATTATTATGACTGTGGGGCTGGTTGTGGTATCCCTGTTTTTTTACGACGCCCTTGACTTTCTCCTCAAGGAGCACTTTATCCGCCAGCAGGCCTATGACATGAAGGTCAGATTTACCCGCCCCCTGCCGGTTATTGTAGCGGCCGAACTGGGACAAATCAGGGGTGTTGATAGTTCCGAACCGGTCCTGGAGATACCGGTTGAACTGCAGAACGGTTCCAGGAAAGAGGATGTTATTTTGACCGGTCTAAGACCTGATACCGAGCTGTATCAATTCAAGAGCCCGGACGGCCGCCCCGTCAAGCTGCCTGCCCACGGGATCCTGATATCGGAGCAGATAGCTAAGAAAATTAAGGTTAAGACGGGAGATTACGTGCAATCGAAATCGTTGCTGGGGAAAGAAAAGAAGACTGCAGTCCGGGTAGCCGGGGTCATCGAGCAATATGTCGGGGGCGGCGGATACAGCACAATAAACCAGGTCGGCAGCCTGGGGGGAGAGGGCCCGGCGGCCACAGGGGCCGTACTGAAGGTAGAATACCGGGCAGAGGACGGGGTCCGCAGGGAGCTTAACGAGTCAAACCTGGTTTCGGTGGTGGAGAGCACCCAGTCCCTGCTGGATACCTTTAAACAGTACATGGGAATGTTCTATGCCTTTATCGGTGTTTTAATAACATTCAGCAGTGTCATGGGGGTGGCTGTTATATTTAACACCACCACGGTCAATATACTGGAGAGGCAGAGAGAACTGGTCAGTTTGCGGGTGATGGGGTTTTCCTTCCGGGAAGTGGCCGGGATGGTTGTTTTGGAAAATATAATGCTTGGCGTGTTCGCCTTAATTACGGGTCTGCCTTTTGGCAACCTTTTGTCACACTGGTTTGTCAAGGCCTTGGGAAATGAAATGTTCAGTATGCCGGTCGTGATATATCCGCGCACTTATTTTGTGGTGGCGGTGTTGACCATGATCATCATCATGCTGGCACTGATTCCCAATTTGCGCTATTTAAAGTCACTGAATCTGGTGGAAGTGATTAAAACCAGGGATTAAGGAGGGTTTGGTAATGAACAAGAAAAGGATTTTAACAGCGGTCGGCATACTGGTAGCAATTGCTGTCCTAATTTCCCTCCGGGGCGGCGGAGTGCCGGTGGAAACTTTCGAGGTGGAAGCAAAGCCTTTTACCGGTTACATTGAAGAAAGCGGGGTTGTCGAATCCCGGGGAGCAAGGGAGGTCCAGTCCACGGTAGCCGGACGGGTGGCTGAAGTGAAGGTGTCCCCGGGCCAGCAGGTGAGGGAGGGGGATGTCCTGGCTGTTCTGGAAAAAGGGGATTTTCAGTTTGAGGTTGAGCGGTCCCGGGCCATGGTTAAGGCGGCCAAGTCCCAGCTGGAGAAAGCGGTGAAAGGCGCCGGGGCAAATGAAATTGAACAGGCCCGGGCCGAGGTAAACCGCGCTGCGGCAAATCTGGCTGAGGCCGAAAGACAGGCCAGGCAGGCGGAAACTTTATTTAAATCAGGGGCCATCAGTAATGAGGAATACCAGCAGAAGCTTACAGCCGTGAAGCTCAACAAAAGCAACCTGGCCATTGCGGAAGCCCAATTGGATATGCTGCGGTCCGGGGCCCGCCAGATTGAAAGAGAAATTTTAGAGGCAGAAGTGGAACAGGCTGAGGCCCAGCTGAGAACTGCCGAATTACAGTTGAATCAGGCCAGTATAAAGGCCCCGGTGGACGGTGTGGTTCTTATAAAATTTATTGAACCTGGTACCTTCATCCAGCCGGGAACCCCTCTTTTTAAAATCGGTCCTCTCTCGGAACTGGAAGTCCGGGCCTATATCCTGGAAACTGATGCTATTAGAGTCAAGGTGGGTCAGAAGGCGCACATCGTGGGAGACGTGCTGGGCACCAATACTGTTCAAGGCAGGGTTGTCGAAGTCGCTCCTGAAGCAATAGTGAGGGTTTCATCCCTGGGTGTGGAGCAGCGGAGAGTGCCGGTAAAAATTATTTTGGAGGAAATCAGGGAACTGCGGCCTGGCTTTAATGTGGATGCCCGTATAATCACCGGCGAAAAAAGCAAAACTCTCTTTGTGCCCGAAACGGCAGTCTTTAGTGAGAACGGTAAGAACTTTGTCTTTGTGGTGGAAAAAGGAAGGCTGGCCAAACGCATGGTAACAGAGGGTCTGAAGAACAGTGAATTCATAGAGATTACGGCGGGATTGCAGGAGGGGGAAGAAGTGGTCAAAGAACCTGATAACAAACTGGAGGAAGGATTAAAGGTAAAGAAAGTCAAGTCCAAAGAGTAAAGAAAAATCCAAAGAGTAAAGAAAAATCCAAAGAGCGAAGATATAAGCGTCTTTTGAAAGGAGTTAAAAAATTGGGTTTTTTCACACAGGTCAAAGAAAGTTTTTTAAATTACGAAGCCTACCGTGAGTTTGCCTTCCAGAAGAGAGGAAAAACCTTTAAGTACTTTTTTGTGTTATTTACCCTGGTTTTTATCATTGGGGGCATAAGATTTATCGGTGATTTTAAAAACGGGACCAGCGATATTATTGCTACTGTTAAAGAAGATGTTCCCGAGTTCAGGCTGGAAAACGGCGAGCTGACCGTAGAAGGCCAACAGCCCATCATAATGGGTGAAGGTGACAGTGCGGTTTTAGTTATAGACACAACAGGGCAGACGGATGACTCAATATTGGACCGGTATATCGACGGGGTGTTTATTTCCAAAGAAAAGATTGTGGTAAAAGAAAATCCTCAGCTGAGAATTATTAAATTTTCCGATTTGAAGGATTTGACTTTCGACAAGCAAAAGCTGTTGGACCTGCTGCCGATGCTGAAATGGCTCTTTGTGGGCATAGCGTTTTTCGCTTATCTTTTCAGCATCACCTGGGCTTTGATTACGACAGTTATCTTGGCTTTAATCGGTTTGTTTATCAACAGTATGATGAAAGGGCGGCTGGTCTACAATAACTTATGGAATATTGCCGTCTATGCCTTTACCTTTCCCTGGCTGCTGGAGATGGTCAAAAACCTTGTTTACCCGGGATTGTCCTATTTCTGGGTAATAAAATGGAGTTTGGCCGGATATATTCTGTATAAGGGCATTGAAGCAGCCAATAAACCGGTAACGACGGGAGAGCCGCCTCAGCCTCCGGAGGATATGGTCATTTAGGTGGTAAATCTGCCCATTATAAGCATTTAAAAAAGTTCAATGGGGTTTATCTCGAGTGACGAGACAAACCCCATTTTGTATACCGGTATTCTGCTATTCAAGCTTTGTATAAAAATGCTTAGGGGTGCCTCTGTTGGGGCATGTTGACAAAGTAACCTCAAATCATAAAATGAGGGGCTGACGAGATTACTTTGTCAACAGCCTTAAAACGGGCACCCCTATTCCGGCATATTCCCTTTTTCGCCGAGGTCTTCGTCGGCTTCGTAGGGTGTAATCCTGTCTCCTGCGGGTGTGTAAGACGTGGCCCGATACGGTTCCCGTTCAGGGCCGGCATTGGCCGGGGCTCTGCCGCGGGTAGCCTTTTTCCTTGCTTCTTCCTTAATTTCTCTTGATTGTTTTTCTTCCATTTTGAGTTTCCTCCAGACTAAAAATAACATTCATTCTTATTTTGTCCCCGGCGGGGAACTATATGTATAACGGAAAAATCATGATTAATTGGGCAGAATATCTATACAGGATATTAAATGTGAATAACTAAAAATGTACGAGAGGAGGAACCGTTGTGAAGCGAAAAAGAATAGGAATTCGAAAACACCTAAATTGAACATTGGAGGGTAAAATTACCCAGATAATCTTGACAGTATCGGAGATATTTTTTACTTTGACGGCCAGAAACTTATATGATAACATGAAAAGAACAACTCACCAAGAGGAGGTGTTGCTTTCATGGAAATGCGTGTACTCGGAAAGACGGGATTAAAGGTATCTGCCGTCGGAATGGGCGGCATTCCCATTCAGCGGGTTAGCTTTCCGCAGGCAAGAGAAGTGGTCGAAACGGCTATCCGCCTGGGCGTTAATTTTTTTGATACCGCCAGGGCTTATACGGACAGTGAGGCTAAACTGGGTGAAGTTTTGGGAAGGTACAGGAAGGATGTTATTATAGCTACAAAAACCATGGCCAGGTCAAAAGAGGAAATGGCCAAAGATATAGATAACAGCTTGCAAAGTCTGAAAGTAGACTGTATTGACCTGTACCAGTTACATAACGTCAAAGACGAAGGAAGCCTGGAGCGGGTTCTTGCCCCGGACGGCGCCCTGGCGGCCCTCAAGGAAGCGCAGGACCGCGGGAAAATCAGGTTTATCGGCATTACCGGCCATATCCCGTCTGTGCTGGTAAAGGCTGTCAAGACCGGGGAATTTGACACGGTACAGTTTCCTTTTAACCCGATTGAAACCACCGGGAGTGAGGAGCTTTTACCTCTGGCCACAGAGCTGGGGGTCGGCACTATTGCCATGAAACCTTTTGCCGGAGGGGCCCTGAAGAACAAGGTTCTTACTCTGCGGTTTATTCTTGAACAGGGGTTTAGTACAGTGATTCCCGGTATGGATGAGGTCGCCCAGGTCAACGAAAATGTAACTGCCGGGCAGAATCCGGGGCCGTTGACAGAAGAGGAAAAATCTGCCCTGCTGGGAGAAGTTGCCATCCTGGGCAGCGCTTTTTGCCGCCGGTGTGAATACTGCCAGCCATGTCCCCGGGGAATCGACATACCAATGGTTTTCTTGCTGGATGGTTACTGGACCCGGTATGGGCTTAAGGAATGGGCAGTCGACAGGTACCGGCCGTTAAAAGCAAAAGCATCGGAGTGCATGGACTGTGGTGAGTGCGAATCCAGGTGCCCCTACCAGCTGCCTATCAGGGAAATGCTGAAGGAAGCCGCCAAACATTTAGAAAAATAAGTTAAAGGGAAAGCTGCGGTCAACCGCGAAGTATGTGTTCACGAAGAAAAAGGAAGAAGGTAAGGATATGAAGAGACGGGTCAGAAGGAAAAAACCGGTTATACCAGCCCGTTTAACCTTCCTTTTTATATTTGCCCTTTATTATTGGGGCGTTCAGTTTGTTCTAAGGAAAACCAACTTGCAATTAAGCCAGGTGGTTTTCAACCTGTCTGCGGGAGTATTCGCGGGAGCCGTAATCCATGTAGCCATTGCCAAGTTTTTTGGTCCTTTGCTTTTCGGGCGCGCGTTCTGCGGTTGGGCCTGCTGGAATGCCGGCGTTTTTGATGTTTTGCCTGTCAGAAACCGGTTAAAAAAACTGCCTGAAAAATTTTATATGTACAAATACTTAGTCCTGTTTTTTGTGCTGGGAATTCCGTTTTTGTTTATTGTCGCAGGCCGGGGTTTTCAGAGTCCGGAGGCCCAGTTCAAGTGGCTTCTGGCTGAAAATGCCGTCATCTTTGGCTCGGGAATTTTTCTCGCTTTTCTCCTCGGGGACCGGAGAGCTTTTTGTAAATATCTTTGTCCTGCCGGTGCCCTCATGACAGTTACCTCTCCCAGGAGCATCATCAAGGTGGAGAAAAACCATCTCGCCTGCAACAAGTGCCGTAAATGTGAAGAGGTATGTCCGATGGGGGTGCCTGTTCTAAAGTACATTTCTTTTAACCAGCGTGTTTCTCATCCGGAATGCATCATGTGCACCGAGTGCATCAAGCACTGCCCCAAAAATTGCCTGACACTCGGTGTCGGGCGCAAATCCAGCACTACCCCTGAGTTTGGCAGGTCTTTTTAACACAATATTTCGGCAGGCGTGCTAACAAACTTTTCAGATACTTCCGGTACGTAGAGCGGCCTTCAAGGATATGCAGAAGCCGGCTGTAATTGTCTGCATTATGAAAAAGCAGACCCTGCATGGCGGACGGAAGAGAGAAAAAAGCCCGCGAAAGTAACAAACTGCATCTAAAATCCCTGAGAAAAGCCCGGTGGCACTTCTTCATGTAGCCTGCCAGGTTTTCTTTTTTGAGGGACAACCCGTTCCGGAAACAGTTCCATACAGTCTCCCCGGCCAGCATCCCGGAAATTACGGCAAACCTGATCCCTTCTCCGGTAAAGGGATCCACAAACCCGGCCGCGTCGCCTGCCAGAATTACTCCGTCAGAGAAGCATTTTTTTGTTTGACCGCCGCAGGGAATATAATAACCTTTAATATTACCCGGCAGGTTAATACCTGCAATGACCGCAACTTTTTGCAGGGCATTTCCGAGCAAGGCGTAATTTCCCGTAAAACCCCCTACACCCAGGGAAATCCTGTCCCCTTTCGGGAAAATCCAGCCGTAGCCCCGGGGAACAAGGTCATAGTAAACCTGTATAGTTTCACTTTGCCTGTTGTCAAGGCCTGCGGGTATATCCAGTGACAGGCACAGGGCGCAGTTTTTCCGGCTGTTCTTAAGCCCTGTGAGCCTGGCCGTTGCCGAATGGACTCCGTCCGCTCCTATAATTGACGCAGCCCTGTAACAGTTGTTTGGCGTCCTGATTGAGAACACATTTCCCTCCCGGGCCAAACCTGTAACGCATTCATCCTGGTGAAATTGCGCCCCTGCATCCACGGCTTTTTTAACCAGGTAATTGTCAAACTCTGACCTGTCAACAGTAATCATAAAAACACGGGTATGGGATATGCGCACAGTCTTGTTGCCGATATGAGAGCAGAGATTTTTTATGTGCCCGCGAACAATGTCTGCCGGCAGGGGAAAGCCGATGGCATTCAAGGCCGCAGTTGTGACACCGCCCCCGCAGGTTTTTGGCCTGGGGAAACGGCGCCTGTCCAGCAACAGGGTTTTGAGACCTCTCATGGCGCAGTATCTTGCGGCGGTTGAACCTGCGGGGCCGGCTCCGATTACTGCCACGTCATATTGCATAACAAACACTCCCGTGGAAAGTATTAAAAAAGTTACCGTTTTAGTTTTTCCTGTTTCCCTAAAGTTTTATGAAAGCAAAACAAAACCTCAGATTAAGGGATAGCCGTCCCGTGGTAGGGAATAATATTAAAAAACGGGGATGGTTTAAACTTAGTTCGGTGGTGAATGAAGGAAATGCTGGACATTATCAAAGAGGGTATCAGGCTTAACCAGTCCCTGGCGCTGCTTCCCCTGAGAGCCGCCCGCAGTTTGATTTCCGATAAAAATACCAGCGCCAAGCAAATGGTTGATATAGCCGAGGACTTTGTCAGCATACCGTTTGTGGCGGCTGCCAGGGCCATTGAAAACACATGTCAAACCTGCAGCAAAGAAGCTGACCGTGACCGGTCATGTTCTTCCCGGGGGCCGGGAATAAGAAATATCTGGATTAATCCCGCAGTCACGGTTTTTTCCGATGTGGAGCTGATACCCGGAAAGCGCAGGGCGATTCTGACAGTAACAGGATTGTTATGCGGCGGATGAGTTTCCCGTGTGAAGCGGACCCTGGAAGGGTTCCCCACTGTCGACAGGGTGGAGTTTCACCCGGCCAAGGAACAATTTGAAGTCGAATACCGATCCGACTCCCCGATGGGGGAAGAATTCAAAAAGTCAGTAACGGATATAATTATATTCCCCGGAGTCAGAAAATTTTTGGGCGGAGTAGGAGATAAGCTGAATAATCCGGCTGACCAGGAACAATAATAAACATAAATTGTAAATCAATTTTCGCGTGGAAAGTGGGGATACAAATGAAAGTAGAAGTTTTTGACGATTTATGTATCAGCTGCGGCGCATGTATAAATACATGCCCGGATATATTTGAATGGGGCGATGACGACAAGGCTGTGGCCAAGGTCAGTGAAGTGCCCAAAGACAAGGAACAATGTGCACACGAAGCGGTCGAAGGGTGTCCGACCGCCGCCATAAAGGAAGAGTAAACAGTAAAGAGGCTGTCCCATAAGTAACTGGGGGTTGTTGACAAAATACTGGAACATTAAGAAGGGCTGACTACTTTTTCAGTTTTTCGGTGTTGTTCTTCTGCCCAACTAACTTCAGTAAGTTGGGCAACGACGGCAACACAAGAAAAACCTCAAAAGCAGTCAGCCTTTCTTTTTGTCAAAGTAGTTTTGTCTACAAACCCATTTATGGGACAGCACCTTTTTCTCAGTTCTGGCGATTTTTGGGAGTTTTTAATTCTTCCAGCATTTCTCTGACCTGAGTTCTTATTGCCGCCAGGTATTCTTCCCTGGCCAGCCTCTGTTCTTCTTTTTCTTCTTCGGTCAGACCGACGGACTGCTGTTTATGCCATAATGAATTAATCCTGTTAATCAGTTCACGGGAAATCATGCTTGCCTCCTCAGTCAAGTTTTCGTTAAATTATACTTATATTATATAGTTTTCGCAGGTTATTCATTCATTTTGGGTAAAATCTATTATTATACAAACAATTTGATTCATGGTAGTATATTGTTAAGGATATAAATAACTAATTTACTATCCCTGGCTATCCAAGAGCCAGTTCAGGGAATATTGAAATAGCTCCCCGCGGTATCGGTTGTTTTAAGGAGGTTACCATGTCAGCCAATTCCAGACGGCTTTTCAATCCCGTATTGATTCCTATCGTTTCTGTCCCGCATTTTATTTTCGGGGCCCTTATGGCGGCTTTCAACTGGCGCCGCCTCGGTTTTCCCGACAAGGCCCGGAATACAATCAGGTGGAGCATTATTGGAACAATTGCCCTTTTGATTATTGCCTTTTACATTCCGGTGGATACCCTGAAAAAAATGTGGTCTGTTGGAGTAGGGATAAACCTTGGTACGGGAATGGCGCTTAGAACTCTACAGTTGCCGGAATACAATAAGGCGACAATGAATCGTCAGTGAGGTGCAAGGATGAGGCTTCATTGTTTTTGCCCGGATTTATCCCCGGAGGAATTTGCCACGCTTGATCTGCAGGAATTGGATCTTTCGGGAAAAACCTTTTATACTTCGAAGATCCCTATGGTATCCCATTTTCCCATGAACCCGGAAATTAAAATAGAGAAAACACTCAGGGAAATAGAATCCAAGGGTTACCGGACGGTATCCCCTTTATTCGTAATTTTCGAAGACGGGCTGTTAATGGGAAGGATAATGATTGAAATCGTTGACCCTTCTGTGAAGGACGAGAATGTTAAAAAATTCAACAGCCTGAAACTGATGGGGAAAACCTTTACCGGCCCCAAATACCTGGTTCCCAAGGCTCTGAAACAGTTTGACAGGTACCTGATGTCACAGAAGCTCCTGACTACCGAGTTTTATTTTTGGTATCATTCCTGTAAAAAGTGTGAAAAAGAAAAAGGCGACCGGACCGTGATCCTTGGAAGAGTTTAATAACGGGGCATAATTTTACCTGAAAATTTATCATTAAAAGGTGGTCGGGAAGGGAAAAATAACATTAAACTTTAAGAAAAGAGGTGATTTCCCTGACCGACCGAGATAAACTTGTCCCGCAGGCAGATGACGAACTTGACAAATTAAAGTATGAGGTGGCCGAAGAACTGGAGCTGGATGACGATATTAAAGAACGCGGATGGGAGAACATGACCACCCGCGAAGTGGGGAAGATCGGCGGCAACATGGTGAAGAAAATGGTCAGGTTTGCCGAGGGAGAAATGAAAAAAAGAGGCGGTAATATATAAAGACGGCTTTGCCGTCTTTTTCTGTAACTTTAACACCCCTTTTCAGCTGCTGGCGGCCACCCCAAAAAGCCACGCCCGTACACCTAAATGCCCGGAGTGCCGGTTGAAAGATTACTGTTCATTCTATTACTTAAATTTTTCATAAACCTTTACGGTTGATTTCACTCTTCTTTCTTGTAAGAACCTGTCAAACGCTTCTTTTTTAGCTAGTGGGTCTGTTATATCCTTCGTTATTCTTTCCGATAAAGCTTGATAAAGAAGTTCGTTTTTGACTTTTTCACGGTAGTTTTCTTCGGTGTCATAACCCCAATCCTTTAGAAACGACATGAATTCTTTTTCGTTTTTGAGTTTTTTTCTAATATCGCTTATATGGTCGTCAACCTGTTTATCTGAGATAACAATTCCTCTGTTCTTCGCCTCCTGAGCTACAAGCTCCTCCCTGATCAATAAGTCAAGGGTTTCCTTTTTCAGAGCCTTTTGTTCACCGGCTGTCAACTTTCTGGCCGTTCTTTCATAAAAATTGTTTATAATCTGGAATCTTTTTTCTAACTGTTCTTTTGTTATGTAGTGATCATTAACTTTGGCGGCATACTTGCCGCCGGAACATCCTGTCAAAACGGCAAAAACAGCAAAGGTTAACAATGACAAGTACATTATTTGTTTTTTTATCAATCTAAATCTTCTCCTTCTATTGATAAATTTTTAGTATCATAAATTCTTCTTTAAATAAATAAAATCCTGCTCACTCATAAAGGTAAATCTTGTTGCTATAATAGAGGAACTATGTAGAAGTACGGCGAATTTTAGTAGTCATATTTACAGAAACGTTCATATAATAAGATTAACCTAATTTTTATTGTTTATTTTGGAGGTGGAGTTTTGCCGGAAATGAGGCAGGACCCGGTGACCGGGAGCTGGGTGATTATTGCTACAGAGCGGAGTAAAAGGCCGCATGACTTTATCCTTCCTGTTGAACAAAAAAAGGGCGGCAGCTGTGTGTTCTGTTACGGGAACGAAGACAAAACACCGCCGGAAGTCCTCGCATGGAGACCGGGGGGAGGAAAACCCCATACCCCCGGCTGGACGGTGAGGGCATTTCCGAATAAGTTTCCCGCCGTCACTCCTGAAGGCGACCCAAATCCCCGGAAAACGGGAATCAATCGGCGAATGGAGGCCGTGGGTACTCATGAAGTGATAGTTGACTGCCCTGACCATTTGGAAACTCTGGGCCGGGTAACTGATGAGCAGGCCGGGCTGGCAATGCTGGCTATCGCCGAAAGATACAAGGTCCTCAGCCGGGATCCGAGGTGTAAATATATTCAGGTATTTAAGAATTATGGCCTCACAGCCGGAGCTTCCCTCGAACACTCCCACTGGCAGATTATTACCTTACCCGTTGTTCCGGAGGTTTTTATTAAAGAATTTGCCGGGGTCAGACGATACTTTGAAAGCAATGGTACATGCATCTACTGCAGGATTATTTCCGATGAAATCGCCGTTAACCAGAGAATAGTGGAAACCACAGATGAATTTGTGGTGTTGACTCCGTACGCCTCCCGGTTTCCCTATGAGATGTGGATTTTGCCCAGGAGGCATCAACATGATTTCGGGAATATTGCCGGAAACGATGCCAAGTCCCTGGGCTCAATAATCAGAAGGACGGTCCGCAGGCTTGAGCGGGCGTTTAACTATCCTCCCTTTAATATCGTGCTTCATACCGGCCCGCCCGGGAAGGGTTATGAAACATTTCACTGGCATCTTGAGATCCTGCCCCGGTTATCCGTTGCCGCGGGATTTGAATGGGGGACCGGAATATTCATCAATTCTACCTCACCGGAACTGGCTGCGGCAGCTCTGCGCCCAATGAATCCGGACATTCGCCGGGATTAGACGAAACGGAGGTGTTCCTATGACTCAGCAAAAGCAATGGTAGAAGATGTGCCGGTCTTAAGCGTGATTTCCAGGTTGGTTGACCAGAAGGGTCTGGATTTGCTGGAAAAAATATTTGCCGAGTTTCTAATCAGCCTGCGGTACGGGACGGTCCCTATTGTCAGGGCTACAGGCGGCCTGGCTGACACAGTGGAGTACACGGCTGATAAGTTTCTTGATACAATCGAACGCGCCCTGTTCATTTACAGGGAGAGACCCGACCTGTGGACCGAGCTGGTCAGGTCGGCCATGAAATCCGACTTCTCCTGGTCAAACTCGGCTCAGGAATACGTTAAACTGTATAACATTGCCATCAGCAAAAGGAATGAAGAATCCCTATGCACGGCATAACAATCTATCTACAATCAAAGCAGGGGTGCAGCAATGAAAAAAAACCGGGAAAGGAATAACCGGCGGCAGGAGAACAAAAAACAGTGTGCCAATTGTTTTGTCTGTAAACAGGATACTGAACTCTGTCCGCTGAATGAAAATTATTCGCCGGACGCTTATAAAAAATGGGAGGAACAGTATCTGAAACGGAGGAAGGAAAGGGAAGGCCGCTGGAACTAGCGGGGCCAGACATTGCTGTTTCTGAGAGCTCCCAGGAGGTTATCGCGCAGTTTGGGGCTGTGTTTTTCCCAAAAGGCGATAACATTTTTCATGTCCTGGCGCTTGGTAGAGCCGGCGGCCGGACAGGGGTTTTGAATAACCGGCAGACCCAGCCGGTTGACAATTTTGTTAATGGTTTTTTCCTCCACGTAAATCAGCGGCCGGATCAGGGTGATATCCTTCCGGTCAAGGTACGTCTTGGGTTTGCACGTCTTTATCCGGCTTTCAAAAGACATGCACAGCAGGAGGGTTTCCAGGGCGTCATCTAAGTGGTGCCCCAGGGCAACTTTGTTGCAGCCCAGTTTTTTGGCTGCGTTGTGCAGAGTGCCACGCCGCAGTTTGGCACAAAGAGAACAGGGGTTTGATTCCCTGCGGGTGTCAAAAACAATGGGACCGATTTTGGTCGGCTCAATGTGATAGGGAACGTTCATCTCGGCACAGTAACGGACAAGAGGGGAGAGGTCTGTCCCCCAGCCCATATCAAGGGTAATTACCGTTACAGAGAAACTGACCGGGGAAAATTTTCGCCATTCGTTCATTACATAAACGAGGGTGGAACTGTCTTTTCCGCCTGACAGTCCCACAGCAATATGATCCCCGTCTTCAACCAGCCGGAAGTCTGCATTGGCCCTGCCGATTCTCTGCCATAATTCTTTGCGGTAGATGCGTTTCAATATTAATAACCCTTTCAATGAAAATGGAGGAATATATCTGCCACTTCGTGGCTTTCATAACTAAAAAGAAAGGCTGCCCCAGTTATTTATGGGACATTCCCTTCAGTTTCAGCTATTACCTGGTTAAGTTTATCCACAAAAGTTACGCTGTTGATTTTTTCCGGGGGAAGTTCGACCCGGACCAGCGCGTACGGGTAATTTATGGACGGAGTTGTTACGGCATCGCGGGCGGGGTCGGAACGGTCAACCCAGATTTTATAGTGAATTCCTTTGGCATCTGTAGTAGTGGATACTTTGAGTATATCAACAGTGTAACCGCTGCGTTTTTTCTCCCCGCGGCTGGCCAGGAAGTACAGGTTCTCATTGAAAATACCGGCCAAATAATTCTCATAAATCTTGTTTATTTCCACCCACTGTTGGATTTCCAGCGGCGCCGTGCTCAGGTTAACGGGTTCCATCACCACTTCGGCGCCATTGTCGGGTATAATATTGTGACCGATCAGCACTGTAAAATCGCCTGTTCCCGTCCCGATTATCCTGACGTGAACTTCCGCGGCCAGTTGCTCAATGGCGGCAGGCTTGTCGTTTAAGTATATGAGAGTTTTTTCAGGTAAAATGATTTCAGTTTCCCGGTTGGCATCGTTTACCAGTGTCAGACTGTTCCTGCTTTGGTTTATTGACTTGATAAAACCGGACTTTTCCTCTGAATTTATGAAAGGAAGCTGGTTGGCGACCTTGCTGAGCAGCACGGCCGTTTCCGCCCGGGAAATGGGATTGACAGGCCGAAAACTGCCGTCAGGGAATCCGTTCATCACTTTACGCTCACAGGCCAGAAAGACATATCCGGCAACACTGTCATTAATCTGTGCCGAATCAGTGAAAGGCGGGGGCGCTTCATTTATTTTTTGGGCCTGTTTAGTCAGATCCAGCGCCCTGACTGCCAGAACCGCGGCGTCCTGCCTGACCAGCGGCTGCTGGAGAGATACTTTTCCCAGTTCACCGTAAGAGAGCAGTTCCTGTCTGAGCGCAAGTCCCACGTACCCTACGGCCCATTTGGGAATGTTGAAATTCATCTCCAGATAGCTGAAGGCATCGATGTCCGATTCCGTGGGTTCACGCCATAAAAGCTTTTCCAGCATTACGACCGCTTCCAGGAAGGTTACCGGTTTGTTTGGCCTGAAGGTATTATCTTCATACCCTTTCATCACACCCTTAGCGTACATTTCGGCTATAGCATATTCGGCCCAGTGTCCTTTGGCATCCTTTAAAGGAAAGTCGAGGGAGGAAGCGGCCGTATCGGACTGCCAGGGCTCATATTTCCAATGCGCGTAAGAAAAACCGGTAGTTAAGAACGGAGATGTCAGCAGGAGAGACACAATAAGGACGGTCACCAGTTTAGACCTCATTTTCAGCTGTTGGGACCTCCTCTCATCCAAAAAGTTGTTTTTATATTAATCGAGAGCGAGGCTCGTTTTATGGGGGTAGCGGCCTTAACGGACCGGACCGGCATAAAATTTTCCGTATCTCCATAATCTAAGAAAAGATTATACCAATAAGGCAATCAATGGCTAAATGGTTATATCATTAAGGAGGTAAAGGAAAATGATGTTGGACAGGAATTTAAAGGTTCTTTTTGTTTCATCGGAGGTTGTGCCCTTTGCCAAGACGGGAGGACTGGCCGATGTGGCCGGGTCGCTGCCAAAGGCCCTTACGGCAATGGGAAACGATGTCAGAGTAGTACTGCCCAGGTATCGCGGAATTACCGGTGTTTCTACAGTTACCGATTTTCCTGTTAAAATTGGCAACCGGGCTGAAACCTGTCTGGTCAGGGAATCACATATTGAAGCCAAAACGGAAGGTGGAGAAACGAAAAAGGTTCCGGTTTATTTTATTGACAATTACCATTACTTTGACCGGGAAGGAATGTACTGTCATTGGGATGAGGCCGAACGGTTCGCTTTTTTCTCCATTGCTGTCCTGGAGATGCTGAAAAGGATTGATTTCCAACCTGATGTCATTCACTGCAATGACTGGCAGTCAGGGCCGATACCTTTCCTGATTAAGGAGAAGTACACAAATGACCCGTTTTACGACAGGATAGCGACGGTATTTACGATTCACAACCTTCTCTACCAGGGCAATTTCCCTAAAGATTGCCTGGGACTGCTGGGGGTCGGGAAGGAGTATTTTCACCCTGACGGAGTGGAGTTTTACGGGCAGATAAGTTTCATGAAGGCCGGGCTTGGTTATGCGGATGTTATAAATACTGTCAGCAAGCGTTACGCCCAGGAGATCCAGACTCCGCAGTACGGGGAAGGGTTTGAGGGATTGCTGCGCAAGAGGTCTGAGGACCTTCACGGCATAGTTAACGGGATCAATTACCACGAGTTCAACCCCAAGACAGACCCGCGGATTTTCCGCCCATACGATTCCGGTTCGATTCAGGACAAATACGAAAACAAGTACGCCCTGCAAAAAGAACTGGATTTACCGGTCAAAGATGTGGCCGTGATGGGCTTGGTTTCCCGGTTGGTGGACCAGAAGGGCCTTGACTTGATTGCCGAGGCGTTTCAAGAGATTATGCAGGAAGAATTGCAGTTTATTGTGCTGGGTGAAGGGGACAGGTACTATGAAGAGATGTTTGCCCGGATGAGGGAGCAATATCCCCACAAGATGGGACTCTACCTGGGGTTTAACGGAATACTGGCCCAGAGGATATATGCCGGGGCAGATATGTTTTTAATGCCTTCAAGGTACGAGCCGTGTGGCTTGGGTCAGCTCATCAGCCTCAGATACGGGACTGTGCCGATAGTCAGGGCCACGGGAGGACTGGCTGACACGATTGTGGACTACGACCCGCAAACCGGCTCAGGAAACGGTTTTTCCTTTGAGCCGTATGATTCCAAAGCGATGCTGGAAGCAATCAGGAGAGCCCTCAGGTTGTACTCGGAAGAACCGCAAAAATGGCGCAGGCTTGCGGTAAACGGCATGGAACAGGATTTTTCATGGAACAGGTCGGCTGCCGAATACCTTGAACTTTATGACCTGGCCATTAACAAGCATGCCCGATTGCAGAATTTTAAAAAAATATCCTGATAGACTGAAGGAATTAAGTGGTATCCGTCGAATATTAGTGTTAACGTTGGGTGCTGTTCCGGGAGGTGGAATATGGCCCGGTACTATATCGTTATTTTCATTGTTAACTTTTTATTTGCGGTTTTCTACTACCGGAAAGAGAATTACAAGCGCTTATCTTACAAAGCTTTTATTTTTATAACCGGGTTTTCACTTTTCATAGCGGTGATTTTTCCTGCCCTGATAAGTATTTTTAACCTGTATGCTGCTATAGGAATCAACCTGATTATTGCCAGTTTGGGCTCCTATTATATTGCCCAGAGGGAAACTAACAAAAAAGATAATGTTTTGGATTCCCCGGATTTCCTACCGGAAGATCAGGAAGAAGAACGGCCGGTGGACGAAGTTGCGGTTTCCAACCAGGAGGAAGAATTACCTGACAGTGATGATATCGATAACCCATTGCCTGCGGAAGTTCATGAGGAAGCTCTCTCAAATCCGGGTGAGATACAGGGAGAGGAGATTATGAGTATCGGGCGTCTCAGTGTACAAGATAACGCGGACCTGCTGGAATCATATGTTTCAAGAGGGTTTGACGCGAAACTTGCAGATAAGCTGGATTTAGCCATAAAATACTTTTCCTCGGCTCTGGAACTTAACCCGCCGCCGGACCTGGAGATTATGCTGGTGTTCGACATCTGCGCGGCGCTGAGAGAACTTGGACAATACCAGAAAGCCAGGGAATTTTTGGAACAATTTTTGGCAAACAGGTCTTTTGACTTGGCAGATTCAATTGTCAAAGAAATCAAGATTAACATGAAACACCTGGAACTGCTGCAGGAAATGCTGGCCAAAGCCAATACCCCTAACCTGCCGTATTCTAAGATACCGGCTTTGATTAGGGTAAGTGTTGACGAAAAAATAAACCTCTGGAAAAACGAGGCTTTTTAAGATTATAAAGCTTTATGTTAGGAGAGTAAGCGATGAAAAGAAGTGAAGAACTGTTGGGATTATCTATTATCAGTATTGAAGACGGGAAAGAGGTAGGCTCCGTCAGCGACCTGGTTATAAACCCGGCCAAAGGAACAGTTGAATATCTGCTGGTTGACAACGGGCTAAGGCACCTGGGCGTTAAAATCCTGCCTTTTAAACTGGTGGAAGGAGTCGGGGAATACGCGGTAACTATCCAGAACTCTTCTTCTGTCACCGACCTGGCCAGCGAATCTGACGTTACCGGGTTGCTGGAGCAAAACGTTCGCGTAAAAGGCACCAAAGTACTGACTAAAAAAGGCAAACTTATCGGTACCGTAAGCGAGTTTTTGGTGGATGATAACAATGAAGGGAAGATAGCGGGATGTGAACTGGCCCCGGCTGATGCCTCCGGAAACAAAGGAATCATTCCGGCGGACCAGATTATTACTTTTGGAAAAGATGTCCTCGTTGTTAACGAAGGGGCCGAGGGATCCCTTACTGACAGCGTGGAAGGCTCTTCATCCGCAACCGCTGTTAAACCGCCGGAAAAAAAATTAACCTCTCCTAAGGATGACACCGAGAAAAAAACGCCGGGTCAGCAGGAACCGTCCGAAGCCGCCAGACTTTTTGAAGAACGGCAACGGGAATACCTGTTGGGCCGCAAGGTGTCCAAACGAATTGAGACCGATAGTGGAGAGGTGATCGCCGAAGAAGGGGATTTGATAACAGAAGAACTGTTGGATAAGGCCAAAACGGCCGGCAAATTTGCGGAACTGTCCATGAATTCTAAGGCCTGAAACGGGGTTAGGATTTGCTCATCAAGTTGGGGGAAGGAATAAATATGCCTGTATTCCAGAAAAACTATCTATTGATCTTTGTTTTCCTGATCACTCAAGGATTGGTCAGTATTATCGGAGGATTGGTTTTTGCTGCCAACCCCGGGGAAAATTTCATTTTCCCTGGGGTTTCTGTTAATGGCGCCGATGTGGGAGGACTTACCAAGGAACAGGCCTTCAAGAAATTAGAGCAGAATATTGGGCGCAAGCTGAAATCGGCTTGCCTGGTTTTGCGGTATGAAGACAGAGAATGGGTGTTTTCATACGACCAGTTGGGATTCAGGCCGGATATCCGGGCTACTGTTGACAAAGCCTTAAAAATAGGCCATACAAAAAACATATTTACTGACGCTTTGGAGATGTTTCGGGTCCGTCGGCAAAAGCGGGAATTGTCTATTGAATATACAGTAGACGAGTTAAAACTTAAAAATATACAGGCCGGGATCATTTCTGAAATTAACATCCCGGCCAAAAACGCCAGCATAGACATTGATGGGAGCCGGTTAAAGATAAATCCCGAGGAACCAGGTAAATCTTATCAATTACCGGTCAACAATGCCAAGATAAGAGCAGCCTTGGGGAGATTGCAGGTTGCGCCTGTAAGATTAGAGGTTTCAGAAGTCCGTCCCCGTTACACCAGGTCTGACCTGGAGGGAATAGAAGAATCAATAGGGCTTGGGATAACCGCTTTTTCCCTCCAAAACAGGGAACAGGCTGAAAACATACGCCTGGCCGTACAGGAACTGAATGGTAAACTTATACGTCCCGGAGAGGATTTTTCTTTTAATCAGGCCATCGGGCCGGTAATTCGGGAAGAGAGTTACCGCCATCCTTCAGTTGGCATAGACGGGCGTTTGGACCGGGGGTCAGGCGCCGGCAGCCAGGTTGCCTCTACCCTGTACCAGGCGGCGCTCTATGCCGGCTTACAGGTGAAGGAACGGCATCCCCACACTGTAGCGCCGGACTATATCCCGTCCGGCCAGGACGCGGCGGTTGCCTACGGCAGACTGGACCTGAAGTTTGAAAACAATACGAGGAATCCGGTTTATATATATGCCAAAGTAAAAGACAACCACATCGTGGTGAATCTGTTAGGAGTCAGGAAAAAAGGGCAGACTATCCAGCTTGTTACAGAACAGACTGCAACCACGCTGCCGTCGGGACTTGTGGGGTTTAAGGCGAGAGTCTACCGCATCTTTTATGATAACGGACTGGAAGGCAGGAGAGAGCTGATTTCCGAGGATGATTACGCTCCCGAACAATTCCTTAAAGTTTAGGGGGAAAAACGGCATGATAGTAGGATTGTGTATAGTGGAACTGCGGCTTAACTGGTCAAACTCTCTCAAGGATAAACGGAGGGAACTGAAAAGCCTGATCAACAGGGTCCGGGCCAAGTTCAATGTATCGATTGCGGAAACCGCTTACCAGGATGAATGGAAAAAGGCTGTCCTTGGCATTGCGGCAGTAAGTTCTGAACGCAGGCACGTGGACAGCATTGTCAATGAAGTGGTTAATTTCATTGAACAGAATACGGAAGCCGAACTGGTTTCCTGGAGAACTGAGATAATATAAAGAACTGGAAGATGTCACTGGAAAGCTCTCAGGTGCAGGTAATTGTATAAATCTGCGAGAGTATGTATATCCCGTTTGGCCAGCAGATTCAGGAAATGAATAAGAATTTCCGCGGTTACCAGCGCATCACCCAGAGACGTGTGCCGCCCCTCGGGGGAAAGTTTAAAATATTTGATCAAAGCATCGAGGGTAATGCAGTTTTTACCGGTTAGAAGAGCGCCGGACAGGGTACAGGTATCTACTACCGGATGGTAGATTTTAGTATGACAGGTTTGCTTGAGCACGAGATTGATAAAATTGAGGTCAAAATCCGCGGCATGGGCAACCAGAATGCTGTTCCGGGCGAAATTAAGGAATTCGTTCAGGACCCATAAAACGGATGGAGCATTGGAGACCATCTCGTCAGTTATTCCTGTAATTTCGGTCGCGACAGGCGGGATCGGCCTGTTAGGGTTGACCAGATAATCAAAGTACGGCTCTTTTCTGATAACTCCGTTTTCCACTATTACGGCGCTCATGGAAATTATCTTGTCGCCCGCGTACGGATAAAGGCCGGTTGTTTCCAAATCAAAAACCACAAACCTGGCTTTCAGGAGAGGAATGTCCAGGGGTATTTTATTTTTTTCGGCCATGGTTTTGTATCTTATTTCCAACAGAACGGCTGGGTCAATTTCCCCGCCGATCTCTTCCCGGGGACTTCGTAAACCAACGGCCCATTGCAGAATTCTGAAGAGGTCTTTCATGAAGCAAACACTTCCTCTGGTGGGATACGGACAGTTTCTCCATTAAAATCCTTCTACTCTAAAATAAGAGCCGGTGAAATTTTGCAGCCTGTTGATAGCCTTAAATGCCTCCTTTAGCACGGATTGTTCCCGTTTACTCAGTTTATATGGGTTTAAGTAGTTGTCCGGTGCCAGGCCTATACTGGATTTCCGCAGGTTTTCCCGGTTCCGGAAGGTCATGAGGGTTTCGTATGCGGCCTCGATAAATTCGGCGTCGTCTTTTGGCAGGGTACCATTGGCTGTCAGCTCTTTTATCCTTTCAAAGGTGTTGGTAGCGGCGATTCCATCCCTGATGGAAAAAATCCGGATGCAGTCCACGATATGGACCAGAGCGCTTCCTTTTATATCGATTTCACCTTTATGTTTTTCTGACTTGTCAGTGATGAACTGCTTAAACAACCCCAGGGGAACCCCGTGGGAAAGGTCGTCACGGGCCAAAAAATGAAGCACTATAGGGTTGTCCTGGATCATGCGGATAACCGCTTTTCTTAACCGGTGAGCAAGGTCCGCGGTTCCGTGGACCGGCCTGAAATCAAGAAAAATGGTAAAATTACGCAGCATTTCGGAATGGGGTTCCTGAACCCAGAACGAGACGGTTTCAATCCATTCTTTATATGGCTTGCGCCACTGGGGATTGGTCGCCATGACGTTGCCTTTGCAAAGGGCAAAACCGCATTGATAAAGGCCGTCGACGACCTTTTCGGCCAATCTGGAGAAGTAATTTTCGGCTGCCTCCCACTTGGTGGGGTCGGAGTCGTCATAAATAATACCGTTATCCTGATCAGTGCGGGTGATCTGTTCTTTTCGCCCGCTGCTGCCCATTGTTATCCAGCAATAGTCGACCGGGGGCGCCCCGAAACCTTCTGCCAGCAATTGTTTTTCTGATATCTCGATGACCTTTTTGGTCAGCCGGTCATAAAACTCTGTCATTACCTCGCATATTTCTTTCGCGGAGGCCTTTTCGGCAATCAGCGCTTTTAAAACATTGTCAATGCCGTTGCTGGCTTTTTTCAACCCTTCAATGGATGTTTCGGATTCAATATTACTTACAGTGGTGATGGCGCCTGTACTGCGGCTTTGCACCAGGTCGCGCAGGGTAACTATCCCGATCAGTTTGTTATTTTCAATTATGGGCAGCTGTTTTACCTGGTTTTTGATCATCGTCAGGAGGGCCTGGTAAAAAAAGGCGTCCGGCGGCAGGCTGACCGGGTTCGGTGTCATCACTTCCCTGACTTTGAGGTCAGGCTGGCATTCACCCCGGCTCAGGATCCTGGAGACCAGGTCGGATTCGGTCAGGATTCCGACAGGAATGTTTGATTTATCGACAACTACCAGGGAACTGATCCTGTTCTTGGTCAGAACCCTGGCGGCGGAGGTGACCAGGTCATTTTCCCGGCAGGTAATAACGGGAGAATTCATGATGTCGCAAACCCTCTTGCGAAAGGGTGTGGCATCCATGCCATAGGCATCATATGACTGCTCAAGAACTACCTCGGCAAACATGTCTCTCAACCGGTCAGTGAGCAACTGGCTGAAGAAACTGGCGAATTCGGCGCTGTGCTGAATAAGAAAATCAAATGTTTCTCTGTCCAGGAGCAGGCATGAACAGTCCGTTACAGCCCTGACCGATGCCGGGTACTGTTTGTCCGTGAGAATAACGGTCTCTCCAAAAAAATCATTTGGTTTGCGCAGCCCGACAACTGACTCCGCGCCTTTTTCATTGCGCACAATTATTTCCGCGAAACCTTCCACAAGAATAAAGAGAGTCCGCAGGGACGGATCTCCCTGTTTAAAGAAAAAACTCCCTTTGGGGAAATGTTTTTCCTGGATCCTGGGCCTGATTTCCATGAGTATGTTCTGGCTCAAGAGGTTAAAGGGAGCGATTTTTTCCAGAATCTGAATTCGTTCCATCAAGAAGCCACCCCCAAGGTGTCAGTTTAGCCATTTTGTTAAAATATACTACAATAATAAAGAGAGCGCAAGAATTTTGTGGGTTACGGGCGAAATGGGCAGGTAAACGGTCGAATAAAACCAATGAAGGGAGGGGCCGGGTATATTCCTTCAGGGCGGCAACAACTTAGCCAGCAACACACTGGAGGTTGGAAGC